>CALUQO010000015.1 GCA_944322935.1 Candidatus Gastranaerophilales bacterium | reverse complement strand
ATGGTGGGCGTTGAGAGGCTCGAACTCCCGACATCTTCCTTGTAAGGGAAGCGCTCTACCAACTGAGCTAAACGCCCTCTCGCTGTATAATTAATTATACATGCGAATTTTTTGATTTCAAGTACTTTTTTATTTTTTTGAGAAAAAGCCTAGAATTTTATCTAAAAATCCTTCTTCGCCTGGTATTTCGCCTGTAGAAAGCAAGTCAATTTTCTTTTTAATTGCTTCTTTTTCATCGGAACTCGGCGCAAATTTCAAATATTTTTGGTAATAATCTATTGCATCGTCAAGTCTTTTGTTACTTTCGGCATGTTTGCCAAGTTTTAAAAATGTTGCATAGTCCTTGGTGTTAATTTCCGCCAACGCCTGCAGGTATTCAATGACTTTATCTTCATATCCTTGCTCTTCATAGAATTTTACCAGTCTTTTTAATGTTGCAACATCGTCTTTTTCAATTGCAACAAGTTTTTCGCAAAATTCAGCGCAGGCGTAGTTGTCGTTTAATACCGAGTACAAATTAATAAGTTCTTTAATAATATCCGTGTTCTTTGGCTGCAGATTGTATGCTTTTAGATATTCATCCAGTGCGAGGTCGTACTGGTTTTTCTTGATATAATATTTGCCCCAATTAAAGTGTTCTTCAAACTCATTGTTGTCTTTTTCGTAGACAAGCGCTCTCATCTGGCTTGGCAGCGGGCTGTCAGGGTTTTGTTTTTCCAGTTCATCTATCCAGTTTAGGGCATTTTCTGTATCGTTTGTATTGTAATAATATTCTGCCATTAAGGCTTTGTAGCTGATATCCTGTTTTTCTTGATTTGTTAATGTTTCAAGTAGCGACCATGCCTGTTCGTTTTTTTCTTGCATAAGCATAGCTTTAATTTTATTGAATACATTTACTGCGAATTCCTCAGCTTTTGCGTAGTTGCCTTTGGCAAGATAAATTTTACAAAGACATTCTTTTATGGCAATGCTGTCGGGATAATCTTTTATTGCCTGTAATAATAGATTGAGTGCTGCGTCCTTATCTTCATTGTAATAAAGATTAGCAAGAGAGATATACACTGCCTCATTTTTGTCATGGTCAAGAATTTTTAAATATTCATCAATTGCAGATGTTGTTTTGTTTAAAATTTCATAAGTCTGCGCCAACAGGTATCTTGCATTAATTATTTCTTTTTCATCATTAGTACAGCCAATTGCTTTCCGATAATCATCAGTTGCCTGATTAAGCCTGTGCTCAATAGTCTTTAGCTTGGCTCTTGTCATATAGTATTCATAATTGTTGTTCTGATAATATAAATCTATCAATTGGTGATAAGAAAGAGGGTCTTCCGGTTTAAGACGCATATACAGGTTCCAGCCGTTAATGGCTTCATCTTCGTGATTGAGCATTTGTGCTGCAGTCGCAAGTTTTTGAATAACTTCTGTATCGCTTTTGTCTATATTATGAGCATATTTATAACATTCATATGCTTCTTCAAATTTATCTTCGTCTTCAAACTGTTGTGCTTTTATTAGTGCTTCCGCAATTGTTCTGTTGCTCATATCCTCTTCCCTTATGTATTAGTATTCCTTGATTATACATAAGATACCGTAACATAACAAGCACAACAGGGTAATGTTTATATTTAAGAATTTTGATTATGGTTTTATCTTATAATCTCAAGATTCATATTTTCATCGGTAAGCGGATTTTTAAAGATAATACGCATTGAGGGTGGTCTCTTGCTCAGAGACAGGATTTTAAACTTGTATGTCTCGTTTGGCTTTAGTTCAAAAGATGTTATCTGAGGGGTATTGTATTTTTCGGATTCATTTAGTGCTCTTTTGTTAGAGAAAGAGTTTTTTGCTGCGGAAAACGGAGCAGCTATTAGTCCGCCCCAAAAGGATAAAGTTAAAGTCGGAACAATATAAGATGCGCCTTTGCTTATCGTGTCAAAGGCGGCCTGTTTGCTGCCGGTTTTGACAGAAAGATATGCTACGGTTCCGCTTGCATTATCCCAGATATTTATCGATTGAATTTGTAACGGTTTGGTGTAAATATTTTTTATTGTATATTCATAACCTGTGTATATGTTTTTTAATTTGCTATGTAGTTCTGTCGTTTCTCTCTGTGCAATAAGATAGTTGTTTTCTGCTTCTTTTACAGTTGCAAAAGCAGCAGAACAAAAAGTTATGCAAAAAAAGATTATGCATATAGATGACAATATTTTCTTCATGCCTTCTCCGTATAAATTTTGTTATTTTTTAGGTTGTGCAAATTTTGCCATCACCTGCTGCACGTATGCTGACTTGCGTTTAAAATTTTCTATAACCTGCGGCGGCTGTTTGCTTGCACATATAGTATTATAAATAAACATCAACATATCGGCAAATTGCGGCAGGTATAAATTTAATTTATTTTTTGCTGCGGTTTCAAACGCCTGTTCCGCGCAAAACATTGCCTTTTCAATATTTGCTTTAACAGCAATCATGACTTCTGATGATAGTGCTTTGAATATCATTACAAAAAATTCCGATGCATCAGGATCTTTTTCTATATTGAGTATAGAATTGTTGATTATTCCTACGCACATATCTATATTACCATCCTGAAACTCTGCTTTTGCAATAAGAGCCCAGCTCAGGTAAGTGATATTTTTTATGCCCTTTTCTTCAGATTTATCAAGAATATTGTAATAAATCTGTTTGGCTTTTTTAACACTTCCAAGATTTTGATATGCAAAACCAATCATTAAGTCACAAAAATATTCAAGCTGATGCTGATTTAGCAGTGCTGAAACAAGTTTTCCGTTGTAGACATAATTGCCCAAATTATTCCAATCTTTGTAACTCCAGGCGATGAGCCCCTGTATAATAGGGAAAAGTATCTGTGAATATTTATCTTTTAATCCGCTTTGAGCTAGTTGATTCATTGGCTGTAATATATTTTTGCCTTCTAAAAATTCATTGAGCAGATATAAAAGTTTTATAAATGTAAAACGTTTGTTTGTTCTGTCTTCAAAATCTATGAGAACATCAACTCTGTCTTTTTTCATTAGTATTATGCGTGACATACAAATAAAGAATATTGCGTCACAAAGAGCCTCTTCAAATTGTTTTTTTGAAAAACCTTCGGGCACAACGTTATCTGTTATTGTGGAAAGTTCTATGTAGCGGAATAATTCGTCTCCAAGTTCAATGCATTCGTTGAGTCTGCCAAGGTTGAAATATATTTCAAGCGTGACAAGGTTTACCAAAAAATAATTGAGGTTAAAGTTTTTGTCGTCAGGGTCAAAGGAGCTTCGCGGAGTTCTTGATATAATTTTTCCTATATATTCAAGTGCATTGTTGTAGTTTCCGCTTATAAGACAGCTTTGTACAAGCTGATTTGCAGCTTCTTTTATTCTTTGATCATCATTTTGGGCTTCAAGGCTTGTCAGCAAAGCTTCCAGAAAATTTCTGATTTTATCGGGATAGTATTTGTACATTAATGACGAAAGTTCAGAGTAAACATCCATTTTAACTTGTTCTACTGTTTTGTCTGTTTCTTCGTCTATTACGTTGTCAACAAGAGACAGAAATTTGTTTGTACAGTTTAAGTATGCACAAAAATCTCCGCTTTGGCTTGATATCATAGCGAGCGTATGCCACTGCGCAAACGCCTCTTTTTTAAGTTTTGCATACTCCAGCAGTTTGGCTTTATTGCTGTTAGGTATTTGTTCTTGTCGATATATTTTTTCAAGAACATTTTGTGCAATAAGGCACAGCTGTTCAGGTTCACAGCTCTTAATAAAGTTTTGTAGGTAAAGATTGTAATCAGGTACAAAAATATCTTTGTCATCAATGATTTTTATGAAGCATCTGTCTTCAAGATATTTGAGGATTTTTATGTCATTGTTGATTTCAAGTTTTCGAATGTTTGTAAAATGATTTTTTTCGCCGAGCAAAAGCAGGGAAGCAAACATTTCAAAGGCATTTTCTTTTACTTGAAGATGATTTATTCTTTTTTGTATCAATTCATCCAAATCTTTTGGCAGCACAAGCATTCTGTCTTTTGATACTTTGTATTTATTTTCTTGCAAAGTTAAAATGCCGTTGTCTGTTAGGTATTTTAAGGCTGTATTAAAGTAGAAATAAGAACCTTTTGTATTTTCAAGAACTTTTTCAAAGAAGAATGTATCCTTTATGTTTTTTACTGCAGCAAGGTTTGTTGCAACTATTTTTTTATTGGAGGATGGTTTTATTTCAATATCAAAATAGTTCGGCGCTGTCATTAGTTTGTAAATTTTTCTGTGTAATGAAAATTCACTGCTGCAGGATATTAAAAATCCGGTATTTCCTAGTTTTTTGTTTTCGCACAGATATTTGATGATTTCCAGTGAACCTTCGTCAGTGTATTCAAAGTCATCTATAACAAATATCGTTTTGTATGGTATTGCCGCAATAAAGGTGCTGAAAGCTTCAAAATAACTGTATCTTACATCTTCGGGGTGAACCTGCTCTTTTATTTGCATTTTAAAGATTTCCTGAATATGTATATCTGCAGAAACAGCATCAATTGTTTCAGGGTTTAGCAGCAAGTTAAGTTCATCTATCTTCCTATAGGCAAGCAGCATTTGTTTAAATAAGCCGTAAGCATTGTATTTATTGTTTATTGAACATGAGAACCTTATAATTTTAGTATCTTCAAAAATTTTCTCGAGTTGTTCTTGGGATATAAGAGAAAGTTTCCCGTTTTTATCTGTTGAACGTACTGCGATAATAGGATTTGTGATGTTTTTATCTTTGATTTTTTGCAGTTCTTCGGAAAGTGAATCTTGTCTTGTTTTTATAAAAGTACAATTCAGGCTGTCAAAGTTAATAAGTTTTTCTTCATCAATTTCTTCTTCCGGCTCGAAATCTACATTTTTTGGCAGTTTAACTTTATTTGCATCTATTGTTTTTTCTTTTTCTTCTTCCGGTTGTATTATTTGGTGCAAAACGAGTTCAAAGAACATTACCATTTGATTTTTTACATAAACCGCACTTAATGATTGGTAAGGATAGAATGTCTTTGTCTGCTGATATATATAGGAATCAACAACGACTTCCGTGTTATTGTATAAGTGTCCTTTGCCGCTTGATGAGTACACAACATTTATATTGAGTCCTGATTTGTATTCAGACGGTTTTGAATATACATCTCTTTTTTGTACGGCCATTTGAGCTTTTAGTTCAACACCTTTTGCATCAAATAGTTTTTTATTTATTTCGCTGACTGTTTGTGCAATGTAAATAGCAAAATCAACCGCAGATTTACAGGATTCTAAAAAACTGTAGTCCTTGCAAAAACGAATAATATATGTGTTGTCTATAAATTGGACTCTAAGTTTTTTTTGTGCGGCGTTTTTTCTTATTAGCGTGTACAAATTAATTTTGAACTGTTGAGTTATTTTATCACTTTTGAAAGCATTTTTTATGTCATCAAAATTTGTTACTTCAACAGTAAGAACAGCAAATTCTTCTATAACTGATTCTCGTAAACCAATACTTGCATTTATGTTTAGCCCGCATTTCGGACAATTCTCAAAAGTCGTAGAATTAAGTTTTCCGCATTTGTAGCATTTATTCAAAAGAACCGTGCCGCATTTTTCACAAACTGTGTTTTTTGTTATATTTTGGCAAATTGGACATTGCAGCCTTATAACTTTTTTGCAGTTAGGACAAACTAAATCTTTCTCTGTTATTGGAGTTTTACATTTTGGACAGTTCATTAAAATTTTTCCGCGACATAAATATACAATCTAATTATAATATCTGTTATATGATTTGAACTCATCTTAATTGTTGATGTTTTTGCTTTAGTTTGTCAACTTTTCTGCAGTAACAGCCCTGTTTTAATCAATAAAAATGCCGCCAGGGATATGATTGGCGGCAAAGTTTTCATCATGGAGAAAAGGAGTGGAAGAGAAAGTATAAAGAGAATTGGCTACATATTAATAATACCCAAATTTTTATTTCTTAAACATATATTGAGTATATATTTTACATAAATTTACAATTATTTTTATAAAAACAATCATGCGGGGCTATAATGTTTAAATGTATAGTGTTTTGTGATATTATATAATTTAAAAGTTTATATATCTTGTTTTGTGATGATAAGCATTTTGGTTTAAATTGTGGACATTATGTATGCAAAAAGCAGTTATTTATGCTAACCGTCCCGATAATGGGGATAAAATTGAAAATCAAATAACAAAACTTTTTCCGTTGTACGAAACTGCAAAATTTCGCAACTTAACTGTCGTGAAGCATTATTTCGAAATAAGCGGCTCATCTGATGAGTTTTTAAATCTTATTGATGATTTAAAAAAAGATAAATCCATCACATATGTTATTATGGACAATAATGAAATAATTATGAATGAAAAAATCTTTCCGGAATTACTTGAATTAAAAAGAACGGTTTACATTGTCGGGGAGAGAATTACTAATGTAATATATCCGGATATGAATGCATAAGTTAATTTTGTTTATTAATAAGCAATAAGATTGATACTAATTATACCGTTTAAGAATGCTGCTTCATTGTCTTTCAGATAAGGAATACCCTTTAAAGATTTGAGATTGAACTTATTTTTGCGGATCCTTTCATTGTCGTCTTTGTTATGGCGTATATTTAATGACTCTGGAGGTTCTATATCCACATAAAAGGCAGACCCCTTTTCATAAGGGTCAGTAAGCAGTATTTGCCCCTTGGGGTTTATGTCAATTGCATTGACATAGTGTCCGTATTTTCTATGATAAGTTTTTCCGTCGAATTCGTATATTCCGATATTTAAAATAACAGATTTTCCGTTTTGCAGTTCTTCTGTAATATCTAAAGGTTTTTCGCTTTTAAATATTTTATCGACTGGTCGGATTCCGTCATATTTTATAATTGCACTGCGCTTATTTTGCTTAAAGTATTTTGCAAGTGCCTTGCACAGATTGTTTGTTTTTGTGCCTTTTTTAGTCGTTTTAGCGGTTTTGCCAAAGTATTGTATAAGCTCATTATCGCTGTTTTTAAACGAGTTATAGTTTACAATACAATTTGCTGCGCAAACAGGTGCACAGGTGTAATCATCCTGCTGCTTTATGTCAGAAAAACCTGACATAAAACAAAATATAATAATTAAAAATAAAGATTTTAAAAATTTTTTTAACATATTACACAGCAAACCTGAAGTGAACAATGTCACCGTCTTGCATTACGTAATCTTTGCCTTCAAGACGTGTCAGGCCTTTATCTTTTGCAGCGGCATAAGATCCGCAGGCAACAAAATCATCATAGCTTGTTACTTCTGCGCGAATGAAACCTTTTTCAAAATCCGTATGTATAACCCCGGCTGCCTGCGGAGCTTTTGCTCCTGCAGGAATTGTCCATGCACGTACTTCCATCTCTCCTGCAGTAAGGAATGTTCTTAAATCGAGCAGGTGATAAACTGACTTAATCATTCTTTCTATGCCGGAATCCTCAACACCTAGTTCAGAAAGATAAGCTTTTTTCTCTTCCTCACCGAGTTCAGAAAGTTCTGCTTCTATCTTTGCCGAAATCACTACAACATCAGCGTTGTGTGTTTTTGCATATGCTTTAACCTTTTCTACATAATCATTACCTGTTGCGAGGTCTGTTTCTGATACATTGGCTGCATAGATAACAGGTTTGGTTGTCATAAGGTGCATAAGTTTTATGTATGGCAGCTCATCTTCGTTAAAGTGGTCTTTTACATTAATGAACTTTCCGTCTTCCAGCAGCTTTAATAATTTTTCTACAACAGCAAGCTCGGCAATTGCATCTTTGTCACCTGTTTTAGCGACTTTGGCTAATCTTTGCTGGCGTTTTTCAAGGCTTGCCATATCAGCAAGAGCAAGCTCTGTATTAATTGTGTCGATATCATCAATCGGATCCACTTTCCCTGTTACGTGGATTGTGTTCGGGTCGTCAAAGCATCTGACAACTTCTATAATAGCATCTGTTTCACGAATATTTGCAAGAAACTGGTTGCCTAATCCTTCACCTTTGCTTGCGCCTTTTACCAGACCTGCTATGTCAACAAATTCTATTGCTGTAGGAACAATTTTTGCAGCATTAACCATTGGCTGTAATACAGAAAGCCTCTCATCCGGTACGCTGACAACTCCTATATTAGGCTCAATAGTGCAAAACGGGTAGTTTGCGCTCTGTGCGTTTGCTGTAGAAGTTAGTGCATTAAATAGTGTTGATTTTCCTACGTTGGGCAGCCCAACAATCCCTGCTCGTAACAATTTTAGTTCCTCTTTTCATTTATGTATGCTTAATTTTAATGGTACAAAAAATACATACGATTTACAATGATATGATAAAATAATGACAAGATTTAATTAGTGAGGAGAAGTTTATGAAACGCGCAATTATAATGGTTATAGATTCAATGGGCTGCGGTGCCATGCCTGATTGCAAAGATTACAACGATATTCCAGAGTGCAATACCCTTTGTAATGTTGCAAAGGTTAACGGAGGTTTGCATCTGCAGACAATGCAAAAAATGGGGATAGGTAACCTCGGAGATGTTATGGGCGTTGCTCCTGAAAAACAGACAATTGCGCAATATGGAATTATGAGAGAAGTGTCTAAAGGCAAAGATACAACAACAGGCCACTGGGAAATTGCAGGACTTGTGCTTGATGAACCTTTTAAGGTTTATCCGCAAGGATTTCCAAAAGATGTTATTGATAGATTTATTGAACAAACAGCCTGTGGCGGAGTGCTAGGAAACTATCCGGCATCCGGCACAAAAATCATTGAAGACCTTAATGAAGAACATCACAAAACAAAATTTCCTATTATTTACACAAGTGCAGACAGCGTTTTTCAAATAGCTGTAGATGTTGATGTTATTCCGCTTGAAGAACTTTACAGAATGTGTCATATAGCCAGAGAAATTCTTGTAGGCGAGCATAATGTGTCACGTGTAATTGCAAGACCATACCATATTGTTGACGGAAAGCCTGTACGTATCTCAAAAGACAGAAGAGATTATTCTGTAGAACCGCCAAAGCCGACAGTATTGAATGAAATTCTTAATTCTGGCGGAAGAGTTGTTGGTATTGGGAAAATAGAGGATATCTATGTGAAATCCGGTATTTCTCATGCTGTTCATACCGGTTCTAATAAAGAAGGTCTTGAGTTGACCCTCAAGGCTGTTGAGGGAACTCTTGAGCTTGATAAAATTAGAATTGCTGATTCAATTGAACCGCCAAAATTTGAGCTTATTTTTACAAATCTCGTTGATACTGATATGCTATACGGGCACAGAAACAACTGGAAAGGATATGGCAAAGCTATAGAAGAAATAGACAGCTTCTTGCCTGAAATTATGGATAAAATGACAAAAGACGATATTTTATTTATTACTGCAGACCATGGCTGCGACCCGACAGTGCCGGGCACTGATCACACAAGAGAACAGGTTCCGCTTTTAGTTTATTCAAAAGCGCCTGATTTTAAAACAGGAAATTTAGGGACGCTGCCGTCTTTTGTTTATATAGCTGACAAAGTAAGAAAATGGTTGTTGATATGATATAAACTTTATTATTTATACAAAAGAGCCGTAACTTTAACTTACGGCTCTTTTGTAACACTTTTATTCTTCTTAAAATATTAGTACAATTTGTATTTTATAACAGTATTGTTACCCTGTTCGGAGATATACATATTGCCGTTTTTTATAATCAAATAGTATGGATTTGTAATGTTGTTCATAAATGTGTAAATTTTGCCGGCTTTATTTATTTTTAAAATATTGTTTTGAGTGTAGTTTGCAACATACAGATTGTCCATAGAGTCAAAAGCAAGACCTATTGGGCCGCCAAGCAGAGGGCTTTTGGAAAACAGTTGAGATTGACCGTTTGGCATTACTTTGTATATGCAGTTGTCGCTATAGCTTGCAACATATAAAACACCTTTTGAGTCAACAGCAAGACCGGTTGGGCCTGAAAATTTGTTAATAACCTTTCTGTTTGCAGAGTTTGCAGTGTTTATGTTATTTAATGAACTTTTAGCTTCTTCTCTTTGCGCTGCAACTACTATCTGGTTTTTGAGGCTTGCTGCTCTTGAATATAAATCATCGCCTTCTTTGATTTTTGTTACATAAAACAGTGCTCTTTCTGAATTGCCGACCTTATGGTAAAGCTCAGCAAGTTTGAGTACAACCTCCATATCATCAGGATCCAGCTGATTAATTTTTGTATAGCATGCTATAGCTGACTGATAGCTTTTTAAGTATTCAAATAATGACCCCATATTGTAGTATGCATCAACAAAATCCGGGTCAATTGCAACAGCGCTTTTGAATGATTCAAGTGCCTTGCTGTACTCTCCTCTTTCATAAAAATCCAAACCTTCATTGTAGTACATCGCACCTTCCGTAGAATATGCAAATGCGCTTCCTGCAGCGCTTACGCCTAAAAGAAGTGTCAACCCCAGTGTGATAAATATCTTTTTCATATCTTCTCCATTCTTTGTTACTAAATAAGAGGACATTTTTGTGTGTCTTTTACTGCTTGTTCAAAATTATACGCTATATTAAATAATTTTTCCTCTTGTAAAGCAGGTGCAAGAATTTGTAACCCAACGGGCATACCGTCGGAATCATATCCACAGGGCAAGCTCATGCCGGGAATGCCTGCTAGGTTTGCGCTGATAGTGCCAATATCTGTAAGGTACATGCTAAGAGGATCCGAAATTTTTGAACCGATTTCAAAAGCAGTATTCGGACATGTCGGTGAAACCAGTACGTCTACTTTCTCAAAAGCCTTATCAAAATCTTCTTTTATTAATCTTCTGAGCTGTTGGGCCTTTTTATAATATGCATCGTAGTATCCGGCACTTAATGCATAAGTCCCCAGCATTATTCTCCTTTTCACCTCGTCTCCAAAGCCTTCGGCGCGTGTTTTGGTATACATTTCAAGAAGATTTTTTGCATCTTTTGTGCGGTGACCGTATTTTACTCCGTCAAATCTTGCAAGGTTAGAGCTTGCTTCTGCTGTTGCAAGTATGTAATAAACACCTATTGAATACTTAAGCAGAGGAAGAGAAATTTCAATAATTTCCGCACCGAGTTCTTTATATTTTTTTATAGCATTTTCAACAGCATTTTTTACATCGGCAGAAACACCATCACCCAAAAGTTCTTTTATTACACCGATTTTTGCGCCTTTAATATCTTTAGTTAAAGCCTTGCTAAACGCGGGTACCGGCATGTTTAACGATGTTGAATCATGCGGGTCATGACCGCTTATTGCTTCTAACAGCAATGCAGTGTCTTCAACACATCTGCCAAATGGACCAATCTGGTCTAATGAAGATGCAAACGCAATTAATCCGTATCTTGAAACACGGCCGTATGTTGGTTTCATACCCACAATGCCGCAGAAGCTTGCAGGTAATCTAATACTTCCGCCTGTATCTGAGCCGAGTGAAATCGTTGCTTCATATCCTGCTACTGATGCGGCGGAACCGCCTGAGCTTCCGCCCGGAACTTTATTTGTGTCCCACGGGTTTCTTGTTATTTTAAACGCTGAGTTTTCTGTTGAAGAGCCCATGGCAAATTCATCAAGGTTGACTTTACCAAGAATCGGGATTAGGTTTTCTTTAAGTTTTACACTAACAGTTGCGTCATAAGGAGAAACAAAATTTTCTAAAATCTTGCTTGATGCGGTTGTTTTGGTACCCTTAAGGTTAATGTTGTCCTTTAGTGCAAGAGGTATACCTGCTAATGGCGGTAATGTTTCTCCAGCGGCAATTTTTTTATCCACCTCTTTTGCTGTTTCAAGTGCCTGTTCTTTGCATAAGGAATTGAATGCACCGATTTTTTCGTCAATTTCTTCAATTCTTTTATATTCAGCGTTAACAAGCTCAACAGCGGATATTTCTTTATTTAAAAGAGCTTTCTTTTGCTCAGATGCTGTCTTTTTCAGTAATTCTTCCATATTGTTTAATTTTGCCTCTTCATAAACTGTAATTATATTTGTAATTATAATCTAAAAATAAGTTAATGTTAAAAGGATTATCGATTGTTACACTAATTGTAAATATTTGTAAAAAAACTACTCAAATTCTTAAAGATAATTAAACAAACTGCCGATAACTTAAATGTAACAAAGGAGTATCAGCAAAATGGGATTGTCAGCATCACAGGCACGATATTTGTCACTCACTGCACGCAAAAGCAATGTTGAGTATCAAATTGAACAATTAACTCAAGAAAAATTAATGCTTGCCAATCAGATGGACACTGAAGCATATCTCTGGAGTGAAGGCATGAATGTTCAGCACCTGTATTATGATCCTGACGGTACCGGCTCTTCAACTACGGATTTAAGCAGGCTTTCTTATCAAATTGTTACCGGTGATATTGAAGACGGCGGTCTTGGCATGCGCGTGGCTGATTCATACGGCAGAATTGTTGTTACGGAATTGCCCGAACCTATGCCGGAGGGAATGACTGTTGCAAATTATGTGGTTGAGCCATATGCATTGCAGGCTGATTACTTTGAAAGCAACCTCAAAACAGGCAACTGGTTTATACAAAATATAGGTGATGACGGTCAATGGCATGATCAATCACTTGACGGGTCTTCATTCATTTATCAAGGTGTTGACCAACAAGACTTCAATGTTGCTAATGCCGAGTACGAACGCAAGATGGAAAGTCTTGAACGTATAGATAAAAAATTTGATATGCAAATCCAGCAGCTTTCTACCGAGCAAAGCGCTTTAGAAACGGAAATGGATTCTATCAAAAAAGTTATAGATAAAAATATTGAAGAAACATTTAAAACATTCGGTTAATATACAAAATCCTTTATGTCAAAAAGGGATTTGTATTCGCCGACAGGTTTTTTGTTTTCAGTTGTTACAATTTTATTGTAAAGGAGAGTACAATCCGTGGAATTTATATCATCAACCCAGCCGAGTTTAATCATTGCATCAACAGCAACAATGCTTCTTGCTTGCATATCCGCCTCCATAAGCTTTATTACAAGCACCTGGGAAGATAACGTATTTGCTATGCACATTATGCCGCCTGCCCCTGCTTTGGCGCATATGTGATTGCCAAGCTGCATAATTTCGGTATCCGGTCTGTGATTGCCGCCTATAAGATACGGATGGTTTAAAAAAGCATTTCTAATTCCCCTGTAATCGTCTGTACAAAACACATTGTAAAATCCTTTTGCAAGCTCACTTAATGATGTTGCAAAATTCGGAGCTCCGCATCCGTCAAAAGTAAAAGGCAGCTCTTTTTGTGCTTCGCATAGCTGTTGTATCTTTTTATATACTGCTATTTGTAACGGATGGTCTCTGTCAAGGTATGTTGCTATATCCCAGCCCATTTGTCTGCAAATGAGCAGCATCAAAGTATGTTTGCCCGAGCAGTTGTTGTGTAATGGTGTATATTTACCGGCAAATTTAATTTGCTCGCTTTTTTCCAAAGGTTCTATAGCCGGACATTTTAAGTCTGTTTCACAAATTCCTCCTTTTTTTAACAGATTACGCAAAATGTCAATATGTACCTGCTCTGCTGTATGTGATGCGCAGCACACAGCGATTTCACGTGCACTCATGTCGTAATACTCATCTGTTTTAAAATCTTTTAACACAGAAGCTTGCAGCGGTTTTGCCGCAGAACGGTGAAAATACGGATAATCACAATCAATGCCGATTTTTTGTATATTTTTATCGGCATTACACAAAATAATGTAGCCGTAGTATTCTTGTTCAGTAAGATTTGAACGTGTTTGTTGCAGTAGTAAATCCGGTTTGGTATTCATTATTTATGTTTGTTTTGTATGTTAAAAATTGCTCTTAATTTATCTTTCAACAGCTTGTTTTCTGTCATCAATTTTTTTACAAGCTCGTCATTAGCCGGTGTTTTAGGCAAGTTGGGTGCTGTGGGAGTAATTGCGGCCGGTTTGTTTTCGTTCGTGAGTATGTAGCGTTTTTTCGCTTCACTTTTGGTGTGGATAATTTTGTCTATATCTTTGTTGGCAACAAAACCCATATCCACCATAATTTCCCCTATTTTGAGCTGTGAATCGGGATTTTGTTCGTTATGTTGTTTTTGTTTGCGCAAAATATCGTCAAGTTCTTTGATATCTATTTTGTTGAGCCTTTTAACATATTCGCCAAGTCTGATTTCTCCGCTCATGTAGTGTATACTGGCCAAAATAACGGAACTGGGAGGTTTTATAAGTTCCATTTTTATGCATTGTGAAAGATATGACGATGATTCTTCAAGAGTCCAGAAGTTGTCCAGTGTAATATCAATTACTCTTTGTTTGTTTAATGCACATTTAAGATATTTGTATATTGTAAATTCATACCCGCCGGCATGCGTTTCCAGCTCTTGTTTTCCTTTAAAAGTTATTTCCGGTGAATATGCCGGATAAACTTCGCCGGGTTTTGCATCAACAGCCGCATTAGGCAGTACTTCTTCAAGATGTTGCTTGATATCAAGATATACAACTTCTTGTACCCATAAAGGTGCATTCAATATACTTTGCATAAGCATGTGGAAATTATTGTGTGCCATAAACTCTCACTAACTCCGATATTTATATTCATCTAAACATGTATTATAATATGATAAATAAGCATCAAGGGCAAAACCTTAAAAAAATATTAAGTTGTAAAGGACTACCATATGGGATTAGACGGATTTTCCATGTCGAATTTAGGTCTTCAAAGAAATTTGACAACTGCGCAGTTGGCAAATGATGTTGCTGATACTGCCAAAATGGCTCTTGAAAACCAACTGCCTGATGTTGACGGAGTTGGAAAAAAAGAAAAGGCCGGTAAAAAAGATCCGGAAGCCGCTTTTAATCCGATGGTGCCATTTATTCCCGATAAAAAAAAGAAAAAAGATAACGAGTCTGAAAATGATGATGATTCATCTTCAATTGAAAAATCCGTTGATGACGATGAATTTGCGACAGATGAAGAAGAAATAGAAATAGAAGAGCCCCGCTATCTTTTCAAAATGAGCGAAGATAATATGATAGAAATCTACGATAATCAAACCGGCAAGGTGGTGCGTAAAATAACGCCGGAAGAGGCTGCAGCAACGGTACACAATTTTTCGAAACTGCCGAGTATATTTTTTAACAGGGATGTATAGTCATTTATTTTGTTTGAGGCAGATTCTTTATAACCAATAAAAATAAAACAACCGTATTATTGATAAAATATTATTTAAGCTGTTAAATGGTTTTATGTACAAAAAAGTCTTATCCAAAATAGTTTTTATCTTTATAATTTTTCTGGCATGTCTTGCGATATACAACTATTTGAATATGCAAAATGTGCAGTTTTTTATTACTCCTGATTATCAGGAGGGAGATTTAATAAATAAGCAGACAACTAACCCTAAACGTTTGTTTTTAAAATCATGGAGACTGATAAAAAGCAAATACTATGACCCTACTCTTAACGGGCAGGACTGGACTAAGTGGAATAAGCATTACATTGACCAAATAAAAACGGAAGAAGACGCCTATGTTGCAATAAACTCAATGCTGGCAAGTCTTGACGACCCGTATTCAAGATTTTTAAACCGTGAAGAATTTAAGGAACAGAATACTAATATTGATGCCAAAATAGTGGGTATAGGCGTAAACATCATGTCTATTTCAGGCAAAATAATCATAATTAGCGTTGTGGACTCTACTCCTGCCCAAAAAGCGGGTATACAAGCCGGTGATATTATATTAAAGGTCGGAGATAAAGATGTTAGCGGAAAAACAATAAGTGACGTAGCTGCTCTTATCCGCGGTGAAATTAATACGATAGTAAAACTGGAGCTTCTTCGCGATAAAAAACGTTTGACAAAAGAAATTAAAAGAGAAGAAATTCATATAAAGAATATAAAAGCTTCGATTATAGACAAAAATATCGGCTATATACAAATAGGCAGCTTTATTAGTTCCGATATGACAAAAGAATTTGTCGATGCATTAAACAAAACCCAGAACTGCCCCGGATTGATTATTGACCTTCGCGGCAACACGGGCGGACTTATGCCTAATGCTGTTGTCATAGCTGACATGTTTCTTACACAGGGACATATTGTCAGCATTGTTGACCGTGACAAACAAAAGGCTGTTATAAACGCTCAGGCAAAACCTTATGCAATCAATAAACCGCTTGTAATACTAATTGACGAGGGAACGGCAAGCGCCTCGGAAATTTTGAGCGGTGCGCTTAAAGACAATCAAAAAGCAATTCTCGTCGGAAAAAGAACCTATGGCAAGGGTATGATTCAAAGAATTTACCCGATGCCGAACCAGACAGGCATGAATCTTACGATTGCAAAATATCTTACACCAAAAGGCATTGATATAAATAAAAAAGGTATTTCACCAGATTACGAGGTTGAATATACTGCAAAAGATTTTATAAATGACAAAGACCCGCAGATGGACGAAGCCAAAAGAATAATCAAAAAGCTTATAAACACTCAGCACGAGATAGCAAAAGCACCCTAATCGTAATAATCAAACTGGATATGACCGATTTTTACGACATCACCCTCTTTAATTCCTGCTTGTTTTAAGGCTTCATATACATTCATTGAGGCAAGAATATTCTGGAATCTGTAAAGCTGGTCGATATTTCTTGTATCAGTTACGTTAGCAAGACGGATAAGTTTTCCGCCCTCAACAGAGTAAGTATTTTTATCAATTTTATAAACAGAATAAGAGCTGTCGTCATTGTCAAAGGCAGCAAAATCCTCATCAATATCGATTTTGAACTCAGGTTTTGGAATTTCATCAACCTTTTGCGTAACAAAGTTTAAGAAAGTATCTATATTTTCTTTGGTTGCTGCTGAAATCAGAAAAACATCTTTTGCGTAAGCTTTAAAAAGGTTTAAATATTCCTGCTGCTTTTCAGGCTCAACTGAATCTATTTTGTTAAGAGCAACTATCTGATACAAATCCGCAAGCCTTTGGGAATGCTTTTTCAACTCATCATTGATTTTTAAATAGTTTTCAACAGGGTTTTCTCCGGTAATATCAACAACGTGAATTAAAAAGCGGCATCTTTCAACGTGTCGTAAAAATTCGTGTCCTAAACCGACACCTTCGCTTGCTCCTTCAATAAGACCTGGAATGTCAGCCACAACAAATCCGTCACCCGAAGGTTTTTTAACAACGCCAAGATGAGGAACAAGGGTTGTAAACGGATAATCCGCAATCTTTGGCTTAGCAGAACTGATAACACTTATTAAAGTGGATTTACCGGCATTAGGCATACCAAGCAGCCCTACATCTGCTATAAGTTTTAATTCAAGTTCTAAATCTCTTTCAATTCCCGGCTCTCCTGGTTCGCAAAACTGAGGTGCTCTTTTTTGTGCTGTAGCAAATCTTGCATTGCCTCTGCCGCCTCTGCCGCCTTTTGCAACAAGAACTTTTTGTTCGTGTTCAGTTAAGTCGGCAATGATTTTGTCGTTTTCAGGATCTTTTACAACAGTGCCGATAGGAACTTTTATATACAGGTCTTTTCCGCCTTTTCCATGCTGAGATTTCGGTCTGCCGTTTTCACCGTTTTCTGCTTTAAATATGGATTGATATTTAAAATCCATCAGGGTTGTCATACTTTCGTCGGCAATAAAATAGACATCGCCTCCCCTGCCGCCGTCACCGCCAGCGGGGCCGCCTTTGTCAACGTATTTTTCCCTGCGCCAGGCAACGGCACCGTTTCCGCCGCGTCCCGAAAGTATTTTTATTTTTGCTTTATCTAAAAACATTGCCATAAAAAAAGATTAACACAAAAAAATATATGACAAAATAAAGCCTTTTGTATACAAAAGCTGCTGTAGCCGGATGTCAGTTTGGCTTTTAACTCATTTATCATAACTTATCAATTTTTATTTCACTTTTTCTCTGCGTGCTATAATTAATTAAGAGATAGGGAGAAGGGTACCATGTATAATCCAAAATCACATAAGGCAGAAGAGTTTATCTGCCATGAAGAAGTTTTAGACACTTTAGAATATGCAGCAAAAAACAAAAATAACATTGAAGTTATTGATAAAATTTTAGAAAAGGCAAGACTCAAAAAAGGTTTGACTCACCGTGAAGCGGCTGTATTGTTGGATTGCGAGATTGAAGAAAAAAACAAAGAAATTTTTGACCTTGCCATGGAGATTAAACAGGATTACTATGGCAACAGAATAGTTTTGTTTGCGCCTTTGTATCTGTCTAATTATTGTGTAAACGGATGTGTTTACTGCCCTTATCATCATCAGAACAAACATATCCCAAGAAGAAAACTCTCTCAGGAAGAAATCAGAAACGAAGTAATTGCGCTTCAGGATATGGGACACAAAAGGCTTGCAATCGAATCGGGCGAAGATCCGGTTAACAATCCGATTGAATACATATTAGAATCTTTAAAAACTATATATTCCGTAAAACACAAAAACGGTGCAATCCGTCGTGTAAACGTGAATATTGCGGCTACTAGCGTTGAAAATTACAAAAAGCTCCATGAGGCCGGAATCGGGACTTATGTATTGTTTCAGGAAACTTATAACAAAGAAACCTACGAAAGACTCCACCCGACAGGCCCTAAACACAACTATGCTTACCATACGGAAGCTATGGATAGAGCAATGGAAGCAGGCATTGATGACGTAAGCCTCGGTGTATTGTTCGGTCTGGAATTATATAGATACGAGTTTACGGCATTAATGATGCATGCAGAGCATCTTGAAGCTGCATTCGGCGTAGGCCCGCATGCGATAAGTGTTCCTCGTATTAAAAAGGCTGATGATATTGATCCGAGCGCCTTTGATAACGGCATTGATGACGATACATTTGCCAAAATAGTTGCATGTATACGTATTGCAACACCTTATACCGGCATGATTATTTCAACCAGAGAATCCGAACAATGTAGAGAAAGATTATTAAAGCTGGGTATTTCTCAAATGTCTGGCGGCTCAAAGACAAGTGTCGGCGGATATTTTAACCCTATGCCTGACAGCGAGGATTCGGCTCAGTTTGATGTTTCTGACAGACGACCGCTTGACGAGGTTATAAAGTGGCTTATGGAACTTGGGTATTTGCCTAGCTTCTGCACTGCATGCTATCGTGCTGGCAGAACGGGAGAAAGGTTTATGGAAGTTT
This sequence comes from Candidatus Gastranaerophilales bacterium, assembly GCA_944322935.1. GTDB lineage: Bacteria > Cyanobacteriota > Vampirovibrionia > Gastranaerophilales > Gastranaerophilaceae > Limenecus. Next base: position 35,788 of record CALUQO010000015.1, on the reverse strand, counting down.
GCAAACAACAGCAAATCCATAACTTTTGCCACCCTAATGCAATTATTACTTTAAAAGAGTATTTGGAGGACTATGCCTCGCCGGAGACAAAAGCTATCGGTGAAAAGCTTATTCAACATGAGATGAAAATACTTGAAAGCGGTGAAAAAATTAAAAACGCAGTAGAAGAGGACCTCGTAAAAATCGAACACGGCGAACGTGATTTTAGATTTTAGACTGACATCTACATTTTGCAATATCAATTATTAAAAACTCCCGCGATATTAGCGGGAGTTTTTATAAAATATCAATTATGCTATTGCGCTTCTGCGCTTATTGTTTTTTCTTTTGAGCAAAGTACGAATTGTGCAACGAGTTCTGCTGCGACAACATAAGAGTAGAAATATAATATCGGCAGAAAAATAATACCGACAATTGTTGTTATAAGCAAAGACATTATAATTTGTACCAGCACGGAAAGTGCTATAAACAGCAATATAAGTATACAGTAGTTTCCGACATTACCTTTTAGCATTTCAAAAGCGGATTTAAAGTTTATAAAAGAAAGAATTTTTAAATCTCTGAAAAAATTTGCCATCATAAGCGGAACAAACAGCATTGTTAATATACCTACAACTGCACAAACAGCACCGAATCCTGTTAAAAGAAGAAATGCCGCAATATGAAAGCCGTGGTCAACTGCAACAGCCACACAGCATATGAATATAAAAGACAACAAAACAAAAGGCAAATAATATATGAATGAGCCTACATAATACTTTAAACCTGTTTTTATCAGTTTGCCAAATTCGTTCCAATCAGGAAGAAATGTATTTGAATAATTAATCCTTCTGTTGACTATTTGTGCGTAATATCCTGCCATAATAAGCGATAACACAGCAGAACAAATCAGGCAAAGCAAAAGGCTCGCTATTCCGGCAGCGGCAGAATCTGTAATAATATATGCAAAAAACGGTATTATAAATACAGCATACATAGCAAGCACAATGCCCGAACCTGCAAGCAATTTATTGACCCAGCCTGGGTCTTTTGACATATATGTCAATGATTTTTCAAAATCAAGTTCCATTTTCTTTCTCCTTTGTTATTAATTTTAATTTTTCTGTAAACTTTTTTGCTCGTCAGTTATTTGTATAAAACGGGCAGTTATTACAAAGCTTATAATACATGCATACATTATAACAAAAGGTATCAGCACAATACCGACAATAGTAATAAAAAGTATAAATGAGCAGGCAACAAGCACAGTAGAGATTGCAATGTATAAAACTACAAGTATAAGGTATTCAATAAAGTTGTTTTTTATCATTTTATAGCCTTCGGAAAAATTCAAAAACTGAAACGGGTTGAAACCTTTTTTTATAAACACCGCCTCCAAAACAAGATAAATCAATGAATAAGCAATATAAAAAAGCTGCATAACTACATCAACCATATGTGTTGCAACCTCAAATATTTTTGAGTTGTCTGCTTTAAAAATAAGAAGAAAACCGACAATTACCAAGTTAAAAATAATAAACGGCAGATTATACATTATGCTGCCCAGTGCTCCCTTTAAACCGATAAGTACAAATGAGAAAAAGTCGCTCCATTGCGGTAATTTTGTCTGCGGATTGTTCATGTAATCCTGTGCCGTTTTAAAAAAGTACCCGTATAGACCAAGTCCGATTATAGCAGCGGCAAATAAACATATAATAAATAAAGGCAATGAAGCTATTGGTACAACAGCCAGTGAGATAAACGGAATCACAAACAAAACAATCATTGCAACAATAAACAGGCTGCCTATTATAAGCTTTTGTATCCATTGTTCATCATGTTTAACAAACGTAAAAATATTTTCCAAATCGTATTTCATATAAAACTCCTATATTGCTGTTTGTCGCTCTTAAACATTATATCGAAATTTCGCTGCTGAAAATTTCTTTTACAGAACAAAACGGCTAAACTTTTGTTCAATCTTTATTCACTTTATAATGTTACAACAACAGATACATTGCATCATATGAAAACATTATATTCTGCTCTGCTTTTGACAGATAATTCGTTTAAATGTATTGTTTTAAGACAGAATACAATTCGTTTTTTTCTTCTTCATCAAGTTCAACGAGAGGACATCTTACATAATTTTTAATTATCCCCATTTTAGCAAGACATTCTTTTACAGGTACAGGGTTTGGTGCCATAAATATTTTTTTGAATAACGGATAAAGTTTTAGGTGCATATTGGTAGCTTCTTTAACTTTTCCTGATTTATAAAGGTTAAGCATTTCATGCATTTCGCTGCCGATAATATGCGATGCAACAGAAATTACGCCGTATGCTCCTACCGAAACCATTGGCAATGTAAGACTGTCATCACCTGAATATATAACAAAGTCATCGGGACAAAGTTTTCTTGTTTCTGTGATTATATCCATATTAGCTATACTTTGTTTTACTGCAAATATATTTTTATATTTATTTGCGAGTTCTGCTATGGTTTCTGGGGCCATTGTTATCCCCGTTCGTCCGGGAATATTGTATAAAATAATAGGCAGGTCTGTTGATTGTGCAATTGTAGCAAAATGTTTCAACAATCCCTTCTGAGAAGGTTTGTTATAGTAAGGAACAACGGATAAAACAGCATCTGCCCCGGCTTTTTTAGCGTTTTCGGTAGCCATAACAGCTGTTTGGGTACAATTGGAACCTGCTCCCATTATAAGTTTGCATCTTCCGTTCGCAACCTTTTTCACAAAGTTAAAGATTTCAACTTCTTCTTCGTGGGTTAAGGTCGGCGACTCACCTGTCGTACCTGCAACAAGCAGTGAGTTAGAGCCTGTTTTGATAAGATGTTCAACCAGTTTTTCCAGAGAAGAAAAATCAATTTTTCTGTTCTCATCCATTGGGGTAACCATTGCGGTGATAATTTCACCGGCATCAAAACGCATAGCCATAACTTTCTCCTTGTTGCATAAATAGTTGTTAATATTAAGTATAGTTTATTTATTCGTTTTACACAATGATTTTTTAATATGTTTGAACGAGCTAAGTTTCTGAACTCAAATGATTGCTAAGGCCATCAAGGGACAGATGCTTCGGATTGTATATGTTACACAATTCTGTCACCGAATTACGTTACACAAACAAGAAAGACTTTATATTGCAGGCAAAGCCGTGAAAGCTTCAGTCTTACTTTAATCTGCTTTGCTAAAACTTCTGTATTTAATATTATGTGTTTGTATTATAATTATCATACGTTAATCAAAGTACAGAGGTTTATAAAATCGTATGAATAAGTATTTGTTGGAAATAGGAACAGAAGAACTACCATATAAATTTGTAAATAGCGGTATTGTTCAGTTAAAGAATTCTTTTGAAAAATTGTTAAACGAAAATCAGATAAAGTTTTCCGGTATAAAATATTTCTCTACTCCCAGACGTTTGACTTTAATTATCGAGGGCTTTGAAGAAAAACAGCCTGATACTGTAAAAACAGTTAAGGGGCCTATCCTTAGTATTGCATACGATGAAAATGGAAACCTCTCAAAAGCAGGTCAGGGATTTGCTAAGAAAAACGGAGTTGATGAGTCTGCTCTGTATAAAGAGGACAATTATGTCTGGGCAAAGGTTGAACAAAAAGGTAAAGAAATTAAGGACATTTTGCAGGAAAATGTTGAAAAAATTGTTTTAAAAATGCAAGGTCCTTATTTTATGCGCTGGGCTGATTTAGACGTAAAATTTCAGCGCCCGATAAGATGGGTTGTTTCTCTTCTTAATAACGAGGAATTAAAACTCAAAATTGCTGATGTTGAATCTTCTAGATACTCAAGAGGTCATAGATTTAAATCTGACAAAGTGGAAATTAAAAATCCTGACTCTTATGAACAGACTTTGTTTGATAATAACGTAATTGTTGACTCTAAAAAAAGAAAAGAACGTATTGTGGAGTCAGCTAAGGCTGAAGCGGAAAAAATAAATGCAGATGTCTATTTTGATGATGACCTGTTAGAAGAAGTTACAAATATATGCGAATGGCCAGTGCCGGTAATCTGCGGCTTTGATGAAAAATATCTTAGCATTCCGGAAAAAGTTACTGTAACAGTTATGGCTGTTCACCAGAGATATTTCCCGCTTTATAATCGTAAAGACGGAAAACTATTGAACAGATTTATAACAATAACTAATTATATAGGCAACAATTTTGACAATATCAAAGCAGGTAACGAAAGAGTTGTTGTTGCAAGATTAGATGACGCAATTTTCTTCTTTAACGAAGATACAAAAGTACCGTTTGACAGCTATGTTGAAAAATTAAAAGGAATAACTTTCCAGAAGGGCATGGGGTCTGTTTATGACAAAACACAGCGTATAATCAAACTTTCTGAATATCTTGCTCAAAGAACAAATGCTCCTTTAGAAACTGTCAAAAGAACAGCGCTATTGTGTAAAGCAGACCTTGTGACAAGCCTTGTATTTGAATTTACGGAACTTCAAGGCTTTATAGGTTCGGATTATGCATTTAATGCTGGAGAAAAGCCTGAAGTTGTTAAAGGTATTAAAGAACATTACTATCCTTTAGGGGCTGATTCTGAACTTGCAGAAGGCATCGAAGGTCAAATTGTAGGTATAGCAGACAAAATAGATACTATTGTTGCAGTGTTTGCAGAAGGTAAAAAACCAACAGGGTCTGCTGACCCTCTCGGGGTAAGAAGAGCAACTCTCGGTATTATAAAAACAGTTATACAAAAATCTTTGGATATAGATTTGTTAGAACTTATTAAAAAATCCATTGACTTAATGCCTGTTGAAATTAAGGATAAACAAGCACTGTATGATGATGTTAAAAATTTCTTTGAACAAAGATTGAACATATATTATACGGAAAAATACAGACACGATGTTGTGGATGCTTGTATTGCAAACGGTAATGCACTTGCTAACCTTAAGGATTTTGCTGACAGAGTGGAATTTTTATCTGAAAAAATTCAAACATCTGAGTTTGTAAAACTTAATGAGGCTGCAAACAGGATTATAAGAATTGCAAAGGATTATAAAGCAGAACAATTACCCGATAGAGCATTATTTAATAATCCTTCGGAAACACTGCTTTGGGAATGTACTTCGGTGATAGATATTGATAAATTAAATTATAAAGAAATTTATGAAGAATTATCAAAAGCTGTTAAAGCTATTGATGAGTTCTTTGAAAATGTTCTTGTAATGGATAAAGACGAAAAAGTTAAACAAAACAGGCTGGCTCTGCTTTATTCAATAAGACAAAAATTCGACAAAATTGCGGATTTTTCAAAATTTGTAATTTAATTTATTGAATCATTTATGCAATATATAAAAATTTTTACGGGCATGTTACTTGTAATATGCCTTATTTTAAACATTGATTTTAAATCCGTGCAAAATTTTATAGACGAGAGAATCGCTATAAGACAGCAGGTAGAAGCTTCATCACCGTTAGGCCTTTATGTAAAGGATTATAAAGGGCGTGTAAAAATTGTTGATGTTCTAAATTATACTCCTGCCATGAATGCGGGTCTTGAGCCGGGGGATAGAATATTAAGAGTTAACGGCAAAAAAGTAAATAACGTTGATGCCTTTTTTGAAACAATGGAGAGTGTAAATTTAGATAAACCAATAAAATTTTTAGTCTACAGAGTGGATAGCTGTTCGACGTTTCCCGTTGAAATAAAAGCGTTTGAGTATGGTTGTAAACAAAATTAACTTTTTTATTGCATTTATGCTATGTTGTTGGTATAAAATTAACTGCACATAGTGCGAATGGTAGATTAGTGATGAAAAAGGAGAATCAATGGGATTACCTAAAGTAGCATATTTTTCAATGGAAATTGCATTAGACCAATCTTTGAGCACATACTCAGGCGGTTTAGGATTTTTGGCAGGTTCGCACATGCTTTCTGCCGGTTACTTACAGCTTCCTATGGTTGGTGTAACAATGTTATGGTCTTTTGGCTATTACAATCAGAGAATCAACGAAGAAGGCAACGTAGAAGTTGCTTACATCAGAAAACACTACGACTTTTTGCAAGAAGTGGATGCTCAGGTTACACTCGATATTTTTGGCGAAAAAGTTATCGTTAAAGCTTTTCGTGTAGACCCTGATTTATTCGGATCTTGTCCTGTTTATTTGTTGACAACTGATGTAGAGGGCAACTCTGACTGGGCTCGTTCAATTTCTCATAAGCTTTATGATGGAAATGAAAAAATAAGAATTGCTCAGGAAGTTGTTCTCGGTATCGGCGGTGTAAGACTGTTGCAGCAAATTAAATATGACTTTGAATGTGTTCACATGAACGAAGGTCATGCTCTTCCTGCTGCATTTGAGTTATTAAGACAAAACAACGGCGATCTCGAAAAAACCAAAAGACAGGTTGTATTCACTACTCACACACCTGTTGCTGCTGGTAACGAAGTTCACTGGGTTGATACCCTTATGGAAGGCGGCTTCTTTGCTGGATGTTCAAGAGAAAGAGCTATTGAATTAGGCGGTGAGCACTTCTCTTTGACTGTTGCTGCATTAAGAATGAGCCGTATTGCTAACGCAGTATCTCAATTACACGGTCTTGTTTCTAACAAAATGTGGAACTGGGTTGAAGGCAGATGTCCTATCAGAGCTATTACTAACGCTGTTAACCTCCACTACTGGCAAGATCCGAGAATGGCTAATGCTAAATCTTTGCAAGAATTGTTAGATGCTAAAATTGAAATGAAAAAAGAAGTATTTAGCTTTATCGCTAATACAACTGGTAAAAGATTCGATCCTAATGTGTTAACAATCACATGGGCAAGAAGATTTGCCGATTACAAACGTGCTTGGCTTATTTTCATGGATATGGACAGAATCTTGAAACTGTTAAATGCTGACAAAGTTCAATTAATCTTTGCCGGTAAATTCCATCCGGATGATGCTAACGGACGTGAAATGTTCAATAATATTCTTCACAAATCTTATAACATTAAAAACGTTGCAGTACTTGCCGGTTATGAACTTGAATTGAGTGCTAAATTAAAGAGAGCAACTGATGTATGGTTAAATACACCTATCAGACCTCTCGAAGCTTCAGGTACATCAGGTATGTCTGCTAACGCAAACGGTGCTTTACACCTTTCAATCTATGACGGTTGGACAGTAGAAGGTACTTTCCCCGGCATTAACGGCTATACTGTCGAATATCCGGGCTTGGATGATGATATTCCTTGGGAAGAAAGACACTGGAAAGATCATGATTGCATAATGGATATCATCGAAAATCAAATCATTCCTACATACTATGATAACAAAATGGAATGGGCCAGAATGATGCGTCAGGCAATCAGAACTTCTGAAGCTTACTTCAACTCTGACAGAATGGTTATAGAATACTTTAACAGAATCTATAAACCAATCGCTCACGAAAGTCCGAAAGAAGGCGGCTTGAATACAAACGCTTCAGACATGACGGTTGATCCTTCTCAAAAAGAAGCACCTAACATGGATGCATGGACTTATTCAAATATTAAGTAAGTTTCACAACTTAATTAAAAAGGCTCTCGTTTTACGAGAGTCTTTTTTATGTATTACTAAATAACTTTTGCAGTAATTTACAAATGGCACAAATATAACAATTGCTTAATATATCAACATTAGACTAGCAACATTAATTTTTTTTACATTTTAGATTAAGATATGAGAATTTCAAGTTGTTTTATTCTAATATAGATATTATTGAATGGAATTATCGCATGCAATTAAAAGAACAAGAAATGCAAAATACTTTACAGCAAACTCAAACCTCTACCCTTGCTATCGTAGTAGAGATTGTAGAAAGTTTGAAAAAAATTCTTGAAGAGGATAAAAAACAAAAGCACCCTCTTTTCCTTAATGTTAAAGAGTCTGTTATATTTAATACAGCACGCCGTGCGCTCGATAACCCTGATTTCCGTTTTCTTATCGGAATTGCAGGAGAATCCGCTTCAGGTAAAACAACATTCGTACAAAACGCAATACGTTCTTGTATTGCAGAAGAACGTACGGATTTATATACAATTGTTTGCTGCGATGATTATTATCATGATTGGTCAAAGGAACTTAAAGCAGCAGGTAGTTATGAAGCTTTCTTTGCACAGGGCTATAGTTTTGACACTCCAAATGCAATCAATCTTGATTTAATGAAGGAACATCTCGTCAGTCTTAAAAACGGCTCTGCTGTCAGAAGCCCCGATTACAACTTTACTACATGCGAAAGTTTTCCTCACGGTGTTTTGAAAAGGCCGTCTAAAATAATTGTTAACGAAGGTTTGTATGTTCTTAATGAAGGCATTAGAGATATCATGGACATAAAGGTCTATGTGTTCACTCCATTTGAAATTATTAAGGATAGATGGTACAGAAGAGCCGAATCCAGAGGAAAAACAGGCAAAGCCGCAGACATGCAGTTTGAAAACGTTAATACAACCGCTCAAACATACATTCGCCCTGCTATGCAGTGCGCTGATATAGTTATGAACGGTGTTGTTTCAAGTGCATATATTCAGGAAATGACCGAAAAGATTTTCCGTACTATGGACAACATTATAAAAAAACATAAAACTGTTTAATATGATTTAATCAAAATTACAAAAGCCCTTTTAAAATAATTTTTAAAAGGGCTTTTGCTATATCTTTAAATCTTATACTCTGCGTTTGCGTGCAGCTTCAGATTTGCGTTTTCTTTTTATGCTTGGTTTTTCGTAAGTTTCGCGTCTTTTGATTTCGGATAAAATACCTGCTTTTTGGATTTTTTTCTTAAATCTTTTTAAAGCGCTTTCGATACTTTCGTTTTCACCAACTTTAACTTCCGGCATTCAGTTTTCACCACCTTCATATGGATTTAGTGTCATTATGACGTCATATTAACACGCCCGAATTACGATTTCAAGGGTAGAGTCAAAATAATGTTTATAATAAAATAAAAACATCATGGAAAAGAAAGTTGAATTACTCCTGCCTGCGGGTAATATAGAAAAATTGGATTACGCCATAAACTACGGTGCAGATGCCATTTATATGGGCATGGTAGATTTTAGCCTGAGAACAATGAGAAAAGGCGACGTTATAACTGCGCAAAACCTTAAAAAAGCAATAGATCTAGCACACTCATACGGTAAAAAAGTCTATATGACTTTAAACATTTATGCCTATGATGAAGATATAAAAAATCTTTATGACAGTATGGACGTAATTAAAGATGCGCATCCGGATGCTCTTATTGTCAGTGATTTCGGGATTTTAAACATTATAAAAAACAACTTGCCAGACATCGATATTCACATAAGCACCCAAACAAACACGCTAAATTCTGAAGCAGTTAAATTCTGGCGAGATTTTGGAGCATCAAGAGTAATTCTGGCACGAGAATTGTCCATAAAACAAATTGCACAGATTAGAAAAAATGTTCCTGATATTGAACTTGAAGTATTTGTACACGGTGCACAGTGCGTTTCACTTTCGGGACGCTGCCTTTTAAGTGATTACATGACTCATGGTGAGCGTAAAGCAAACCACGGCGGATGTTCCCAGCCTTGCCGCTGGAAATACAAGCTTCTGGAAGAAACACGCCCAGGTGAGTACTACGAAATCGAAGAAACAGCACGAGGCACTCACATTTTAAGCACAAAAGACCTTGCTTTAATAAACTATTTACCTCAACTGATTGAAGCGGGAGTTGATTCCTTTAAAATAGAAGGAAGAACCAAAAGTTTATACTATGTTTCAGCCGTTGCAAAAGCTTACAGACAGGCTATTGATGCTTATTACAACGGCGAAAAAACAGACCCGCAGGAAATGTTTAACCAGCTTTTAAAAATCGGTAACAGAGGTTATACAACAGGATTTTATCTTGATGAGCAAGACCACGAAGGCTACAGCTACGATGTTTCCAAAGGCTTGGCGGGTTCGGATTTTCTTTTTGAGTTCTGGGACAAATCCAAGAAGGACGGAGAAAATATCTACAAAATTAAGATTAAAAATAAAATTTTATTAAACGATAAAATTGAGGTAATCACTCCTGATGAATGCTTTGAAACTACAGTAGAAAAGATATATAATATTACTCTGGATGAAGAAAAAGACGTCGGTAATACTAACGACGAGATATGGGTAGAATTGAGCAGTGAACCTCAGAATTACAAGTATGCAATCGCGAGGACAATAGGGATTAAAAACGTAAGATGATAGTAAAAGCTGATTACGAAGCAAAAACAATATACGAAATTGACTACGATAAACTTAAAAATGAAGGTCTCAAAGTAATAGCCTTTGATTTGGACAGCACCGTCATGAAGTCAAAATCAGGAACATTCTCCGCAGAAACTCTTCAGTTGTTTGACAGGTTAAAGAAAGATTTTAACTTATTGATAATATCAAACAATCATAACCTTGAATACATTTCCAAAGCTGCTAACCAAATAGATTTCCCGGTGCTTGCAAATGCCAAAAAGCCCGGAACCCGAGTTTCCAAAGAGTTTTTGCAAGAGCACGGCATCGACAGCAATGAGATGGTTATGGTTGGTGACAGACCGTTAACGGATATACTTTTCGGCAAGTTTTTGGGCTGTAAGACTGTTCTTGTTGATTCTATAAACTGGTACGAAGAAAAACCTATTGTTCGTTTTGCCAGAAGTTTAGAAAGAATTGTTTCTTAAATTGTAAACAAATATTACAAAATGATTTAATATTGAAATTCGAGTTTTTAAATTGTTTTTATTAATACGTGAGTATTAAATAAGTAAGACTTGGATATAATTTAAGAGGAGATTCTATTTAATGAGCGACTATGAAGTACGCCGCGGCGATAACTTGTGGAAAATCGTCCGTAATACGCTGAAAATTAATGACAACGCAGAAATCCAGAAAAAAGTAAAAGAAATAGCTGAGCTGAACAATATTTCTAATATTAATTCAATTTTTGTCGGCCAGCATATTAAACTTTCGGCTAAAGAGGAAACACCCGAAAAGCCAAAAGAAAAAGTTCCTGACAGAAGCCTCTGTTTTGTATTCGGATATAAACCATCCGAATTTAAAGGCTCATATCCTGACGTTTACTTCAGCAAGATGCAAAGGAGCGCCGCATCATCTGCTCCTTTGCATACTACGCCGGATGAGTTAAAAAAGCCTAAAACAGAAACTCAAGCCGTAACTACCGCACAAACAACCTCTACAACAGAGGCTTCATCCGTTCAGGCAAATGAAGATAAAGTAAGAATACAAGAAACTGCAGAAGCAAAACCGAAAGTACAGGTTGTATCTAACAAAAAGAAAGTAGCAACGAGTGCAAGTTTGCGTAATTTCGATGTGACAACAAAATTTGAAGGAACTGCAGAACAAATAGAAAAACATCTTGGCGGTGTCCTAAAAGGCCATGGTAAAAAATTTCTTGACTTGCAAGATAAATACGGAATAAATGCTGTGTTTTTAGCAGCAATAACAATTAATGAATCCGGAAACGGAACAAGTTATTCTGCAAGAAAAAGAAATAACGTTGGTGGAATAAGATATAAAAACAGCTACCGCTTCAGAACCTATAATAATGTTTCAGAGTGTCTCGATGATATGGCTGACAATTTAAAGGATAACTATATAAATGAAGGCCGCACTACTGTTGCACGTATCGGTTCAAAGTATTGCCCTGTAAACGATAAATCTGATAAAGAGGGGTTAAATAAGTTTTGGGCAAGAAATGTAAGCTTTTATATGAAACGCATTATTAACAATAACGTATAAAAAATTATCTCAACTACCCTATATACGGCAAATCACAGGCACTGTCTCTTTTAAATTACACAGCATACATCACACTACAAAGCACACCGGCTGTAATAAAAGGGACAGTGTTTTCATTTTGTCTAGCCGAATATGTTAAAACCGGCAATAAATGTAGAGACAAAAAATACTATTGCAACCCACATTGTAAGTTTATTTAAGCCGGATTCAGCATTTTTTTGTGAGGCAAAAACGTGAGACGCACCGCCTATACCTGCTATGCCGTCACCCTTGGGTGAATGGATCATAACAAGAAGTATTAAAACAAGTGATGAAACTATTTGGATAATCCAACATATAGTAGTTACCATATATATTCCTTTACTTTTTAACTATGAAATAATATTAGCACAAACATCTTTTATTTTATCAATAGTACAACCTTCTATATAAAGCGATTTTATCTTGCTTGTTGCTCCTGATTTAAGGGTTACGGCAGATTTAGGCAATTTTAAAATCTTTGCAAAAAACTTTACAAGTTCATCGTTTGCTTTGTTTTCTACTGCTGGAGCCTTTATTTTTACTTTTAGCGAGCCTTCCAGTAATCCACAAATCTCATTTTTGGATGAATTAGGCACAGCCTTAATTTTTAAAACAACTCCATTATCTGACGTATAATAAAAACTTTCCACCTTATACCCCTTGTGTACTGCTGTTTAAAAGTGTACAATAATTAACTATGACAGACAATAGTGAAGAAAAAAAAGAATTAGTTCCAAACAGCACGGAGGCTGAAACTGAGGAAAAGACGGAACTCGTTGAACATACCGAAGAACAAGGCCCCGATTTCAGCATTTTTCAGCCGCTGAAAGATATGCTGATTCAGCAGCATCGTCCGGAAAAAGATATAAAAGAGATTGAAGACGCATATGTCTTTGCAGCAAAATTACACGCCGGACAATACAGAATAAGCGAAGAACCCTATATTGTACACCCTGTTGAAGTAGCAAAGATTTTAACAGATTTAATGATGGACAAACACACAATCATTGCTGCACTTCTTCATGACATAATTGAAGACACCGGAACAAGCCCCGAAACCATAAAAGAACACTTTGGCGATGATGTCCTGAACCTTGTTCAAGGGGTAACAAAATTAGGAAAATACCAGTTTAAATCAAAAGAAGAACGTCAGGCAGAAAACTTTAGGCGTATGTTTATTGCAATGGCTAACGACGTCCGGGTTATTTTCTTAAAACTTGCTGACCGTCTGCATAATATGCGTACACTAAACTATATGGCTGCCGCCAAACAACAAAAAATAGCACAGGAAACTCTGGATATATTTGCACCGCTGGCTAACAGACTCGGTATCGGTAAAATCAAGGCCGAACTGGAAGACCTGTCTTTAAGATACCTTAATCCTGAAAAATACTTTGAAATAGCCCAGCTGGTTGCATTAAAAAAGGCCGAAAGGGATGCAACAATACAGGTTCTGGTGGAAAAAATAAGCCAGATATTAAAACAACATAAAATAAAAGCAACAATATCAGGACGTTCAAAACATTATTATTCGATTTACGCAAAAATGAAGCGCCAAAACGTCGCTTTCCACGAGCTTTACGACATATCAGCAGTCAGAGTAATCGTTGATACTGTAAACGAATGTTATGAAGTACTGGGTATTATTCACTCACAGTTTAAACCAATACCAGGCAGATTCAAAGATTATATTGCAATGCCCAAAAGCAACATGTACAGATCTTTGCACACATCTGTTCTCGGGCCCAAATCCAAACCTATTGAAGTTCAAATTAGAACCCATGAAATGCATCAGGTGGCGGAATACGGTGTTGCCGCTCACTGGAAATACAAAGAAAAAGGTTCACAAAAGGCTAACGCTGATACTGATATACAGTTTTCCTGGATGCGTAAGCTTGCTGAAATGGAAAAAGATGTATCTTCCGCAAGCGAATATGTTGAAAGTGTAAAACTCGACTTATTCTCGGATCAGGTATTTGCCTTCACCCCGAGAGGTGATGTTATAGACCTTCCTAAAGACGCAACTCCTGTTGACTTTGCGTTTAGAATCCATACGGATGTCGGCTTCAGAATTACCGGTGCACTTGTTAACGGAAGAATATGCCCGCTTTCAACAAAGCTTCACAACGGTGATATTGTTGAAATTATGACTTCAAAAACACCTGCGCCAAGATTGGATTGGCTCAACTTCGTTGTAACAAAACTTGCTCAATCAAAAATAAAACAGTGGTACAAGAAAAACAAAAGAGAAGAACATGTTACTCTCGGGCATAATATGCTTGAGACAGAAATTGGCAAGGCAAAATTGGACGAACTTGTTAAATCGGGCGAATTGAAGCAAATAGCCGAATCAATGAACTATTCTTGCGTTGATGATCTTCTTGCTGCTTTAGGTTACGGAGAAACAACCGTAAATAAAATAACAAATCGTATCAAAAAGCCGACTGATGATGACCAACCTGTTATCACGCATACTAAAACAAAAAAATCTAAAAACGATATTGTCGGGCTTGAAGGCATGCTGTATTACTTTGCTAAATGCTGCACACCTGTCCCTGGAGAGCCAATTGTCGGTGTTGTTACACGCAGTAAAGGCGTATCTATCCATAGGGTCGATTGCCCGTCATTAGACAATGTACCGGAAGAACGTCTTATCGATATAAAATGGGCTGATAAAGGCCTTAACAAAACTTATATTGCGTCTATTCGTATTGATGTTCAAGACAAAATGGGAATATTAAAAGATGTAATGATAGAACTTACCGAGTGTAATACAAACATTGCATATGCAAACATAAAGTCAAATCCGGCTAAAAAGATTGGTATTATTGAGATGGGAATAGAAGTAGACAATGTTAGCAGATTAAAAAATGTTATCACTAAGCTTCAGTCTATACCTGAGGTTATTTCTGTAAAGAGAATACAGGGCACATCAAAAACAAAAAACGAGCCTGCATCCATGCCCAAAAAGAAAAAGTAGGATATAGCATAAAATCTACATGCTTTTAAAGGTATTGTAAATTTTTATTACATTTATAATTATAAGTGTAAACATTTTTGCAATAATGAATTATGATACATGTAACAAATCCCCAAATCTCCTCCCAAGATTATGAAGTATAAGCTGCAAAGCAGCTTTTTTTTTACAAAGAAATAGTATATAATAATTAAGTTAACTTGTAACTGTAAAAAATCATGGTTGAAGGAATTGCTAAAGGAGTTAATAAGGCTTTTGTTAAGAAAATTTAATAAAATCTTTTACAAATAGCAATTTTTAAAATCACACGTTTTTTATAAATGTAAGTGAAAGTAAGATTAATAATTTGGAGTGTTAGAAAATGACATCTATTCATCAAAGTGTAGGTTGTTCACCCATAAAACCATCATTTAAAGGCAATCAAGATGTGTTAAATGCAGCCGCTGACTGGTTAGAAACAGCAGGTGTAAGAGGCTATGACGAAGACAGTTTCCATAGTCTTGAAGGCGTTGCAGATAAAATGAATGATGGGCCGATTAAAACATTTGCTAAAATTGCGGCAATCGCTGGTGCTGCAGGTTTAGCTGGTAAAAAAGGTTTACAAACAGCTTACACCAAACTTTCTAACAATCCGCAAATAAAAGAACATATAATGCAGCCTGTAATAAAATTTGCAGACAAAGGTTTACAAAAATTAAATAAATTTATTACTGAAAATCCGGCTGTAGGCAAAAAGAGCTTTAAAGGCTTTATCATGACAAATGCTAAAAAAGGAATGGAAGCTCTTAATGATTATGCCCAAAAGGGTTCGGAAGCGGTCAAAGATGGACTGGATAAACAAATTGAAGGCATAAGAAAAGCAGTAACAACTGCAGTTAAAAAGACTGCAACTAAAGAAGGTAAAACCTTAAATGATAAAGAAATTGCAGCAGAAGTAACGAAAAAACTTGCCGGTAAGTCTAAACAAGCTGAAAATTACAAAAAGCTTGTTGAACAAAAAAATCTTGCAGATACTGACAATTTAATCAAGAAGGTATCAACAGATGTAGCAGGTATTTCAGCAGGTACAACAGCAGCAGTAGCCGCTAACAGAGATAAAGACGGCGACGGTATTGCTGATATCGGTCAACACTCTGCGGCATAAATAAAAACAGAAGAATTATAAAAGTACAGTTACGAAACATTAATAACAGTTTACGGTAGGCATCACAAATTATGTTACAAATTAACTCATTAAATACTTCATCCGCATATGGATCTCATAGAACAAAAAGCAACTTCGGGCAAAAAGATTCTGATTTTTCAAAAATCACCAATGTTTTGACCCAAGAAAACCGCACTGGCAAAAGTGAAGATGAATTTCGTGCTGAAAAATTAGAAAAATTAGCAGAAATTATCAAAGATAACAATAAAGCTCCGAGCGCATTAAAATCCTTTACTATTGTTGGTGCACTCAGCCTTGCCAGCGGTTTGACTGCATCAGTTGTTACGGGAAGATTTTATAATTTCCTCAATCAGGCAACCCCGTATCTTGGCAAAATGGGAAGACTTGCTTTAAACAATCTCGGCAAAGCTCAGGAATTTGTTGCACAAGCAGCCAAAAAACAAGAAGGTATTAAAGGTACTTTACTTAATGCAGGCAACAAAACATTAGTTTGGATTAAAGATTTAAGCAAAAACGGTATAAAGAAAGATTTGGCTGAAATTTCTCACAAAGATAAAGCTGAGCTTTCTAAAATGAGGGCACAAATTAGAGAAGCCGCAAAGAAAAAGGGTGAAAAACTTTCTCCTAAAGAAGTAAATGATGAACTTAAAAAACGTATCCAGATAGAAACCGAAGAAGCTATGGGTGCTAACCTTTTGAAAAAAGGCACAAAAGCTTTTGTAGGTACTACAGCAGGTATCGGTACATTAAAAGAAGCTGCAACTGACGAAAATAAAGACGGCATTCCTGATGTAGTACAAAGAAAAGATGCTCATCAAAAAGCTACTGAACAGGTAACAGCAGCTCTCATTGATTGTGCATTAGACAGCTGCGGTATTTAATAACGGTCAAATATTTCTTCTCCATTATTTTTTGTGTTAATTTATATTTATGGAGAATGATTTTAAGGTTAAATTTTTGAATTGCAAAGAGTCAGACCTTAGTACAATTGGTTTTGACAAAACTTTTGCCCAAAGAGCAATAGACAAACACCGTTTTAAAACTCTTAAAATTTACGGTCTTTCTTGTGCTCAAGCAAATATCATTAAACAAACAGCCCTAAGCAGCGGAACAGATTGTGCCGTACACAGAGAAGTAATCACTGGCAAAGTTGACTCTTCTGACTGCATATTGAGCGGCAGCATTGATGAATTAAAAAAAATTTCCGAAAAGTTAAAATATCAGCCGCTAAAATTATCTGTACTTGCTCAAAATATAAAAACTATACTGGCAGAAGAGCTTATTCCAATTAATGTACGTGATTATGTTCTCACTTGGCAAGAACCATACTTGATGGGAATACTTAATATAACTCCTGACTCATTTTCTGACGGTGGGCTGTATAATGATCTAAATAAAGCGATAGATCACTATAGAGAGCTTGTACAAAACGGAGCTGATATAATAGACATAGGAGGAGAATCCACACGTCCCTACAGTTGCATGGTTCAACCGCAAGAAGAGCAAAACAGGGTATTACCTGTTATAGAAAAAATCAGAGAATTTGATAAAAGTACAATTTTAAGTATTGATACAAGAAATGCATCAACTGCACGCAAGGCTTTAGAACTTGGAGCAGACATTATAAATGATGTATCAGCAACAGAGTGGGATTCTGAAATGACAAATGTTGCAATTGAGCACAAATGTCCGATTATTCTTGGTCATGCCAGCGCATCTCCTGACGTTATGCAAAATCATACGGAATATAAAGATGTTGTAGAAGATATATTCAATTACTTTTGTAAAAAAATCGATTTGTTAACATTTTTAGGCATAGAAAAACATAACATTATATTAGACCCCGGTATTGGATTCGGAAAAACGACCAGCCAGAATTTTGACATAATCAACAGGCTGGAAGAGTTTAAAACACTCGGTTGTCCTGTACTTATAGGACATTCTCGCAAAAAATTCATCAGAGAAACAATTAATTCTGATGATATTCAATTGCTTGACGAAGCGACAGCAATACTAACACAAAGACTAATTGAACAAAAAGTCAATATAATCAGAGTACACAATGTTAAACTAAACAATGTTACCAAAAAACTTTGTAAATCATTTTTTTAGACTGTTAAAAACTTCGTCAAAAGATTCTATTGGAGTAAACTTGTAGCCGCATTTTTTCCCAAGCTCTCCGCCCATCATAAAAATAGCCTCAACAGGATAACGCCTGCAAATACCTGGTCTGTTTTTGTGTATTGTACAGCGATTTGTTTGCTTATCCAGTTTTTGGCATTCAAAAATTAAACCTATATCATCTTTGCCTGTAACTTCTAAATATGTATAGAAGGGATGCAGCAGTTTAAGTTTTTCAAATTCTTCTTCGGTTTGAACAACATTTTTTATATGGCGTACATAGATCTGTCTGCAACATTCACCGCAGCCGTTGCATTTTCCGGTTCTGTAATAGGTTCTTCTTAAAATATTTTTATAAAAAAATTTTTTTAGGTTTTTAAACACCAAACTGTTCCCTTGCGAGTAAGATACGTTTGCAATCCGTTCTGCATTTTATTGCATACACAGCTTCTTTGGAATGTGTATCAGCAAGCCTTAATATTCTATCACAAACAGCTATGCAAGCCTTTAACTTTTTATGGTTCATAAGCTCAGGTATTTGCGAATACAATACATTCACTACAAATGGCTCCGGATGTATAAAAATTTTGTATTTATCAACCAATTGTTGCAGCTCTGGATTTTCTGATTCTGTAAGAATAATGTAATTTTCATACTCATCTACAGCTGTTTCGTAATCGTTGTCAGCTTCTGCCTCTCTTGCCGCCTGCAGGTGTTGTTCAATTAATTCATTATCCCTTAGTACATAAGATAAAACTCTGACCTTTTCTTGAGCAGTGGAATAAAACGAAGTTCCTTCAACCAGATGTTTCATTGCTCTTTTATAATAACAGTATGCATAAGAGGGTTTTTGAAGAATTAAGCTCAGATGAGCAACATCGAGTATGATTTTGGGTGTATGCGGGTAGTTTAAGTAAACAGTACGAAAAAATTCAAGAGCTTTTTCGTAGTTTTTATCAAAAAAGAATATTTCAGCAATGTTTGCATAGACATTCGGAAGGTTAGCATAAGTTGCAATCATTTTTAAATACAACGCGGCTATTGTTTTTATATCGTGTTTTGCTTTGTATTCTTCAACCTTTTTGGTAAAAAAATCGACTTTAGCAGTAAGATTGGCCATTGTATGCTTTATGCTGAGATACTCTTTTGATGTTGCATTTTGTTCATAGAATAAATATTTTTCAAAATATTTTGTAGCTTTAATTCTGAATCCTTTTTTGTTATAGGCTGTAGCAAGGTTTAAATTTACCGATGAGTTTTCCGGAACTATAGTAGAAGCAATAATCCAATTTAAAATAGCTTCATTTATTTCTCCTGCTGCATAATGCTCATTTGCTATATTTATATAAGCAAAATGTTCAAGCGGAGAAATGTCAATTGCTTTTTTCCAGTGTTCAATGGCTTTTCCCTTGTTATTAAGTGCTTTATAGCAATTTCCTATTAATACCTGACCGTAAGCAGTAGAAGATATTTGAAAATCGCCTTCTGCAAGCGAAATCGCATCATTATACCGCTTTGATTCATAAAGTTCATACGCTCTTATTGTTTTATCAACTGCAAAACCTTGTGAGTCGTCAAGACTGACGCCTGACAACCCTGCGTTATTATTAAAATCAATTTTATCCATTTTTACCTAATCTAATTTAACCGAACAAATCCCTTAAGAATGTGCGATTATTGAATATTCCTTCAATAATCTTATTCTCAAAATTTTCGTCATTAGCTCCAAAAACTTTTTGTGCAACAAGTGTATTGTGGCTTAAGTTTTCAGGATCAGACAGGGCCAATGAAGCAAATTTTCTTATATCTAAATCTCTTTGATAAAGGTTAATTGCTTCATTAGAAATATTTGTTTCGTCGATTAGAAGATTTTTGTCAATGTTAGAATACGGATTATTGTTTTTTGCAGCTAGTTTTTCTACATTGCTGCTTTGTTGAATCATATTCTGATTAACTAAATCCTGACCGGAAAGTTTGTGTAACATAAACTCATCTCCTCATAATAATATTATGAATAAGTTCAATCAATATGCCACAATCAAGGGGTTAATTTTTATAGACCATGTGGATAATAAGTCTTAAATAATGCGTATTTCGGGGCTGTTTAAGAGCTTTAATAACAGTTGTTTCTTATTATGATAAATATTATAATAAATGCCAAAGGGAAATTTAATGGCATCAATAGTTGATTCTATAAGATCAGTATACCAAGACAACTATTCCTTGCTTAAGCTGGGAGCACTTAGCTATATAATGTTTATGTTGTATAGCATGATGTCATTTACCTCAGATTCCTTTAACATAATTAATTTCATTGTTTTTTTAGTTATATTCTATATTTACGGTGGCTTTTGCTGTATTATTATAGGCAACCGCATTAACCAAAATATACAAACACTGCCGACATTGAATCTTGTACTGTTTTTTAATGTATGTACAAAATCTTTTATTATAGCCATACCTTCCCTTTTAATAGGTTACTTTTTAGGTAACTTTGTTGTAGGTTTATTTAACTTTGAAAGTATTCCCCAGTTAATCGCAATATGGATTATTCGCTTTTTTGTTTTTGTTGTGCTTGTTACGGCTTACATAAACTTTGCTGAAAAATACCAGCTTGCCGAGGGGTTCAACGTAAGCAAAATCGTTAACGGGGTTGCTGATGTTCTTGTATATACCGTAGTATGCCTTATTGTACTTGTATTGTACGCAATATTTATCGTTGCTCCTGTTTTGTTTCTTATTTACAAATTTTTTAAATTCGGCGCAATTTTTAACTATGTAGCGATATTTTTTGTCACAATGAATCTGGCATTTCTGTCAGACTATTGGGGACAATTGTACTTTGACATGGAAAGTAAAAATAACTATTACTAAAACTATTTTGCCTTGACCATTTCCCTTAATTTTTTCAACTGGTCTCGGATTTCTGCAGCCCTTTCAAAATCCAGAACCTTTGCGGCTTTATGCATATCTTTTTCCAGCTTTTGAATAAGTTTCGGTATGTCAGACACACTTAGGTTCATTTCGACCATTTCTTCGGCAACTATGTCCTCAAGATTTCTGTAACTTGATACAAGCTGTAAAAGATTATTTTCAATAGGCTTTTTAATAGTTTTGGGGATAATATTGTGCTCTTTATTATAAGCCATTTGTATTTGACGACGCCTGTTTGTTTCACTAATAGCGGCATCCATGCTGTCGGTCATCTTGTCAGCATACATAATAACCTTACCGCAGGCATTTCTTGCCGCACGTCCTATGGTTTGTATCAAACTTGTTTCAGAACGCAAAAAACCTTCCTTATCCGCATCCATAATTGCAACAAGAGATACCTCGGGTATATCCAAACCTTCTCTTAGCAAATTTACGCCAACAAGAACATCAAAAGCACCGAGTCTTAAATCTCTTAAAATTTCAACCCTTTCCAGAGATTGAATCTCGCTGTGTAAATAACGAACCTTTACCCCGAGCTGGTTCATATATTCAGTTAAATCCTCTGCCATACGTTTTGTTAAGGTGGTAATAAGAACCCTCTCATTTTTCTCTGAAATTTTTTGTATTTCCTCAATCAAATCATCTACCTGATGTTCCGTAGGTTTGACAATAATTTCCGGATCAACAAGACCGGTCGGACGAATAATCTGTTCAACCATCTGATCGGAAATACTGCGCTCAAATGCCGCAGGCGTGGCAGAGATAAATATTTTCTGGTGTACTCTGTCCCAGAACTCATCTTCCGTAAGAGGTCTGTTATCCTTTGCACAGGGAAGCCTGAAGCCGTAATCAATCAACACGTCTTTTCTCGCAGCATCGCCTCTGTACATTCCTTTAAGTTGCGGAATGGTAACGTGAGATTCATCTATCACAAGCAAGAAATCCCCCTTAAAGTAATCAATCAGTGTCTTAGGTGCTGACCCCGGAGCGCGGCGTTCAATAATACGGGAATAATTTTCAATCCCCGAGCAATACCCCATCTCTTTAATCATTTCTATGTCGTATTTTACCCGCTGTTCCAGCCTTTGTGCTTCAACCAGTTTGTTTTGTGCATAAAGTTCATTGAGGCGGATTTTTAATTCTTCACGAATAAGCCTGATAGTTTCTTCTTTATCGTCATCATCGGAAAGATAGTGCACGGCAGGAAAAAGCACAACTTCTTTAGGAGTTTCGAGTATTTCGCCTGAAACAGGATCTATTCTTGTAATTTTTTCAATCTCATCACCGAAAAAGCTTACACGTGTAATAATTTTTTCATACGATGGCATAACCTCGACAGAGTCGCCACGTGCTCTAAAATTTGTCCTGTCCAGCTCTAAATCATTTCTTGTATATTGTGCTGCTACAAGATGATGCAAAAGCTCATCTCTGTCCATATTCTGTCCTACTTTTAAAGTCACCGAACCTTTGTAGTAGCTTTCAGGCGAGCCTAAACCGTATATGCAACTGACAGAAGCAATAACAATAACATCATTTCTTGTGTAAAGGCTCCTTGTGGTGTTATGGCGCAGTCTGTCGATTTCTTCGTTTATTGTTGCAGATTTTTCTATAAACGTGTCCGTTCTGGGAATATAAGCTTCCGGCTGGTAATAGTCATAATAACTTATAAAGTACTCCACCGCATTATTGGGGAAAAGTTCTCTAAACTCGTTGTACAACTGTGCTGCGAGAGTTTTGTTATGTGCAATTACAAGAGTAGGTCTTTGCACACGCTCAATAACATTTGCAATGGTAAAAGTTTTACCTGAACCTGTTATCCCGAGCAAGGTCTGTGCATCACAGCCAAGGTTAATACCTTCAACTAGCGCCTCTATAGCCTTAGGCTGGTCGCCTGCAGGTTTGTACTTTGAAACTATTTCGAACTTTCTGCTTTCCATAAGAACATATTAGCATTAAAAAGCATAATGACCATCTGTTCAGTTAAATTTTGTCTGTGCCGCCTGCAAACCCTGCTCAAGGTACAATTCAATCGCATTGCCGGCATCTGACAGAACAGTCTTTAACACTGAAAGCTGTTCATCAGTGAAATTTTGTAGAACATAGACTTCAGACGGAATAGGAGGCTGAGGGCCAATACCTATCTTTAGCCTGTCAAAGGTGTTATTTCCCCCTAGTACATTTATAATTGATTTAATACCGTTATGTCCGCCGTCAGACCCCTTGGCTCTGAAACGCATCTTGCCGACCGGCATAGCTATATCATCATAAATTATAAGAATATCTTCTCTATTAATTTTGTAAAAATTCATAACGGCAATCAATGACTGTCCCGAAAGATTCATAAATGTAAACGGTTTCAGCATAATCAACACTTCACCGTTACGGTTAATTTTAGCAATTTCCGCATTAAATTTTGACTCAAATTTAAAATCAAAATCCCACTGATATTTTAAATAGTCTAACGCCATAAAACCTGCGTTATGTCTGGTAAATTTGTATTTATCACCCGGATTTCCGAGTCCTGCAATAAGTTTCATAGTTTTTATTTCCGTATAAATGGGTGTTTAAGTTTATAAATAAATAAGATAGCTCAAAACGTTACATACTTTTTACCAATAACAAAAAGATTGAAACAGTTTATCACTATAATAGAAAAAATAATACTTCAAATAAACTTTCGAAATACTTTTTATATTTTAGGGACGGAGGGGACTAATGTCAACCAAAAGTAAAGCTATAGTAAATCTAAAAAGCAGCGAAAAGGTTGCAAACTTTTTAGAGTCAAATCATCTGCACAAAAAGGATTTTGCAGAGATGATTGGGGTTACGCTATCTTATGTGTATAATCTTATTGACAGCGCAATACCGTTTTCGACAAGGGGCATAACGTTAGAAAGAATTGCGACAGTTATGGACGTTGAACCTGAGGAGTTTGTTGAATATAAAATTCCGCAAGAACCAATATTGATTGATGAATCCGTTGATTTTTTAAGAGAAAAACAACATGATAAGGGAATTTCAACGGTACAGCTGCTGAAAAGTTTTCCACGTAAAAAGCGTGTGGAAATTGTAGATATTTTAAGAGGAGCAAGGCCTATACCGCTTGACTGGAAGGAACTTTCACTCATCGGGCAAGTGCTGGATATTAATAAAGAAGAAATATATCCTTTCTGGGAACAAAGAGCACGACAGCTATTGCAATCTGCAGGGGTAAATATGCAGAGCAATCAGGGGTTGATAGATGCGATGTTTGATTGCGCAAGGGATTATATTGACAAATAAAACCGGCTATTTAACCGGTTTTTTTTCAAAAAAATTAATTTCATAAATATTAATTTCATAAATATTAATTTCATAAATATTAATTATTGTGCTATAACTGGGGTATGCAAAACCTGACAAATCAAGCAGCTTCGAAGTATTTAGGTCAAAAGGTTGAGGGAACTCAAACCTATTGTCCTGACTTTCTTGTTGCAGTGCCAAGATATGAAAACAGAAAGCAGTACAATATTGATAATGACAGCTTACCGTTTGAAGGGGTTGATGTTTGGCATGCATATGAGTTTTCATCCATGACAAAGAACGGGCTGCCTTTCACACGGCTTTTAAAGCTAAGGTATCCTTCAAACAGTGAATTTATTGTTGAATCTAAGTCTTTAAAGCTTTATTTGAACTCTTTTAATATGAGCAGGTATGGAGCCACTATTGCGGAAAGTTTACAAATCTGCGCTGAGATGATAAAAAATGATCTTTCTTCTGTTTTAAAGACAGACGTGGAACTTAAGTTTTTAGAAAATAATGTTAAACGGGAGTTAATATTTAGTAATTTTAATAATATTTTAGATTATGTTGATGAAAATACTATTAAAATAGAAGTTTTTAAAGAGTCTCCTGAGTTACTAAAAACACAAATAACATCGGCAAGAAGGGAATATTATCTGTGTTTTGATTCTCTGCGCTCAAATTGCAGGGTGACACATCAGCCTGATTTTGGTGATGTTTTTATTTGTTATAAATCCAAGATTCATATAGAAGAAGAAGCTCTTGTAAAGTATTTGTGTTCTTTTAGGTCGGAATACCATTTTCATGAAGAATGTTGTGAAATGATTTACAAACGATTGTACGATCTGTTAGATAAAAATAACGATGAACTTATGGTAAGTATTTTGTATACACGCAGAGGAGGAATAGATATTTGTCCGATTCGATGGAGTAAAAACTATAAAAGTACTGACATTTTTGATGATTTGATTAATGTAACAAAATACGCCAGAAACAGTATTAAACAGTAAAATAATTTGTATTATTATTAATAAAGAATATATTTGGGCAGGAGTTCTTATGTTAAAGAAAATTTTAATGGCAATGATATTAGTAATATTAATTTTTATCGGTATTGTCTTTTACCTTGTTAATCCATTTGACAAGCAGTACAGATCTTTTTATACGGAAACTAAAGCAAGAAATGCTTTTTCTGACGGTGACATCGATTCTTTCATAAAAATTATGAATAATCCTGTTACATTAAAGTATCATGCTCCGTTTGATTTGTATTTGACACTTACTTACACAGGCAAATATGATGAGGCGCAAAATGCTGTAAATTCTTTTGTCAGGTTTGTTGATTACGGTTATTGTGTACAATATAATCCGAACGGAAGAGCAATATGCAGGGTAAAGGCTTCATTTAGAAAAGATAAGCCTGTTGTTGATAAAAATAAATGGCTTTCTATTATTAATTTTGAAAAAGGCGACTACGAAAAAGCAAAAGAGTATAATTTAAAATCAAATAAACAAAGTGCCTGCTTTAATGTAAAATTATATTCTGCGTTAGGGGATTTTAAAGAAGCGGACAAAAACCTACAGGCTTGCGAAACTGCGTATTCCAAGAAAAAAGTAAAAACTGTTCTGTATAGAACAAAGGGTTTTTATTATATGCAAAAGAAACAGTATGATGAAGCTGAGAGTTATTTGAAAAAATCTATAACCTCTCGAAAAGCCAGAAATTTCCAAGGAAATAATGCGACTTATTTGCTTCTTGCTCAGCTTTATGCAGATATGAAAAATAATAAAAAAGCTCAACATTACTATGAACTTGTTTTAAAAACTTATCCCTACAGCTACAAGGCAAAAAAAGGACTTGAGCTTTTGAAAAAATAACTGTTGGGCATAGCAGACTATCAGCCAAATAATGAAATCAAATATTATTATCGGCTATAAGTGGTGAGTGAGGTATTAGATGAAACTACATATTAAAATTTTTTTGATTGCATCTGTCGCTGTGCTGCTGCTTATTGTTGGGGTGATTCTTTGGTTTTTGAATCCTAATGACCAACAATACAGGGCTGCTGAATCTGAAGTAATTGCCGGTGAAGCTTATGTAAATGGTGATATGGATACTTTTGTAAAATATATGAGTAATCATGTTACTCTCAAATACCATGCTCCTATCTTGCTTTATTTTACATTAACTGATATGGGCAGATATGACGACGCAATAAATGCGGTTAACTCTTTTGAAAAATATCATGATTACGGTTACTGCGTTGCATACGACGGTGCAAGCAGGGTCTTGTGCAGAATTATTGATATGCTTAACCCTGTAGTTCTTACTTCTTTTGATAAGAATTATTTTATTTCAAGAATCTATTTTGAAAAAGGTGACTTCAAAGCTGCACTGGAGTCAGGTTTAAAAATAAAGAAAGAAGAACCTTGCTTTAAATCAAAATTGTATTCTTCAGTTCAAGATTGGGTAAATGCAAATAAATATATTAAAGCTTGTGAGGCTGATTATGCCCCTAAAAAATACAAATACGGACTTTATTTAACAAAGGGATATATGTACCTTAGGCAAAAAAAATATGATGTTGCACTTGATTATTTGAATAAATCTATAAGAAAAGTTTCTGACAAACAAAAAACGTATAGAGGAAACAATCCTTCATACCTTCTTCTTGCAGAATTGTATAAAGAAATTAATAAACCGGAGAAGGCTCGTTATTATTATGAACTTGTCTTAAAATCAGACCCGTATAATTACAAGGCACAACTTGGCCTGGGGCTTATAAAAAATTAATATGATAACAATGGCAGGTCTGTTGTTGTAATATTGTATAAAAAATAGTAAAATAACTATACTTGTCTGAAATATGATCTGAGATAAGAGAGGATATTATATGAAATTACATATGCAAATTTTGATTGCACTTGGCCTTGGGATTAAGCGCAACGGTCACATATTTTTGGGCTTGATTGCCGGTATAATTCTCGGTATTGCAATGCATGCTTATAATGCAAGTCATGAGCCGACAGTTATTTACAATGCTATATATGGTGTGCTTAATTTTATCGGACAGGCATTTATAAGATTGATTCAAATGGTAATTATCCCATTAATCTTCAGTGCAATTGTAATAGGTATATCAAGTATTGGTGATAATAAACAACTTAGTGCATTTGGTATAAAAATGGTGTTTTACTATTCCGTTTTGTCCATTGCTGCTGTAGTTATCGGTTTAACACTTGCATTAGGCTTGCACCCGGGTGACGGAGTACAGTCTTTCATCAGTGCTGAATCCGCTGCTGAAACACAAAAAATCGTCAGTGACGCTATTGCTCAGCAGGAAGGTCATCTGGGAGAAATGTTTATAAATCTCATTCCTGCTAATCCTATAGAAGCTTTTTCTAAAGGAGATACAATTCCTATAATAATTTTTGTTGTTATATTTGCAATTGCGCTTGCTAAGGTTGGCGAAATTAACAGACCGGTAGTTTCTTTCTTTGAATCAATTTTTGCAGCAACAATGAAGGTTACAGATGGTATTATGTACTTGGCAGCCCCAGGTATATTCGCATTGATGGCTACATCTATTTCATCTTTTGGTATGTCTGTATTCTCAAGTATTTCAAAATATTTTCTTGCGATATTTATAGGTTTTGCAATACAACTGTTTGTTGTTTACCCAATTGTAATGAAGGTGTTTTCAAAGGTGCCTGTGCGCTTATTTTTCGCAGCAATTGCAGAAGCTATGATGGTAGGATTCGGTACTGCAAGCAGCTCAGCAACTTTACCTCTGGTTATTGCTTGCTGTGAAAAAAGAGGTATTTCTCATAAGGTTTGCAGTTTTGTACTTCCTTTGGGTGTTACATTAAACTTTGATGCTACAGCAATGTTTCAGGTTATTGCTGTTTTGTTCCTGACACAGGCTTACGGTATAACAGTTGATCCTCTTCAAATTTTACAAATTGCAATACTGGCAATTGTTGCTTCAAGCACATGTGCAGGTATCCCCGGTGGTGGTATTATTACTATTGCTCTTGTTTTGAACGGTCTTGGATTGACTCCGACACAGATGGTAGAAGGTTTTGCTTTCTTGTTTGCTGTAGACAGAATAGTAGATATGTTCAGAACAATGCTTAATATTACATCAGATGCTGTAGTTACTGCCGTTATTGCCGATAATGAAAACGAACTTAACTACGACATGCTGACAAGCGAAGAATCATACAAAGATATAATTTAGTCGAAAATGGATATATTGGTTAATAAATCACAAGGCTTGAAAGGGGAGGTTGTTATCCCTTCCGATAAGTCAATAAGCCACAGAAGTGCTATGTTTTCCGCTTTAACAGGTGGAGTTTGCGAGGTGCACAATTTTTCAATGGGCGCAGATTGCATTTCTACTTTGAATATCATCAAAGAATTAGGTTGTGATATTGAATTCATTGCACAAAAGCATATACGAATTGACTCTAAAAATGCTTTTAAAAAAGACCGTTATAAACTTGATTGCGGAAATTCAGGAACTTCTATGCGTCTGTTTTCTGGTATACTTGCATCAAGAGAAATTGAATCTACACTGTTTGGGGATGAAAGTTTGAACAAACGCCCGATGAAAAGGGTCATATTGCCTTTGGAGTTAATGGGGGCAAAATTTAAACATAATGATTATAAAGCACCGTTAATTATTCAAGGCACAGAATTATTCCCGATAGACTACAAAACACCTATAGCATCAGCTCAGGTAAAATCCTGTATTTTGCTTGCAGGATTAAATACAGTGGGAGAAACAAAAGTTACGGAGCCATATATTTCGCGTGATCACACAGAACGTATGCTAAAATACCTTGAGGCGGACATACAAACAAACGGTAATACTACAAAAATAAAAAAATCAAAACTTGTTCCTAAAAACTTGAATGTCTGCGGTGATATTTCTTCTGCTGCATTTTTTATGGTAGCTGCGGCAATTGTTCCAAATTCCGATATCATAATAAAAAATGTCGGTCTAAATCCGACCCGTACAGGCATAATCGATGTCATGCAGCAAATGGGGGCAGATATTCAAATACTTGATAAGCGTCTTGAATGTAACGAAGAGGTTGGGGATGTAAGAATAAGAACATCGGATTTAAAATCAGTTACCATAGAAGGTGCCATTATACCGAGGCTGATTGACGAGCTTCCTGTTATTGCTGTTTTGGCTTCTCAAGCAAACGGCACAACAATCGTTAAGGATGCGTCTGATTTAAGAAATAAGGAATCTGACAGGATTAAGTGCTTGGTCACTGAACTCAAAAAAATCGGTGTAAATATTGAAGAAACTCCTGACGGTTTTGTTGTTGAGGGCAAAAAAAACTTAATCGGCGGTGCTGAAGTGGAATGCTATCATGACCACCGTCTGGCAATGAGTTTGTATGTAGCCGGCTTAATTTGCCAAAAACCAATTTGCATAAATGAGTTTCAGTGGGTTGATATTTCTTTCCCTGAATTTTTGCCGTTAATGCAGTCATTGTTTTAGCCATTGCATTTTTTTTCATTTGTTTTTTCTATCCATACGTAGGTTTTTTCCTTACTAAAAGCAAAGGGATTAGAGGAATAATGCTGTTCTTCGTCAAATTTCTTTGATTTAAAATCTATTTCTTCTATTCTTTTTTTTAAGTTTTTTAACAAATTTATTATTTTCATATCATTTCCACACATATTCTTTCAGTATTATAATCCCATATTTTTGTTAATATTTAATTGGACAAGAGCACAGATTTTTTTATTACACTAAAGTGTAGACTTTTGTATAATTATTGTATGGATAATCAGGTAAAAAGAATTTTAATAGCAGAAGACAGTGCTGAATGGCAGAGATTTCATTCGTCTTTGCTAAAAAATTATGATAAATGCAAATTGGAATTTAACGTTTGTTCAAGTGCTACAGATGCTTTGACGCTTCTGCAGGCGTCTTTAAATAATCAGTATGATTTGATTATTACTGATTTGCAGATGGAAACGGATTTTGTACCTGATTTTGCCGGTGAATGGCTTGTAAAGCAAGTGAAAATGCTTAATCAATATGCAAACGTTCCTATTGTTATAGTATCTGCTACATATAACATTGCGTTTGTTGCGCATAACCTCGGGGTAAAATACTTGTCTAAACGTACTCTTGTAAATAATCCTGATAGTTACTATTTTATGCTTGACGAAATCTTCTGTTAGAAGTGTACAGAAATTGTTTTAAAATTAGTACAATCAGCAATATAAGTTCTCTTAGTTCAGCCGGTCGATAAGTATTTATGCGATTGCTTAATATTTCTTTAACTTTTATTAGATTTAGTCAATAAAAAGCTTGCTTATTGTTTTATATAACCAGATAAAGCAGTGTGCCAGGGGCGTGTTATGATAAACAAGCTAAACGATGTGTCTAATCTATATTTTAATAAAGAGAACAATGCAAGAAAAATGCAGCAGAAATTCCAACAGGAACAACGTCAATCTGCTCAATTGGCTGATATTCCTGCTGAAACATACAGGGCGTATAGTGTCATAAGCTTTAAGGGCAAGCAAAATGACGATTGCGGCGTAATATCCGCAATCCAATCTGCATTAGATGCCATTAAAAACACTTCACCTGATGACACCGTATCTGTAAACGAAGCCGTTGAAATTTTAAGACCTTTAATGTTAACGGAAAAGAAGCTTTTGGACTATCTTATGGCTTGTTCTTACGATTCTCACGATGAAAATGTGCAGATTAACCGCCAGGCTCTATATTATACACTGCTTTTGCATGGTGATTACAGAAACGTTCCTGATGCCAAAATTCCAAACGTTATAGCGAGCAGCCTTGATAATGAAAACAAGTGTTTTTCAGAAAACAAATTCAATTCTTTGTTTGACATGACGGGACGTTTGCGCCTAAGCAAGAGAAATTCGCTTAAAAGAATAAGAGAAGAGGGGTATCCTAATGCGAGAAAAATTGCGCTTATACATAAAGCCAAGCTCAGCGCGGATATTTCCGCAATATTGAAAGAACAACCTGTTCAAAAAGAATATGATTTTGATATTGATAGTATTTTCTCTGTCGATATTAATAAGGAAAAAAATACACTTTCTGACACAATAAGCGGCTTAAAAAACAACGGACAACTATCACAAGGTGCAGCTGATGCAATGCAAAATGCCTTAAAGAAAAATAATTTTAATTTAAAACAGGCATTTTCGGACTATTATTCTTTGCTAAATGATTGTAAAACCTTAGAAGAAGCTAAAGAGCTTTATCCCGAGCTTACAATTCCGGATTTGGACTTTAAAAACAACGGCTTTGACAGAGTCTTAAAAAGCCGTCTTGCCCGTGAAGATATGGATAAGGTTGGTTTGGATATATTAAAAAAAGTATATGTTGAGTTAAAACCCGTTTCGTCAATTGTTGTTGATTTGGAAAACAGCTATCCGACTACATACCAATCAATGATTAAAGGCGGCATAAGCTTTGGCAAAGTATCTGCCGATGTAAGCGTTTTGCTCGAGAAAACAGACAGGTTGACTCATCAATTCAATGGTATTG
This sequence comes from Candidatus Gastranaerophilales bacterium, assembly GCA_944322935.1. Classification (GTDB taxonomy): domain Bacteria; phylum Cyanobacteriota; class Vampirovibrionia; order Gastranaerophilales; family Gastranaerophilaceae; genus Limenecus. Next base: position 3,974 of record CALUQO010000015.1, on the reverse strand, counting down.
AGAACGTATCCGACAAAGAACTTGAGTTTTTGATAAGAAAAAACGCCTCAAAACAAAGCCGAGTCTGGGCGGAATATATGGGAATTACAAATAAATACTGGCATCCGGTAAGAGCCATTGCGCATAAACAGAAACATCCAGTGACATCTTATTATCAAACGGATAAGCTCGTTAACGGGTATTTATTCTACCTTTACAAATATCAAAACAAGGTCGTTCCGTCGGAAAACCCGTTTGAACAATATGCTGACGGCAAGCCATTCAATAAAGAGAAAAAAGCCGCACTGGAAAAGATTTATTTCTTATACAGAAACAACCACAATGAAGCAATAAACAGTAAGGACTTTCTTGAGTTTAAAGAAAATTTTGACACTGAAGCCATGGCAAAATCTTTGACAAAATTTGAACGCCATTACAAAAACACTTTTTCTAACTGGTTTATGACACATGAGCGCAGACAAAGATACGAAGCTGCTCTTGAAGATTCTTACAGGCTTGTGTTTGAAAAAATGGACATTGCTAAAAATGCACAAAAAATGCAAAATATAAGCGTTGCAGATGTTGTTGAGGACAAATTAACGAATGAAGAACTCGTTGACTACATTGCGGAAACAGAGCCTGATGAAACCGAAACAATAAAAGAAGACTTTAAACGTCTCAGAAACATTGTAAACAATGCAAACAATCAAGAATTAACTAATCTTTTCAATCAATATGTGGGTTCAAACTCTGCAGATATTGACTGTGACAACTTTCTGCAGTTTAAACCGCTGATTGATAGCTGCATTAATAACAATGAAATAGATAATCCCAAAGAGCTTATTGCAATGTTCAAACTTCACAATTCGTATATGAATTATTTGTTTAATACTTCAGAATCAACTCTTACCTTTGAAGATTACAAACAAAAAATTGAACAGGAATATAAAGCTAAAGACGGAACAGTCGATTATACTCAAGTGATAAAAGATATGAATGCCGAAGAAGAATACCTGCAAATAACCGGTTCTGCTAATAATGAAGAAAAGAACGCATTAATAAACCTTTTAGACAAAAAATTTATATCAAATAACAAGAACAACTACAAAACAGCTATTGAAGTCCTTACAATGTACGATGAACTTCCCGAAATATTTAAAAACAGGTTCTACAATCTGGCTGTCAATACTGACAAAATAAACGACAATATATTTTTAAGTCAGCTTCAGGACATGTATAAAAAAATAACAGCCTGGAATCTGGATAGAGCGGAAATTATTACAATGGATGCTGATAAAATACCACAGAATGTAGTTATTACCTCAAAAGCAAAATATGAACTTTTAGAGGATTGTAATGGCAATATAGAGCGCTTTGACACAATCTTAAACAAATTCTATGCAGCTGCAACAAAAAGAGTAGGTGACAAGCAAGGGCAGGGTGTAAAAGTTCTTGGTGAAAATATCCAATATGCTGCGGAATTAAAAATTCAGGGTGGGGATGCTATAGGCAGCAAAAGACTGTACGCTCGTGAGGCGTTGCCCGAAGATATACAAAAATACGGCAACACAAAATACGTTTTTGACACACTCGATGAACATTTATAAGGGAATATAACAATGAATATCAGTGCTTTAATGCCGGCAAATAGTTGGAATACGCATTTTAAACATCCTTCTTTTAAAACAAATGACAGGAGCTATAATCAGTGGAATACTGACACAATGCGCTGTACTACCAGAATATTTCGAGAGGACTTAGACTGGAAGAAATTTTCCGACTTTCTGATTAAAAATTACAAGGACAATGATAAGGTCAATATAGTTATGTTTGCTGCCTCTGACGGATCTGAGGCTTATTCTGTAATAATGTCATTATTAGAACGCTCGCTTGACAAGAAACAAACTATACAAAAATTCTTTCCTATTAAAGCTTATGACATAGATGAAGAAATTCTTCGCGCTGCAAATAGTGGGTACATTAATACAAGAAGCTTTGACCGTATGGATTTGCAAATGAATTGCGACAATTATTATAACTATTTTAGTAATACAGATAACCAACTGGTTATTAATAACGATACTTCAAGCTTAAATCGTAACGGTTGCAGCGATATTAAAACACTCAAAGCCAAAAGATTGTTAACAGACAATGTGCGCTTTAATCAGGGTGATATGTTTACAAAGCTTAGAGAACTTGAGGATAATTCCGACACTGTGTTGATGTGCAGGAATTCTTTAGGCTATTTTGAAAATGATAAAATTGAAAATTTTGTAAAACTTGCCTCGCAAAAGCTCAAAAGCGGCAGTGTATTTGTGATAGGCAACCATGATTCAGTGCTGTTTAACATGGATGAATGCCTGAAAAAATATGGCTTTGAAAAAGTCATGCAAAATGTTTATAAAAAAGCTTGAAAAAAGATTATTATTTGATATATTTTTATTACTGATGCTGTGTCAGTAGCGGCGGACTCTGCCGAGCAAAACAATTCGGTGAATTGTTTTGGGAGAGGGAGTCAAATGGTCAAGACCACGCCACATTGAGATTACGGTTCCGATATAGAGGAACCACATAAAAAGATTAAAATTGAATAACAAAAACAGCATGGCGGGTATCGTCAAGTGGTCAAGACCTCGGATTGTGGTTCCGATATGCATGGGTTCGAATCCCATTACCCGCCCCATTTTAAGACTCCTTAGGGAGTCTTTTTTAATGTGATTCGAACCGATAATTTTCTTCAAAAATTACGGGTTCTCACCTCTCAAAAAATATGACATTTAGTCATATTTTTTTCGGCAGAGTCATTACCCGCCCCATTTTTACTTGCTATATCTACTTTTTAGCAGTTCGAACAAAATCTCAAAATTCATATTTGCTCTATAATTATATTTATAAATAAATCAAAACAAACTTTGAAAATTTTAAACGCAGGGTAAAAGGAACTCTTTTCTATAGGAAACTAACCGACAAAATTATTGTAGACCTCGGGTTAGCTCCCGACTAGAAAGGAGGATGATATGAGCGATTTCAATTTAAGTTTATTTTTAATCTTTTTGATTTTGTGCATATTAAAAACGGCTCTTACTCGAAAGAATAAGAACCGTTAGACCTCTACAGAGTTCTCGATAGTCTGACAAACTATCACCCTGTGTTTTTATTATAAATCCCAGTTTTAATTTTTTCAATCCCATAATTACAAATTACAATATATTAACTCGATATTCTTTTATCACGGAATCAAGCAAAAGTGATTCTTTAGAATCAAAGTTTTATCGTTGGGCTGAAAGCCCAACCTACAACTCTTCTTGAACAGATTAGAGGAGTGTGCATAACTATTTTCACATTGTTCATTTGTAATACTTAAGCTAAGGTAGAATATATTCTAAAACTAACTTAACTTTAGAATCCTCTCCTATAGTTTTATCTATTACTCTATATTTAGCATTTCTAGGCATCATAGCTTCCCATTCATTGCGTATTACAAATTTAGAACCTTTAGGTAACCTTATTTCCATCAGACCATTTGCACAATAATCGCCTATGTTCTCTTTTCGTAAACCAACAAAACAGTACCCTGCGTCTGGAGTAATAACATCTCCAACTTTTGCATTTTCCATAAGTTTTGCATATTCTTTAAATATAGGACTTTGCATTTCTGAAGGTGGAATATCTAAACCTCTATAAACAACATAGTCTTTATCTAAAGGTGTAGCTTTATGGAAAATCTTATCAATTTGCTCTACTTGAGTATTAAATTGTCTAACTTTATCATTATCTGGCATACTAATACCATTTCTTAGATTATAATCACGATGTCTTAATGTTCTATTATAATTATCAGCAAAGTCTTTAACGCCATCAGCTTCACTATAAGGTATATTTGGGTCTCTGTATACCTGAATTTCTGACACAGTTTTCTCTGGCTTAACCTCTGGTTTAACTTCTGGCTTAACCTCTGGTTTAACTTCTGGCTTAACCTCTGGTTTAACTTCTGG
>CALUQO010000014.1 GCA_944322935.1 Candidatus Gastranaerophilales bacterium | reverse complement strand
CGTTGCGAACCTGCGACCTGCGCAGGACAATTTGTAAGAATCGCAAGCCAAGGCTCGCTCAGTCCTGTCCCCGGCATATTTTTTTGTCCGTTGCGAACCTGCGACCTGCGCAGGACAATTTGTAAGAATCGCAAGCCAAGGCTCGCTCAGTCCTGTCCCCGGCATGTCATTCAAAAACAAATAACTACTCTTTAGCAAATTCCTTTTGAATTATTTCAACAATTCGTTTGCTGGCAAGCCCGTCTCCATAAGGATTAACAGACTCTGACATTTTTTTGTATTCATCGGAGTTGTCAAGCAGTTTCTGTACTTCATTAACAATTTTTTGAGTATCTGTTCCTACTAGTTTAACAGTACCATACTCGACAGCTTCCGGACGTTCTGTCGTAGTTCTAAGAACAAGTACTGGTTTTCCCAAAGATGGTGCCTCTTCCTGCACGCCTCCAGAATCCGTCATAATAATATGAGATTCTTTCATCAATGTACAAAACGGTGCATACTCCATAGGGGCAATCAAATGTATACGTTCTTTGCCAGCCAACAGTTCATTTACCGGCTGCTGCACGTTAGGATTAAGGTGAACAGGATATACGACCTGAATGTCTTTGTTTTTTTCAACAAGTTCCAATACTGCTTTGCAAATATTTCGAATCGGCTCGCCAAAGTTTTCCCGCCTGTGAGAAGTCAGAAGAATGGTTTTCAAGTCCGGATTAAGCCCAATATAGCTTAAATCAGCCCTGTTATTTTCTACTGTGTGTAAAAGCGCATCTATAACAGTATTGCCTGTTTTATATATGTGCTCATTGTTAATTGACGAGTTAACAAGATTTTGTACGCTTGTATCAGTTGGCGCAAAGTGATAAGAGCTTACCGCATCAGCAAAAACCCTATTTATTTCTTCAGGAAACGGGTAAAATTTGTTGAACGTTCTCAAACCTGCTTCAACATGCCCGACCGGAATTTTGGCATAAAAAGCGGACAATGCCGCAGCCATAGATGTTGTTGTATCACCGTGGACAAGTACAATATCCGGTTTACTTTTATCAAAAACTTCTTTCATCAGCATCAATACTTCAGTAGTTATGCTCCAGAGATCTTGATTAGGTTTCATTATATTTAAATCATAGTCCGGGTATATGTGAAACAACTTTAACACCTGATCAAGCATTTGTCTGTGCTGTGCAGTAACGCATACTATACTTTTAAAAACATCAGGCTGTTTTTCCAGCTCTTTTACCAATGGAGCCATTTTTATTGCTTCCGGGCGTGTACCGAATACCGTTAAAACTCTGATTTTTGCCATATAATGTAATATCCTTAGCCGTAATATTCTATTCAGATGCAGTGCCGATATTATGTCTCGGATTAAAATCAGCACTACAAACTAAAGATATTATAGTTCAAACTATTTATTTTGTAATCGTTATTTTATTGTAGAAGTATCCTGTACAGCTAAAGCTCTTTTGTCATTGCGTTTTTGGAACCAGTCTTTGACTTTTACGCCAGACACGGCAGAAAGCCCTGTTATAAGTGTTGACAACAGAGTCCTTGCGGCATTAACTCCCTCTTGAGTATACACAGCTTGCGCAATTTCTTTTGAAGCATATTTTTGCGCTATCCTTACCGCATTTGTTGAATTGCTAATATTCATAAATAAAGCAGGAACAAATGCGGCCATGGACAGTTTAGCGGCATTATTTCTGACAAAGTTTGTAAACTTATCAAATTTTTCTTTTTTAGTGAGCTGTTGTCCTTCCGGTATATCTTTATTTCTGCTGCAAGTGGCTATAAGTATTATAGGAATTGCCAAATATTTCAACCCTTTATATACGGGTGTTGTTGCAGCTTGTAATTTTGAAAATTTTCCGGCTGCAAGTGCTAATTCTTTAAATGTTTCAATCCCTGCATATTTTTGCCCCAGCAAAAGTGCTCGTGATTTAGGCAGGTACAATGCTGATCTTGATAATCCGTTAAGCCCGAAAGAAACCATATCAGCCATAGTTTTAAGCAGTTTGCTATCATACTTTAAGCTTTTTTTATACAAAAATTTTCCGGCAGCATTGCGGCCTTCAAAAACAGCAGCCATAACTTTTTGTTGCTCTTCAGGCGATATGTCCTTGCTGACTTTAAATACCTTTAAACCTTTTTCTTTTAATTTTTTATCTTCAATAAATTTATCGGCCGTGTCTATAATAGACTTTAAATTTTCCTTGCCTAATTCTTCTTTTATGTTATTCGCAATTTCATCGGAATAAAAAATCAAAGGTTCTTTTAAAGAAGATGATATAACAGAAGCAGCACCATATCCTGCAAAACCGCCAACAATGGAATTACGTGTTTTATTTGGTGTTTCATTTGTTATCTTTTGAGCCGGCTGTGTTTGTGGGGTATTAGGTGAAATTGTTGCAGAAAGCTGAAGTAGGTTCATTTTGTCATCCTTATATGTACATTTTCATTGTTACTCAAACAAAATCAGAATACTACAAATACAGCCGCTTTTTTAAAATATATTACATTAGTAACAGTTTTGAATAAGATAATAAGAAACCCAACAGGCATCTTTTTTAAGATATCAAATCTTTCATGTCTTTAACAGCCTTTTCAAGTCCGTCAAATACTGCATGTGCAATGATATTATGCCCTATATTCAATTCAATAAGCTGCGGAATTGCTTTCATTCTGTGTACATTTTCATAAGTCAGACCATGTCCTGCATTAACCTTTAATCCCAGCCTTTGAGCAAGTTTAGATGCTTCTTTAAGATTATCAAACTCAAGTTCTTCATTTTCTCTGCCAAAAGCCTCAGAGTATCTGCCCGTATGCAATTCTATAAACTGAGCACCGGTTTTTGCCGCAGCCTGAACCTGATGTTTGTCAGGGTCAATAAACAAACTTACAACTATACCAGCTTCTATAAGCGGTTTTACGAAATCAGTAACAAATTCAACACGTGATGCAACATCAAGGCCGCCTTCCGTTGTGACTTCTTCTCTTTTTTCAGGTACAAGACAGATATTTTGCGGGCAAACATCTAATGCAATCTTTTGCATTTCATCCGTTAAAGCCATTTCGAGATTGAGTCTTGTTTTAAGAATCTTTTTAAGTTCATAAACATCATTATCTCTTGTGTGGCGTCTGTCTTCACGTAAGTGTACCGTAATTCCGTCCGCACCCGCTTTTTCACACACAAGTGCTGCCTGAATCAGGTTAGGTTCCAGACCTCCTCTTGCGTTTCTTAATGTAGCTATATGATCAATATTCACACCTAATAACATTTTATTAAATCCTCTGTTTGTTTTGACACGCTAAGTATAACGCAAAATGCGTACAAATTTAAAGCGTGTTTTATTAAGATTATATTAAAATTTATTTGTTTATTTTTCTATTGCATTAATAATTTTAAAAAAGTCGAATCTGCATTCTTCTGCCTTAGCAAAAAGTTCTTTTGCGTTTAATGAAGTTAATTGGTTAAAGTATTCACCAAGTTTTTCTTCATCATTTAAGAACGAGCAGGGTATATTGAATCTTTTGGCTATTTTTTCAACCTTTTCATCATAGCTCAATGCCAGTGTCGGAATGCCGTATTTCAAAGCCAGAAGGCAGGCATGGTAGCGCATTGCAATGACATAATCCAGATTGGAAAAAGATTGAACCGTCTCATCTATTGACATTGCAGGCAAAAATTTTGTTTTAATTTTAGGGTTTACTAGCTGCAACTGTGCGTTAAAATGCTTGCAAATATCTGAATCAAGAGCATCCTGAAAAGAATAAATGTAAATTTCCCTGTCAGAAAAATTTTTGTTTATCTCACGTGCCAGTGCAAACAAATATTTTTGCGGCATATTTTTCCAGCTTCGAAGCTGCACGCCTACTCTGTTCATAGAAACTTTGGGTTTAGTCTCTATGTTCCATACTGGGTCGGAAACCAAATCCGGCTTTAAGTTCCAGCCTCTTAAAAGGAACAGGCTTTTTTCATCACGGACTGTAATATATTTACACTTTTTTAGCAATTCTTTTGTACAAAAACGTCCGATTGGATTTTTCAACGGGCCAATTCCCTGAGCAAAAATAACGACGTCCTTTTTAAAAAACTGTGCAATAAATATTACAAAAAGGTAGTAAAAAAGGCTTTTAAGGCTTGTTGCATCTTGCAAAAGACTTCCTCCGCCGCTGATTAAGACATCACAATTCTTTAGAGTGTTTATTATCGACTTTAAAGAAAATGTATAAACAGAATTTACACCTAATTTTGCAGATGTAAACCGCGGATTTTTGGAAAACACTGTTACATTGTGTCCACGGGATTTCAGCTCTTTTGCTAAAACACTTAAAATAGCTTCATCGCCAAAGTTTTCAAAACCGTAATAACCTGAGATTGCAATGTATCTTGTATCCGACATTTGTACCTCTATTGAATGTCATTAACTGTAATATGCTGCATAAACCTGTTCTTTGTAAGGGGTAGATTTTATAGCCCCCATGCCGTGACATTGAATTGCAGCATCAATAGAAGCAAGTTTCGCTGCTTCTACTATCGTCATGCCGGAGTTTAATCCATGCAAAAATGCTCCGTTAAATGCATCACCAGAGCCTGTTGAATCAACAATTTCGTCTGTTTTAAATTCAACAAATACTATGTCGCCTTCTGAACCTACAAAGTACCCTTTATCTTTTGCAGATTTAATAATAACTTTGGTTATCCCCGTATCCCACAGATATTTTATGCATTTGTCAGGAGAATCTACATCAAACACTCTTACTGAATCATGCTCAAGGCTTAAAAACATTATTTCAATATATGGAGATAGCTCTTCAAAAGCTTCTTTAGCCTCATCACTGCTCCAAAGACGACTGTCGTAATTTAAGTCATAAGCAGTACTCATCTGATTTTCATAAGCAATTTGGAACGCTTTTTGCACGGCCTCGCGTGCACTTAAAGACAGCGATTGTGTACTGCCTGTTGTGTATATGATATCAGCACTTAAAATATAATCCGGCGAAATATCGTCTATGGAAAGTTTTGTTGCCGCAGTTTTTTTTCTGTAATAAACAAATTCTTTTTCAGTATTTTCGGGATGGCCTATAAAATAAACCCCGTTAAATCCGTCTATGAGCTTGACCTGTGATATATCCAAACCTTCCAGCTGCCAGCTTTCCATTAAAAATTCTTTAAAAGGGTCATTGCCGACTCTCGTTATGTATCCGGCTTTAGACCCAAGACGCTGCGCAGCAACTGCAGTACACAATGTATCCCCGCCGTAATATTTGTTAAAAGTCTGCGTATACGCCAAGCCTGTGCTGCTTGACAGCTCAATAAGGCTTTCTCCTATAGTTATTATGTCTAAATGTTCACCCATAATATTTTCCTCAAAAAGAATTTATCACAAATATCAATTAATGTAAAAATTGTATTTAATAAATTGGAAAAATATAATGATTGTTTCATTTTGTTAACAATTTTTATTTTCAGGCAATTCTTACAGATAAAATGTTTTTATATATTTAGGGAAGATTATAATTAAATTTGGGGAAAAGGTAAAATGGCATTCACAGTCAAAGCTATGTCAACAGATCCGATACTGCAAAAATACATGCAGGCCTATTATACAACATCGCAGCTTTCTCGCGGTGCTACGGAGTCAATAGAAGATTATAACAAACGTATCGAGCAGTATAAGGCAGAACTGCAAGCAAAAATTCAAGCAGAAAATACAGAACTGCTCAAAAATAAAATTGCGGGGATTAATCCGAGTATTAATTCCAATATGGATGATTTGAAGAATGCAAATGCACAAATTGATTCATTAAAATTCTGGCATTTTGCATTAGACCGCTACGATAAATCAATTGATGGTCAAATTGCAAAGCTAAAAGGCCAGCAAAGTCTTATACAGGCCAAAATTGATGAACTTAAAAAAGGCAAAGAAGATGGCTCACGCCTTGATTTGCGCAACGGAAGTCCGTTTAATTCGGCACCTGCTGCGGCAGAGAATAGTTTTTACGACAGCAACGATGTAATGGCAACAGGACAGCGTAATCTTTTAATCTAATTAATTACGCCGTATAAGTCATAATCATCGCAGCCGGTTATTTGAACTGTTTCAATATCACCCGGAACCAGCAATTCATCAGTTTTTATATACACAAGCCCGTCAACTTCAGGAGCATCCCTGTAAGAACGGGCTATTACAGTGCCGTCATCTGTTAATGATTCGATTATGCACGGTAGTTGTTTATCAATAAAAGATTGATTTATTTCAAGAGAAATACTCTTTTGCAATTTCATAAGCTTGTTTTTTCTTTGCTTTTTAATTTTGGCAGGAACTTGTTCCGGCAGTGTATAAGCATAGGTTCCCTTTTCTTTTGAAAATTCAAACGCACCCATTTTGTCGAATTTTGCCTGTTTGGTAAACTCATACAGATGCTCAAACATCTCGGGTGTTTCCCCGGGATATCCAACGATAAATGTTGTACGAATAGCAACGCCTTTAATTTTTTCTCTCAATTTAGCCAGAAATTCCGAATAGTCCATAACAGGTCGACGCATTGCCCTGAGCATTTCAGGGTGAGAATGCTGAAGAGGTATATCAACGTACTTTACAACCTTGTCACAGTTTGCGTATGCATCAATTAGTTCATCATCAAACATTGACGGGTATGTATACATTACGCGTATCCAATTTATTCCTTCAATTTGGTTCAACTCTTTTAAAAGCCTTGCAAGTGAGGGCTTTTTATACAGGTCAATCCCGTAGGCAGTTGTATCCTGTGCTATTAAAACAATTTCAGACACACCTTTTTGAGCGAGTTCTTTCACTTCCTTTACAATATTTTCAATGGTTCTTGAACGATACGAACCGCGTAATTTTGGAATAATACAGTAACCGCATTGGTAATTGCATCCCTCAGCAATTTTTACATAAGAGCTGGCACCCACCGTTATTTGCTGTCTTTGAACATTTTCGGGATAAATATACACAGGTTTTTCAGATATTGCGCAAAAGTATTCTTTATTTTGTGCTGCGGATTTTACAGCCTCGACTATTTTTTCAATGTCTGATGTACCGAGCATTGCAACTGCCTCTGGCACGGCTTTTTTAAGCTCGTCTTTGTGCTTTTGCGGTAAACAGCCAGTTATAATTATTTTTTTGCCTTTATCAGCTGTTTCTATTATAGATTGAACTGATTCTCGTTCCGCATCGTGGATAAATGAGCAAGTGTTAATAATTACAATATCTGCCTCATCATCGTTTAATGTTATATTAAAACCGTTTTGTGCAAGCAGACCAAGCATAAGTTCGGAATCGACGAGGTTTTTTGCACATCCGTGATTTATCAATGCAATTTTGTTTTTGTTCATAAGATTATTGTACATTAAAGAATTATTTACTCAAACCAATCTATAAGAGGTTTGCTTTCTCCGAATTTAAGATTAAAGGCCTGCTCGTAGTCTTCTCCCGTCAAATATTTGTAGCTTACATTAAACCCGAGCGGTTCGCTTGTTGTGTTTAGTTTTTTAAACTTTCTTACGGAAATTGTTTTCTTTTTAAGATTTAAAACATTGGAATAATTCAAGCCTTTAAACGCACAAAACGGAGCTCTTATTTTATTATTTTCCGTATTTGTCATAAGACCGAACGTTCTGCAAATCACACCGCGGTAATCATATACACTGCAAGCGTTGTCTATTAAAAATGGACAATCATAAAGAAATTTTTTTCCTCTGTATTTTTTCTTTTTTTCAAGAATAGCTTTTATGTTGGACTCGATTTTTTTCTGTGTTGCATCATCGAGGGTCAATGCTCCTGCGAGCAAAAAGCGAAATTCAATGGCTGTATAAGGGAACTGTGCATGCCTGCAGCATCTTGAGCATCCCTGTTTGCAAAAAATATAAGGTTTTTGAGACGCAAAGAACTTTAGGAGTTTTTTGTTTAAAAACTCCAGATAGGCAAGATAATTGCCAATCATAATACTGTGCTCATCCGTAACTATCACAGTAAGATTATACAGCCGTTTATTTTTTATGTTAAGTTTTTTTCTTGCAAATTATCTTCTTATTTTTCAGAAAATTTATCCTTGCTGTCAGCGAGCCCAGGTTCCAAATCAGACCCGGTAATAAATTTTCTGAACGCAAACTGGGCTTTAGGCAAAGCAAAAGCGAGCAGAGCACTGCTTAAACCAATATTTGTAAGAATATTAAAAGATTTTGCCCATTTCGCCTTTTTGGCAAATGCGTAAATATCCCGGCTTTTAATTGCATTTATTGCGAATTTTTCCATTTCTTCTTTCAGCCCGACAACTTTTTTTATGTTCACCCAGGCTCTCGGGTCTCTGACATCGTTTTTCAAATATTTAACATCACAGAACTGTTTTGCGTATTTTGCAAACAGACTTTGCGGGTTTTTATCCAAAAATTCAATAATCTCTTTTTCTGTATTATTTTTTGGAAGCAGCAAAGAGTTATTTTTAATTGTTTCCATAAATTTTTTGTCATCCAGTATAATAGGGTCAAGCGCAACATTCAGCCCGCTGAGTTTATAAGTCATTTTATCGAGAAATTTTGCAAGGTATGGTGGCGCAACAAAGTTCAAAAACAACATGCCTGCCATTTTGAACCCGACATCGATTGCTTCGTTCTTATTACGTGCGGTAGCAACTCTGCCCAGAGCGTAACCGCCGTCAGTTACGGCCATTTTATCCACGGTGGAAAAATTTGCAATCTTTGATATTGTATTACCTTTAAAAGATATTTTTCCGTCTTTTATATAAGACATCGGGTTTTCGTAAATCGTTTGGTATTGTTTTTCTTTTTGTAATTTTCGGGCTTTTAATTTTTCTATTTTTCGTGCGGATGAGGCAAAAATAAGTTTTGGAAGTATTACCCCCATAAACAGCATAGGTATTGTTGTTGATAATCCAAACTTCAGGGCAAGTAATTTTTCAAAAACAGCTTTGTTGTTTTTTACCTTTTTAAGTTCATCTATCACACCCTGACTGACCTTGCCTTCAAAATTCTTTATGTTAATATCAATGCCCTGGTATTTGCTTTGTTTAAAAAGATTAAGATTAATATTGGGATTGTAACCTTTTTTCTTTATAAAGCTGTCGCACAGTTTGCTGACTAACGGAATTCCGCCGAGCCAAACTGCAGACACTGCGTATTCATCTAAAAATCGTTCACGTGCCGCAAGTTTTGCAACATCCTTTGATTCATCCTTATTCTGATTATAGGTAAGTACAATCTTTGTCGGTACTTCGATTCCGCAGTCTCTGACTATAAGCGGGTATTGTTTATTAGTGTTACCGATAGCTGATATTATAGTTGTTAATGACATTATATTCTCCGATTATTTACATAAAAAAACAGCCTGTCCGTTTATCCCGAAAAGGCTGATTTCTTATAAAAGAATCGGTTATCACTCGAACATCAAAAATAACCCTATAGCCTTATCGGGACTATATGATGGTTATGATGATGTTTAGTGAATAACAATGTGTTCATTATTTAATCCAAAAATTCAAAAATGTCTCAGTAGAAAAACAATAACACACGAAATAATATTTTTCAACCGTTCAACAACACTATGTGTAACAATATTTTATATACTTTATCAATTCAACGTTAAAGACAAGCCCAAAACCTCTGTTAATACAAGATTTCGGGCTTGTAAAATTTTATGTAAGAGCTGTTTCCGCTCTTTTTATAAAATCTTTGAAGGCTGTTTTTATTTGCGGATTTCTTAGTGCTGATTCTATGGAAAATTTGTTGCCGTTTGCAATAGTAATATCATGGACTTTGCCATCTTCATAAGGTGAGTAGGCAACGAATGATATTGTTCTTGTTCTGAAATCTCTTTTATCAGCAAGCGGTTCTATTACAATAGACGCCTTTTTTATTGCTGAATCTTTCATCGGTTCTTGTATATCCGCTTTTATTGGCTTAAATTTCCCGATTTCTACGATTTGAGAGAACTGTTCTCTTAATTGCTTTAAAGCAGCATCTATTTTTTGCGAGTATGTTAGCGCTGTTGCATTCGGCACACGAGGTCTAAATATTCGCTGAGTTGTCGTTGTTGCATTTAACTTGTTCATACTTATCTCCATTATTTAGTTATTAAATTATTTCTTTGGTGTAAACGTTTTTAAATTCGGTTTTCCGTATCTTGCCTTTAAGATACAGGCGGTATCATCAATTTGCTGCAGAGCATCAAAACTCAATAAATGCTCATATTCACCCAGACCAAAATCTGTTAAAATCGGCCTTGTGTATGACAAACGGGCTTTTGCCTCCGGAGTTTCATTGTGTCTTATCCACGAATACATTGCACGCTCGTAATCAGTGTATGCAGCTTCTTTTTTAGAATTTCCGAAAACTTCATTAACAGCCTTTTCTATACCTATAGACTCGTAGTATTTTTCAAGCTCAGGTATATTTTTGCCTATGTTTTTCTTGGCAAGAATATCATAAATCAAGTGTTCAATCTGTCCGATTTTATTAAGCTCTTCGCTTCGAACCTGAAGTTCGACAAAAACGTATCTGATTTTTCCGCTTTTATCTTTAACCGGATGCAAAATATTAATCTGTGTGGTTGTGTATCCGTTTTGTTTTCTGATTGCGCTTGATTGGACAAGCTCAATCCCCGGAACCGATTGTTTCCAGAGCTTTACCGTATCTTGACTGATATAAGGATAAATGTGGCTTGAGTGATAATTGCTTACCCTTGTTGCATTCAATTTTCCGGAAAGTATTCCGTTTGTCAGATACTCAGCAACCACCGACATATCGGCTGTATCAGGAATAATCATTCTTAAACCGATAAGGTCTTTTATCCAGTTGACTGCTTCTTCATAATCCCTTTTGCCAGTTTTGAGTATTTTTTCAAATGTCTTATAATCCCTTGATTCAAATTTTACATCTCCGTCAAAAATCGAAAGTTTTACAAGTTCTTTTTCTGTTTTATCAAGAAGTTTATACGGTTTTTGATACAGTCTTTTTGCAAAGATATTCATTATTTCCGTATTAACTTTTTGGTCGTTAAACTCTTTTATTATTTTGTTGTAAATAGAAACTGAGTCTTTAGATGATGGCACTCCGTTTTTGTTTCTTGCATGCAGGTATTTACCGTAATTTTTTTCTCCGCCAAAAATTGTTTTAACATCTTTTATTACTCTGTCAATTGTTTCTGTTCCCATTTGTTCGAGTCTTTTTGCCGTACCTTTATAAAAAGTAATTTTTTTTGCGGCAAGATTTATAATCTTTGTTTGGTTAGGCGTAAATATTTTTGCCCCGGTTGCCGTTGTTTTGGGCTGAAGCAAAAATATTATCGCATCATTAAAAAGTTTTTCTTTCTTTATAAATTCATAGTCAACAAGTGTTTGGTGTTGTGTCGCATCGGTAATTTTCCTGCTTGCTGTTATTGAAGGAGTTGCTGCTGTTTTTTCCGCAGTTGATGCAGAAGCAACAAAAGAATCCTGCCCGGGCGTGCGCTCAAGTGTGTTTATTGCCTTGTTTTGAATTTGTTCCGTTTGTTTTTTTATTACGGCGGACGTTTTTGTTATTACCGGTACGACCACACCTTTGACAAATTTAATCATTATTATTTCCGTTTGTTTCGCTAGATGTATATTTATTAAAGCCATAAACAAAAAAATTTGTCATTTTATGACTAAAAATTTTTTTAAATGAAATATTTTGTTACATCAGTCTGTTTACAATGTTTCTTCATGTTAAAATTTTATTTATGAGGTTCTGCGCAAAATAAATGCGCACGAGCATAACATGAGAAGGATAGACATGTCCAAAAGGAAAATAGCATATACAGTAATTTTACTTGCGGTAGTTATAGGATGTGCCTGGGCATTTATTGCTGCGGGTGTTATTACAAAAAATTTTAAAAAAGAAGCTCTTAAAAGTGCCGGTGAGAAACAGGAAGTTAACGTAAAAAACCTTATTATCACGGAAACAAAAGAGGACAAAAAATACTGGGAGCTATATGCTGAAAAAGGATACTATGACAATCAGAATAAGGTTGTTATACTTTATAACGTCATAGGCAATTTCTATGACAAGGATGAAGTGGTTCTGAGCATGGAATCTTCTATGGGAACATACAGTGAAGAAAAGAAAAAGGTTGTGCTTTACGACAATTCTTACTTTATATATAAAGACGGCACCGATGTCAGAGCGGACAGATTTGTCTGGGAAGGAAACGATAAGGATATTAAAGCACAGGGAAATGTTATTATAAGAAAAAGCGGAGAGCTTAGAACCTTTAGCAAGGAAGCCGTATTGAGCGATAAAATGACCAATATAAAAATCATAGGCCGCTCAAGAACCGAACTGTACAAAAAGGGGAATTTTGATGGAAAGATTTAAACATATATTTATTTTATTCGCTTTGTTATTGGCAAGTGCCGGCATAGTTTTTGCTGCTGATTTGTCTATTGAATCTGACAAACAAACTTTTAAAATGGAAGAAAATAAAGCAAAATTCGACGGCAATGTCAGGGTTAAAATGGATGACATAAACGCTAAGTCGCCCAGAGCAGAGGTATATATTGACCCAAAAACAAAACAACTAACAGATGCGGTTATGTACGACAAACCTTATGTTGTACAGGTAAAACAGGATAAGACAAACGAAATTAAAGCAAATATTTTAAAAATGTCTCTGCTCAATAAAACCTTAAAAGCAGAAGGGAATACTCAAACAACCGTAACTCCGAAAGATGCACCAAAACCTACTGTAATAATAACCGCTGACACTCAGTCTTATGATACAAAAACTAAAACATTAACAGCGAACGGCGGTGTAATTATTTATTATAAGGATGTGGAAACTTTTTCTGATTCGGCAGTGGCAAATCTCAATAAAAATGGTGATTTGCAAAAAATAACCCTCACCGGGCATGGCAGGCTGAAACAAAAAGACAGTGTTATTACAGCCGACAAGTTTATTTATGATGCCGTAACAGAAGTGGCCTACGGTCTTGGCAACGCACACAGCGATGTTGATATGGACGGCACAAGAATAAACGTGTGGTCTGACAGACAGGAATATTATAAAGCCAGCAATATAATTCAGGCTTCCGGCAAGGTTCATGTAATTTACAAGGATTACGATGCAAAGGGGCCCAAAGCAACAGTATATCCCGATCCAAAAACAAATAAGCCTAACGAAATAATTTTTATCGGGCGTTCTACAATCGTTGAACAAATGCGTTCTATCGAGGCGGACAGAATCAAAATGTATATTAATCCGAAAAACTTCTTTGCAGAAGGCAATGTAAAAACCGTTATCAGAAACGTTGACAGCAAAAATAATAATTTGACGGAATAATATAATATTATTTTTGGCTGTGTTTTACACAGGTATAAGACAGTAAACAAAAGGCGGGTTAATGTATTTTAATCAGCCTTTGTCTGTTTACGACCGTATAAAATAATTGTTATTTATACACTTTATTAAGAATTGTAAAAAAACTTTACTTTTCTAATGATTTTTGTTTATAATTAGCAAATAATAAAATTTACCAACTTAAAGCATTTGCCAAGACTTAGTAAAATAAAAAAATAGATTGGAAAACCTATGAAAACCGAAAATCTAGTATATAATATTCAAAATTTTCAGTCCACAAAAACCCCGAAGGGCAAAATGCGAGAGCAAATAACAGCAGTGAGCGCAAGACCTGTGTTCAGAGGGAATAATGTGCAGGGCTATGACAATTTTGAAGTGAATAAAAGTGTGACAAAAACGACCGCAGGACAAAATCCGAGCGGTCGTTTGAGTTTTAAAGGGGCACCGGCTCAGGCAGTTGCAAGAGTATTGAGAGAAAATAACCCTGCTTATCAGGTTGTGGCCAAAACAATGGGCGAAAAATTTGCTGTAAACAAATGGTTTAATAAATTTCTTGATATTCTTGCTGACAATTCTCTTATAGCTGATGCACTTATTGCGTTAGGTTTAACAACTATCGCAAGACCTGCGTCAATCTATATTATCCCTACAAAAGATCCGCATGAAAAGAAAAAGAATAATTATCAGGTAGCACATTCAATTTCAACCGGAATTTTTGGGCTTGCAACCACATTTACGGTGGCAGAGCCGGTTAAGCGTGGTGTTAAAAAGTTAATGAACAATCCTTCAAAATACATGAAAAAGGACGCATCTTACATTAAAGAAAATGCAAGGGTCTTTAAAGAAACCGCAGGCAGACTCCACCAGCCTATTTTCTTACCGTTAAGAGCAGCATTAACAATTGCAATTGTTCCGCCGATACTTAAGATGTTTGGTTTGTCTAAGACTGTTAAAGAGGTTAAACCTTCAGACAAGGCTAAAGTTGATTATTCGTTTATGAGCTTTAAAGGTGCGGATTCAAAATCCTTTAAGGGATTCGCAAAAGTAAAATCAAGTTATGATAAAGCTTCTGACAAGGCTGCTAAGGCTAACAATTCAACACCGTCATTTAAAGGTGCCGGTGCAATGGTAACTGAGGGAATTGCAAAGGGTGTAGGAAAACTTGCTGATACAAACAAGTTTAAGCAGTTTATTTTATGGTTTAAAGACCAGAAAAACTGGTTCCCGCATTTGATTGCAGGTGAAAGCTTATGGTTGTCCGGTTTTTATATGCAGCAAACGGCTAAGTCCAAAACAATTGAAAAGGACCAGAAGCTGCCAATGATATTGAATCAGGGTATTACCGCCGCTTTATGCACCTGGGGCGCATACAAACTTGACGGCGTAATAAACGAAAAGCTTAATAAATACAAAGAAGTATATAAGAGAATGAACCCTGCCATGGTTAGAAAATCTAACCTTTATGAAGGTTTGTTAAAACGTTATGCAAACAATCCGGAAATTTTAGAAAAATTAGCAACGGTTGACAAATATAAACCTCTCAAAGAAGCAAATAAAACATTGAATAATAAATTAATCGGTATCAGACTCTTAGGACCTATCGTAATCTTTACGACAATATACAGATTTGTAGGACCGGTTGTTGTTACTCCGTTTGCAAACTGGATTAGTGAAAAAATTCAGCCGCATAAAAAATCGGCATAATTTAACGGCATTAAATAACGGCATATGATTAAACGGTCTTTTTATGAAAGCCGTATCCGTTTGAGATTGTACGTCCGATAGCTTCTATCTTTTTAACAATGCTGTTTCTATATTCTTGTGCGGTGTTGTTCAATCCGGCTTTGCCGGGGTATATAGTGTATTTCTGTTTGCATTCTTCATCGGTAACATTAGGCATAACAACATTTGCCCCGCTTTTTAACGCAAGCAGGCGCCCGTTTTCCTGCAAAGTTTCCATTGCTGTTGTTGCCGGTATATTTATATCAGGCAGCAGCAGCCTTGTTAAAGCCATGACCTTTAATACTTTTATCAGTGTGCCGCCGTTTTCATTTTGCAAAGGAGTTTGGGGGCTGGGAATAAACGGGCCCAGTCCTATCATATCAGCATCGATATTTTTAAAAAACAGTATATCTCGAGCCAAGGATTCATCACTCTGATGAGGCAACCCGACAAGACAGCCCGTACCGACTTCAAACCCCAGAGTTTTTAGGTCATTAAGACACCTTACTCTGTTTTCAAAACTCATTGAGGGATGGAGTTTTTTATAAAGTTCCCTGTCTGTTGTTTCTATACGCAAAAGATACCTGTCAGCGCCAGCGTCTTTGTAAGCTTTGTATTCTTCATAAGACTTTTCTCCGATACTGAGAGTAAGAGCCAGGTCGAGTTTTTTTATTTCGCGGATTATTGCACACATCTTATCAACATCAAAAAACGAATCTTCACCTGATTGCAAAACCACTGTTTTGTAGCCGAAATCCTTTGCTTTTTGTGCAAGCAAAAGAATCTCTTCCAAAGCCATTCTGTAGCGTTGTACAGCCGTGTTGTCTTTTCTTAACCCGCAGTAAAAACAGTTACACCTGCAGATATTGGAAAATTCAATCAAACCTCTAAGATGAACCTCATCTCCGACATATTGTTTGCGCACTTTATCGGCAGTATCAAACAACAACTCATTTACTGTGTCATTCTTTAATATCTCAACAATTTCCGACTCACTCAAGGAATGCGTACTTTGTGCATTTTTTATAACATTAACAAGGTCAGTCAATCCAACCTCCGCCGATTAAGTGTCTGTCATTAACATCGTAAAAAACAACAGCCTGACCTGGGGTTACTGAGGCAACCGGAGCTGCAAAATTAACCGCAGCTGTTTTTGTTTCTTTGTCATAATTAATTTGTGCCGGCTGTGCCTGCATGTTGTAGCGAATCTTCACCATTGCATTAAATGTGCTTTTATCAAAAGGATATTGGAATTTTACCTCTTTAACTACAACAGAGCCGCTGTATAAATCCTCTTTTGTTCCGACATACACGATATTATTTGCAGCATCTAGCTTTACAACATACAAAGGCTCTTCAAATGCTATGCCAATGCCTTTTCTCTGTCCGATAGTGTATTGCCAGAAACCCTCGTGCACGCCGAGTTTTCTGCCATCTTTTATGTAAACAAAATCGCCTTTTTTTGTTCCGAACCTGTCTAACAGATATTTTTTTGTAGTCATAGGTTTTGTTATAAAACAAATATCCTGACTTTCCTTTGAAGATTTGGATGGCAGGTCGTTATCAATTGCTATTTGCCTTATTTCTTCTTTTACATAATCACTGAGTGGAAATAAAATTTTGTTTAAATGTCTCTGCTCAAGTTCAAACAAATAGTATTGCTGGTCTTTTTTTTCATCACGTGCGGGATACATTTTTTTTATTCCGTTATCATCAACAATGCGTGCATAATGTCCTGACGCAACGTAATCACAGCCGAGGGTTTCTGTTGCATAATCGAATAGCCTCCCCCATTTTATTGTACGGTTGCACAATATACAAGGGTTAGGGGTTTTGCCTTGTTTATACGAATTTTCAAAGTAATCAATGACATCATGTTTAAATTCTTTTCTTAAATTCAAAACATAATGAGGAATATCCAACTTTTGTGCAACATTTTTTGCGTTGTTCACTATAGTGTCGAATTTTTCGTCATCAACCATTTTAACTGTTATTGCACATACGTCATAACCCTGCTGTTTTAAAAGATAACAGGTTACACTGCTGTCCAATCCGCCGGATAAGGCCACTGCCACTTTTGAATTTTTTGTATCCATAAGACAATTATAGTGTAAAATTATGATATTGTTTATTTTTATTGTAAATATAATTTAATTTTGATATTAAATGAGCTCCTCAAAATAAAATAACATACTTGACAAATTGTTCGGTTATCCGTACAATTTTTTTATGCAAGAAATTAAAGGCAAAAATATTTCATCCAGTCTTGAGGATTATCTTGAGGCAATATATGAAATTTATACGGAAAAACGAGGCGTCAGAGCTATTGATATATCAAAAAAACTCGGCGTCGGGCGTTCTTCTGTAACAGAAGCGCTCAAAACTCTTGCTCAAAAACATCTGGTCAACTATAGCCGGTATGGTGTTTTATCATTGACACCGACAGGTGAAGAAGCAGCTAAAAACGTTATAGAACGCCATAAGGTTTTGTACGGTTTTTTCAAAAATACGCTCAATCTTGATGAGCAAGAAGCACAGGAAAACGCCTGCCGCGTTGAGCATGTGCTTTCTGAAAAGGCATTTCGCTCATTGATTGATTTTGTAAACAACAGCAGTTAAATTTTTTTGCAAAAAATGTTTGTTGTTTCAAACAATGTTATAGTATTGAAACACAAGAAAGGTAATAATGAGAGTTTTACGCATAGCCGGAAAATATCTGGACCAGCCAAAATTGGTTTCAGAGTTTGCTGATAAAGTACCCTTACTATTAACAACGGGCATGGGTTTATACGGGGCAAAACAAGTATGTGATGCACCGAAAGGTAAAAAGAAAAATACCGCAATCAGACTCATGTCCGTCTTATCTTTAACAGGGGCATCAGCACTGCTGTTAAGGCGAAAACCCGATTTTGACAAGGTTAAGCAGGCGGCATTGATTGATGATTTTGTTAAAACCGCAGACAAAAAACTTGTTTCCAAAATCGGAAACGCGCTTGAAAAAGCAAAAAACAAAATTTTATCTCCCAACGATATAAAACTTCTCGACCAAAATTTATCTCAAACAAAGGAAGGTAAAAAGTTTTTTAACAAACTTATCCCTGAGCCAGAAAACATTACCTCAAAAGAAATTTTCAAAGAGATAAAATGGCTTTCTTTAATGGGGCTTATGCCTGTTGTAGGCGGGGTTAGCGGCGGCATAATCGGAGATGCACTGACAGAACGAAACTGGAAAAAAAAATTACCTGACAAAATAAAAGAAGGAGCATATCAGTTTCTGGCAAATATATTTCTGTGCAATGTCGGTGCCGGTGCAGCTTTGGGTATAATGGAAAAATTCAATATAAAAAGCAAATCCGCACGTGCTGCGGGTATGATTACGGGAATTATAGCAACAGGTATTATTGGCGGAAACTGCATAGCCAACTTTATCGGTAAAAAATGTATTGATCCTCTTTTCAAAAACTCATCAGCTTCGGGCAGAAAGCCCGAGGCACTCGATGTCGGTCTGCATGTTGATGACATTGCCACAGTTGCTGTGCTTTCGGGGTTAAAATGGATTGAACCAGCGCTGCCGATTCTGTACTCAATCTCGGGCTACAGAGCCGGTATAGGTTACAGAAATGTTCCCAATTGCGACAAAGACAAACATCATGTCAGTGACAATCACAACACCATACAAAAAACAGATAAAAGAGACATACATGTCTACACCCGCAGCCACAAATGTAAATAATTTTGTTATTTTTGCGATTTTTTATATAATAAAGCAGATATTTGTAATAGAATATTTTTGAAGTATTGAATTATGAAACAAATTTTATCTGCACAACAGGCTATAAGCTTAATAGAAGAAGGTTCCACCGTTATGATAGGCGGTTTTTTAAGCTGTGGTGCGCCTGATGAATTAGTAGATGAACTTGCTAATCAACATATTTCTAAACTTACGATTATTTCAAATGATACTTCTTATCCTGATGCGGATAAAGGCAAGTTAATCGTAAACAAACAGGTAAAAAGGCTTATAACTTCACATATCGGTACAAATCCCGAAACCGGCAGGCAGATGAACTCGGGAGAGCTGGATGTTGAGCTTGTGCCAATGGGTACACTGATTGAAAAAATAAGAGCCCACGGTACCGGGCTTGGCGGTGTGTTAACGCCTACCGGGGTTAATACAATACTTGAAGAAAACAAAGAAACTATGGAAATCGGCGGCAAAAAGTTTATTTTTGAAGAGCCGATTGGTGCGGATTTTGCACTGATATACGGAACAAAGGTCGACAAATTCGGCAATGTTGCGTATTACGGAACTACAAGAAACCTCAACACAGTTATGGCTACTGCAGCGGACACGGTTATTGTTCAGGCTGATGAGCTTGTGGACTGTCTTGACCCTAATGAAGTTGTTATCCCCGGATTATTTATTGATTACATCGTTGTAAAAGAGAACTCTTAACCTTTGGAGAATCGTGTATGGTCTTAGCTATGGAAAAAGAAATTAACACAGAACTTACAAAAGAAAAAATAAGAGAAATCATTGCCAAAAGAGCAGCAAAAGAGTTTAAAGAAGGCGATGTTGTAACACTCGGAATCGGGCTTCCGACAGAGGTGGCAAATTATGTTCCAGAGGACATGCACGTAATTTTTCAATCCGAAAACGGTTTGCTTGGTGTAGGCAAAAAGCAAAAAGAAGACAACATCGACCCTCGTATTATTAACGCCGGCGGCGGATATGTTGAGGCTAAAAAAGGTGCATGTTTTTATGACTCTCAAATGGCATTTACAATGATGAGAGGCGGTCATATTGACGCTACTGTTTTGGGTGCACTACAGGTTGACGAAGAGGGCAGCCTTGCAAGCTGGATGATTCCGGGGAAAATGGTTCCAGGCATGGGGGGTTCTATGGATCTTGTAGTCGGTGCAAAAAAAGTTATTGTTGCAATGGAGCATCTTTCTAAAGGACATATTAAAATCGTCAAAAAATGTTCACTCCCCTTAACTGCATACAAAGAAGTTGACACAATAATTACCGAAAGATGTGTTTTTGATATTTCCAACGATGGACTTGTTTTAATAGAAATAAATCCTATGTTTGATATTGAAGATATTAAAAACACAGTGGAAGCTGATTTTAAAGTTGCACCAAACCTTAAATATATGGAAATATAGCAATGAAAAATATACTTTGCTATGGTGACAGCAATACTTTCGGATTTAATCCTGTTGACGGTTCACGTTACAAAAAGCAGGAGCGTTGGACAGGTGTGCTCTCAGAAATTCTCGGCAACCAATATAATGTTATTGAAGAAGGCTGCAACAATAGAACAATGTACTTTAAAAATGCAGCAGGTTTTGAACAAAGCGGCTGTGAATATTTTTGTGAATGTTTAAAAAAGTATGATAAGCTTGATTGGGCAATACTTGCTCTGGGAGTAAACGATACTCAGTTTTTGTATGATGCAACCGAAGACACCTTCAAGCAGGGAATGTTGTGTTTAATTGAAAAAGTTTATAAAAAATTTCCTGAGATAAAAATTTTAATCCTCGGACCTTCCGTTATTAAACATGACATTTTAAACAGCTTTTTTGCGCAGATGTTTGACGAAACTTCGATAGAAAAATCAAAAAACATTTGCAAAGTATATGAAAATATTGCAAAAGAGCAAGGCTGCTTTTTTATTGATTTAAATTATATAGCAGAAACATCAAATATTGACGGTTTACACTATGGCGTAGAAGAAAACAGAAAAATTGCAACAGCAATTGCTCGTGTAATAGATGGCTAAGATATTTGTATAAGTTATTTTTGCCTCACTGATTAATAGTATTAACTTTATAAAAAAATAATATAATCTTATGAAAAACTGTAAGATTATATTATTGGTATTTTTATTCTGCATATTTCAATGTCAGGTGTATGCTAATGACGTAAACATATCAACGTTTCAAGAGCTTATTAACTCAGAAGTACACGACGGAGATGTTTATATATTTAGCGATGATTTAAACTCGGATGAAACAATCGGCAGACATTTTGCCGGCTTTAACGTGGCATTTGACGGAAACAACCATTATCTCAACGGTGACGATGACTTTGGAGGTTTTGTTTTAACCCAGGATAGTACATTTAACGATGTAGGAATAAGAAATTGCAAAGGTCAAAATTATCAAGGTTCAACCTTTGCCGGAGCAATATTTAATGACGGTGGTGAACTGGATGTACACAACTCTACCTTTAGCGAAAATTTTGTTAATGCTGCAGGTCAAAACTTTGGCGTTGCCGGAGCTTTATACAATTTAAGCGGTGGAACCGTTAATATAGATTCTGCTGTTTTTGAAAAAAATTATACATACGGGGCGTCATCATACGGTGGTGCAATCGCAAACGGTTACAAAGAAAGCGTTTACGTAGCAAACATGACAATCAACAACTCTGTTTTTAAGGATAACTATGCATACGGTACGGTTATTCCACATGGGGGCGCCATATTTAATAATGGTCAAATAACAATAAACAATACAAGTTTTGAAAACAATAATGTACAAGGAGCAAACGCAATGCTTGTATATGGAGGTGCACTGTACAATGTCGGTACAATGACAATAAACGGGGCTAATTTTGAAAACAACGCAGCGGAAGACTCTGCAACTGCCCCTGCTGTTGGCGGGGCAATATATAATAATGCAGCTCTTACAATAAACAACTCGGTTTTTCGTAACAATACGGTAAAATCTTCTTATTACGCAGACGGAGCAGCTATCTATAACGATACAAACGGAAATACAAGAATAACAAACTCTCTTTTAGAAAATAATAATGTTGATTCTTCTGCATCATTATCAGACGGCGGTGCAGTTTACAATCAGGGGCGGATGGTTATAGAAAACTCAACATTAAAAGATAACTATGACAGAAACGGAGAACTGAATGATATATACAATACCAACAGCGGTGTTGTTGAGTTTAACGCTAACGGAACTACTTCTGTCTTAAGCGGGATTAAAGGCAGCGGAACCGTAAGCAAAAATGACAGCGGCATATTAAATCTTGGCGGTAAAAACGAAAACTACACCGGTACATTTGATTTTACAGGCGGCACACTCAATTTACTTGCAAACAGCAGCTATTTCAATGCTCAAGATACTAATTTTTTCAATAATATTAACTTCAATATGGTAAACAGCCAAATTAACAATGTTAATTTTCACAATCTGTCCCTAAACGGCACAGCGAATATTTTTGCGGATGTAAATTTTAACACCAATACAATGGATACAATTACGGCAGATTCCCTCAGCGGAACCGGAAGCCTGTTTGTGCGTAATCTTGCACTGCAGGGAGCACCGGTTGGGGAAGAAATTTCAATACCCTTTGCAAACAATGTTTTAAAAGATTCTGTCCAATATACACCCACCACAATACACTCTTCTATTTATGACTATAAAGCAAGTTATAACGCATCAAACGGACATTTCGATTTTACAAGAGGCGGTTTTAATTCCGCAATACTCGCTGCACCCATTGCCGCACAGCTTGCCGGTTATCTGACGCAGATTGATACCTACAGAAACATTTTTGCCAACCTTGATATGGTAATGATTACTCCCCCCGAGGTAAAAACAGGATATAATTCATTAAACAAACTTGTTTCCTCTGATAAAAACTTCACCTATTCACCATTCTTAATGCCTGAACAAAGAAACGGCATCTGGTTTAAACCCTATTCAACTTTCGAAAATGTTTCCCTAAGGCGAGGTCCGGATGTTTCTAACGTCAGTTACGGAAGTCTTGTCGGTGTAGAAAGCGGATTAAAAAAACTGAGAAAAAACGGCTGGTACGCTTTATACGGGGCTTATGCTTCTTACAACGGTTCTCATCAGGCATGGCAAGGCAACAGTATATATAATAACGGCGGATTAATCGGCTTGAACACGGTTTTTTATAAAGGGAAATTTTTTTCTGCCTGGACTGCAAATGTCGGTGCAACCTCTGCAGAAGCTTCAACGATTGACGGACGGGATAATTTTGCAATGCTAAATACCGGAATTGCGCAAATGACAGGTTACAATTTTGAAACTCTTAAACGCCGTCTCATCATACAACCAAGCTTTCTTGCCTCTTATTCTTTTATTAATACTTTTAATTACACCACATCTTCAAATGTGCACATAAATACGTCACCGCTGCATGCCTTGCAGCTTGAGCCAAGAATAAAGTTTATCGGGAATTTTAAAGATTATTTGCAGCCATACATTTCTGTTTCTATGGTATGGAATGTAATAGACCACGCAAAATTTCAGGCTAATGATGTTTATCTGCCAAATATTTCCGTAGAGCCGTTTGTACAATATGGAGCCGGAGTACAAAAAAGATGGGGAGATAGAATTACCGGATTTTTTGAAACAATGATAAGAAACGGCGGACGCAGCGGTATTGCGTTAATGTTCGGTTTAAGAATAAGTATTTAATTTACCCATATTTGTATTTCTTATCATTTTTAAGTAATTTTGTATCAGATGATACAGGAGAAAAAATGGAAAAAAATACAAATTTTTGGGGTGAGACAGAGAGACTTTTTTTAAGAAAAATAACTTATGATGATTTCACCGAAATTGCAGAAATTATGCGTGGAAGTAATGTTCAAAAAATCTGGGAATATTACTTCTCCGACTGTGATGTGCATCAATGGATAGAAAAGTGTCAGAAATTTTACGAGCAGTATAATACAGGTTATTTCCTTGCTGAAGAAAAAAGTACAAATAAAATTGTCGGACAAATAGGCCTGATGCCTGATGTAATAAATGGCACCGTTCATTATGAAATCGGATATATTTTAAAAGAAAAGTATGAACATAATGGCTATGCAACAGAAGGAGCCGCTTTTATGGCGGATTATGCACTAAACAAAATACATTTAAGTGAAGTTATTTTTGAAATCCGTCCCGTTAATCAAAAATCAATCAATGTTGCCAAAAGACTCGGTGCGATACAGATGGACACCTTTGTTAAAAACGTAAAGGGCAAAAATATGGAACATTGGATTTTTGTCTTGAGAGAATATAATAAAAACAGTTGAGTATGGAGTTTTTAAATGCTTTTTTATGCGGATTTACATATACACTCAAAATATTCAAGAGCAACAAGCAAAAGCTGCAATCTTGAAGAACTTGCTCTGTGGGCACACAAAAAAGGGATAGGTGTAATATCTACCGGCGATTTTACACACCCCGCCTGGTTTAAAGAAATACAGGAAAAACTTATACCAGTTGATAACGGAGTATTTAAGCTTAAGCCTGAGATTGAAAAACAGATTTTCCCAAACGGCACACAGGTAAGGTTTTTGCTGTCTGTTGAAATCTCAACAATATACAAAAAGGGTGATAAAACCCGCAAAGTCCACCACGTAGTTTTTGCGCCGGATATGGAAATTGCGCAAAATTTTAGAAGTAAATTAGGGGCAATAGGCAATATTGTTTCTGACGGTCGACCTATACTGGGGCTGGATTCGCGTGATTTACTTGAAATTGCTCTTGAATCAGGCGAGGGCTCTTATATTATACCAGCGCACATCTGGACACCGTGGTTTTCTGTTCTTGGCTCGAAGTCAGGATTTGATTCCATAGAAGACTGTTATGAAGATTTGTCTGAACATATTTTTGCGTTGGAAACGGGGCTTTCCTCTGACCCTGAAATGAACTGGAAAGTTTCAAAGCTCGATAAATACCGTCTTGTTTCAAATTCTGATGCTCATTCACCGGCTAAACTGGCAAGAGAAGCTACCGTATTTGACACAAATCCTGATTATTTTAGCATTATGAACGCCCTAAAAACAGGCGACGGATATGTTGGTACTGTTGAATTTTTCCCCGAAGAAGGAAAATACCATGAGGACGGTCACAGAAAGTGCAATGTTTGTTTAACCCCTTCTGAAACTAAAAAATATAACGGTATTTGTCCTGTTTGCGGAAAACCGCTTACAATAGGGGTTTTAAATCGAGTTATGGAATTGTCAGACAGGGATGAAAATTCTGACTTTAAACCTGCTACAGCAGGTCAGGTATTTAGCCTTGTGCCTCTTGCTGAAATTCTGTCTGAAATTATGCAGGTTGGCACAGCCAGCAAAGCGCTTAATGAAGAATACGAACGATTGATAAACAAGTTTGGCGCAGAACTTGAGATTTTAAGAAATGTGCCTGTTGATGAAATAGATAAAGATTCGCCGCTGCTTGCAGAGGCTGTTACAAGGCTAAGGGCCGGAAAAGTAATAAAACATGCCGGCTATGATGGAGAATATGGAGTAATAAAACTTTTTGAACCCGATGAACTTGTAAAAAAAAACTTTGTAAACCTTAAGCTGGATATTGATATTCCAAAATCAATACAGCAGGAAACTAAGCCAAAATATTCTGTTTCAACAAAAGAATATAGAATTAATACTGATATACAAAAGCAGGAAAACTTTTTTAAAAATAATGAGCTTGATGAGTTTCAGAAAGCTGCTGTTCAAAATGAAAATAGTCAAATTTTGATTGTTGCGGGGCCGGGTTCCGGCAAAACAACAGTGCTAACAAGACGTATTGCTCATTTAATAAAAGATAAAAATATTGGTGCTGAAAATATTCTGGCCATAACTTTTACCCGCAAAGCCGCACAGGAAATGAGAGAACGTCTTAATAATCTGCTGGGAGCTGAATCAGAGAGAATAAATATCCATACTTTCCATTCACTGTGTCTTTCCATACTAAAAGAAAATTATGAACAGGCCGGATTATCACAGGACTTTAGTGTAATCAGCGAGCAGGAAAAAGCTCTTTATAAAGAAGACGAACTGCCGGATAATGTGCTGGAATTTGATGATTTAATTACTTATACACTGAAGTTATTTAAAGATTTTCCTGAAATCAACCGGAAATATAGACAGCTTTTCGCGTACGTTTTTGTGGACGAGTATCAGGATATTGATGAAAATCAGTACGAATTAATAAAGCTGCTTGTGCCTTCATACGGTAATATTTTTGCCATAGGCGACCCTAATCAGGCAATTTACGGCTTTAGAGGCGGCAGTGCTAAGTACTTTAACCATTTCAAAGAGGATTATCCTTTAGCGGAAATTGTAAACCTTAAAAACAACTACCGTTCCTCCGGATATATTGTGAACGCCTCAAACCAGATGATTGACAGCTTTAATATTGTATCAAAGTGTACCGGAGCTTATGACAAAATAACAATACATACGGCACCTACTGATAAAGCAGAGGCCGAATTCGTTGTCAGTACAATCGAAAATTTGATAGGCGGAAACAGCTTTTTCTCGTTTGATTCTGAGAGGTCTGACGGGCAAAAAGAAAATTATTCTTTTTCCGATTTTGCTGTATTATACCGCACCTCGTCACAGCTTCCATGTTTAATAGAAGCGTTGCAACGCTCCGGCATGCCTTTTGTGCAGTTGTCTGATGATTTACTCTGTGACAGAAAACCGGTACGTGAGCTTTTGAAGGCTCTTGACGATAAATTGCCTGTTGATGTGCAAATTGACAAACTGAGCGACTTATTTAAGGAGAAAATACAGGATTACATTTTCACGTATTTAAAAGGTGTTGCTGCAAAATATCCTGAGCGCGGCGATTTTATCCATGAGGTTTCACTCCTTAAAGAATCTGATGCTCTTGATGAACGTGCTGACAGAATTGCTCTTATGACATTGCATTCGTCTAAAGGATTGGAGTTTAAGAATGTTTTTATAGTCGGTCTTGAGGACGGTTTGCTTCCTCTTTCAAAAGCAGAAAATCAAGAGGAAATTGAAGAAGAAAGAAGGCTTTTGTATGTAGGGATTACCAGAGCAAAACAGCGTCTGTTTTTGTGCAGAGCATTGAAAAGACGATTATACGGCAAAACTGAACATTTTGAAATCTCTCCTTTTCTTGAAAAAATAGAAGAGGATTTATTAACTCTATCAAAATATGAACGTGAACGTAAAATAAAAGATGAGTCTAATCAGCTGAGTCTGTTTTAATACTCTAATTTACAATTCTCTCTTTTATCACGGTATTTATGCGGCGCCGAAGCTTCGTTTCCGTAATATCAGGGGTTTGAAAATCATCGAGGCGTATAGTTTCGTTAATTTTTAAATAATAATTAACAACTTTTTCTCCGGCATCGTATATTTTCTGATGTTTGGCCAGAAACCTGTAATCGCATGATATATGCAAAGGAATAACAGGTGCTTTCGAAAAAATAGCCAGCGATGCCGCGCCGCTGTGGAGTTTGAGCGTTTCACCCTCGACAGTGCGTGTACCTGTCGGAAATATTATTACGTTGTATCCAGCATCTAATGCCTGTTTTGCTTCCTGTTGAAGTGTATTGTTTTCTTCATCGTTGATAAGGTAGGTAGATTGGACAATATTACTCATAATCGGATTGTTTTTTATTTCTTTTTTCACAACACAAAGCGTATTTGGTATAAGCCCGATTAAAAGCACAATATCAATGTAACTCGGATGGTTTGCCACGATAATGCAGCCCTTAAGCCCTGTCAAAAACTCCCGCTGCTTCGTTGTTACATTGAATTTTATCGAGCCTGTTTTTTCAATAAATCTGCTAAAAAACGCCCACAGCCTGTGTACAACAGAACAAAATACCGCCCTTCTCTTTTCCCTTTTTATGAATAAACTCATCACAGGAATCACAACAAGCCCGAGCACTAACGACCCCGCCCCGAAGAAGGCAAAGGCGAACAGTACCATAAAGGAACGAAACCATTTTTTCATCCTAATCTTTGCCCCTTACAATACTAAAAACCCCGTCACAGCCGGAAAAACTTTCACACCTGCCTTCTATAAAATCTTTGAATGTGCTGTATTCAATATTAGGCGTTTGGCATTGAATGTCGTCTGGCATACATTCATTGTTGAAATTATTAGGTGTTTTGTATTGAGTTTTCGCAAGATGAAGTTTTACCTCTAACGCGATATCAGACGGCGACGCAGAAACTGTAAAAGCGCAGGCATGTGGTTCTTTGTACGCGTCCGCAAAACAAAAGAGCACCTCGCTGTCTTTTGTTCTCATAAAACTCTCGAGCAGCCCCGCACTGAAGGTGTTTTCGCCGGCTGCAAGAGCGTTGTAGCTGCTATTTATTTTGTTGAGCAGTGAAAACTGGCCCGCAACGCTATTGTGCACAGAACTGCCGAAGGTAAACGGCGACACCTCGTTGTCCTGCTGATACTGGCTTATTATTTTGTTCAGCCTGTCGAGTTCACCGTATTGCGAGGCAAAAACTATCTCGCTTCCGCGGCCTGTGTAAGCTTTGTGCATAACACTTAGCGCTATTTTGTCCACAAGGCTGAGCTTTCTTCTGGACATAGGCGGTATAAAAGACAGGTCAATCTTTTCTTGAACGTCCTCTCCGTCTAAAAAGTTTATGTTAGAAATATAAAATACATTTTTTTGATTCATGGTAGTATTATATCAAATATGACAAATATTTCTATCACATCATACAGCTCGATTTGTGACCTCGGAAGCGGGGTAAAAGAGATTTTTAAAAATTCGCTTTTACCTGACGCGGATTTTTTTGAATGCGATGATTGCATTGTTAAGGGAACAAATCTGTATTTTGGCAAGGTTAAAACACCTTTGCCGGAAATCAGCGACCCTAAATTTAACACAAGAACAAATGCACTGCTTTTGCATTGCGTTAACGCAATCCGCAAGGATATAGACGCGCTTGTTGAAAAATACGGCAAAGATAGAATCGGCGTAGTCGCCGGAACAACAAACGCCGGCGTCAACGAGTATGAGTTGAGCGGGGAAGTTTTTCATTCGCAGATTGGCTCTGTTGCAATATTTTTAAAAGAACATCTCGGCTTAAAAAGCTATTGCACAGGCGTTTCTACAGCGTGTACCTCAGGTATTAAAGCGTTTTCAACAGGCGTAAAACTTCTCGAAAACGGAGTATGCGACGCTGTTTTATGTGCTGCTGCCGACTCACTGTCTAAAACACCTGTTTTCGGGTTCAGCGCGCTCGAGGTTATGTCAGCCTCAAAGTGCAAACCTTTTTCAAAGAACAGGGACGGGATTAACATAGGCGAGGGCGCAGCGCTTTTTGTGCTGGAAAAAAACGCGAATAAAGGCATAAAAATACTCGGTATCGGCGAGACCTCGGACGCTTATCACAGTGCAACCCCTGACCCGCAAGGAGTTCAGGCTGCAAAGGCAATAGAACTTGCGCTGAAGCAAGCCGGACTTGAGCCCGAGGATATTGATTATATAAACCTTCACGGCACGGGCACGCTCACAAATGACATTATGGAAGCGAATGCGGTTTATAAGATTTTTAAAGATAAAATCCCGACCAGCTCGACAAAATCCCTCACCGGCCATTGTCTCGGGGCTTCGTCAGGCGTGGAAAGCGCATTATGTCTTGCCTTTCTTGATGATGAAATAAATCCTGAAAAATATCTTATTCCGCATAACTTTGACGGGGTTTATGATACCTCAATTCCCGAAATAAGACTGGCAAAACACGGTGAAAAGGCTAAAAACAACCGTTATGTTATGTGCAACGCCTTTGGCTTCGGCGGTTCGAATGCGGTTATTATCTTTGGAAAATCCGGAGCCGGAAGCGCTGAGCCGGATTATACAAAAGCTTTTTTGTCGCAGATTCTTCCGCACGATGCGCCGATGATACTCATAGACGGCATTTTAGAGGTAAACCTTGAGGAAAAATATGTCCGGACAGTTGTTGAAATAAATAAAGACAAAGTGTTTTTTGATGAAACAATACAAGGCGTTTCACCGCTCGCGGGAATAGAGTTTATGGCCCAATCAATAGGCTGCTACTCTTATTTCAGGCGCGGCGGCGGTGAGCCGAAGGTGGGCTTTTTGCTCGGCAGCCGCTCTTACAGCTGTTCGCTTGAAAAGTTTGAGGACGGCAAAAGCTATGAAGTTGTTGCGAGAGAGGTGTTTGGCGACAACGAACTTGTTTCATTCGAGTGTTTTATCTATAATGATGGTATAGAATGTGCAAAAGCGGTGGTTAACGCATATCAGCCCGAAGATTTTGATTCTTCAAAAATAGATCTTTAGGCTTGCGGGGAGAATTAAATGAGTAAAGAAATTCTTGTGACAGGCTCATCCAGAGGTATCGGCAAAGAAATCGCACTTTATCTTGCTAACAGCGGATACGATGTGGTTTTGAACTGCAGAAACAATATAGAACAGGCGCTTGAAGTCCAAAAACAGATACAGGCCGTCGGACAAAAAGCAAGGGTTCTTCAATTCGACGTAAAAGACCGAAAAAAATGTTTTGAAATTCTTGAAAACGATATTAAACAAAACGGTGTATATTTTGGTGTAGTGCTTAACGCCGGTATTGCAAGGGATAACGTGTTTCCGATTATGGAAGAAACCGAATGGGATGACGTTATCGGTACAAACCTCGGCAGCTTTTATAATGTTTTAAAACCGGTAATCATGCCGATGATTGAGAAAAAGATTAAAGGGAGAATAGTGACGCTTTCTTCTATTTCCGGCCTGCGCGGAAACCGCGGACAGGTGAACTACAGCGCGTCTAAAGCCGGTATAATAGGCGCAACAAAAGCACTG
Source organism: Candidatus Gastranaerophilales bacterium (assembly GCA_944322935.1). Lineage (GTDB taxonomy): Bacteria > Cyanobacteriota > Vampirovibrionia > Gastranaerophilales > Gastranaerophilaceae > Limenecus. Next base: position 25,689 of record CALUQO010000014.1, on the reverse strand, counting down.
AGCCTTGAGCTTGCAAAACGCTGTATCACGGTGAACTGCGTTGCCCCGGGTGTTATAGAATCCGATATGACAAAAGATTTGCCGCAAGACGAGGTAAAAAAACTTATCCCGATGAAACGAATGGGAACAGGCAAAGAAGTTGCCAGCCTTGTAAACTATCTTATGAGCGAAGACGCTTCTTATATAACGGGGCAGGTGATATCTGTTAACGGGGGGCTCTATTCGTGAGGAGGGTTGTTGTTACTGGGATGGCGCTTGCAAGCCCGCTCGGAAGCAGTGTCAACGATGCTTATTCGAGGCTTATGCGTCTTAAAAACTGCATTGAATACGAGCCTGCTTATGAGGTTTATCAGCACCTTAATGCAAAACTCTGCTCGAAAGTCAGGGATTTTGTCGTGCCCGAACATTTCAACAGAAAAGTCACAAGAACCATGGGGCGTGTTGCTCTGATGAGCACGGTTGTGACAGAACAGGCGCTGGCTGATGCGGGGCTTCTTGGTGATGAAATTATTTCCTCTGAAAATACAGGTGTGAGCTACGGTTCTTCTTCGGGTTCGCTGGAGTCCATCATTGATTTTTACACGATGGAAGCAGAGAAAAAGGTTAAGGGGATAAACTCCGGCTCTTATATAAAAATGATGCCGCAAACAACAAGCGTTAATATTTCGCTTTATTTTAAAACAAAAGGCCGGCTTATGCCGTCTTCTACAGCCTGTACTTCCGGCTCAATGGGGATAGGTTTTGCTTATGAGGCGATAAAAAACGGATATGAAACTGTTATGATATCAGGCGGAGCCGAGGAGCTGCACCCGACACAGATTGCAGTTTTTGACACGCTTTATGCAACGAGTCTGCAAAACGCTCATCCTGAACTTACCCCGAGGCCCTTTGATAAAGACCGTGACGGGCTTGTTATTGGGGAAGGGGCCGGCACGCTTATTCTTGAAGAATACGAACATGCAAAAAAACGCGGTGCAAAAATTTACGCGGAGGTTATAGGTTTTGGCACAACGACAGACGGCTCGCATATAACCAACCCTAACCACGAAACAATGGGCAATGCACTAAAAAGAGCACTCAAAGACGCACAGCTCGACCCTGAAAAAATAGGCTACATAAACGCGCACGGCACGGCAACCCGCAACGGGGATATTGCCGAAAGCATTGCTACGTTTGAGGTATTTAATCGTGCGGTGCCGATAAGTTCAATAAAAAGCTATACCGGCCACACATTAGGCGCATGCGGAGCGATAGAGGCTATTTTGTCTATTGAAATGATGAACAGAGGCTGGTTCTCTCCTACATTGAATCTTGAAAACGTAGATGCCGATTGCGCAAACCTCGATTATATAAAAAAAGATGGCCGTGAAATCAAAACGGATATTGTTATGTCGAACAACTTTGCTTTTGGCGGAATTAACACCTCTTTGATTTTTAGAAAAATCTAATCTGTATATAAAATCATTTTCATGACAAATGAACATTTTTATTTTGGATTCGTTATATCAATTGAGAGCAAATTAAAAATACAGAGAGAATAGGAGTTAGTATGAAAAAGAAAATTTTATCATTATTTATTATAGGCGCATTGTTTGCGGGAATGGGATTGAGCGCAGAATGTTTTGCTGCTTCTTCACACAACAATCACCATGATTACGCTAAAAACAGACAGCACAAAGAATTTGGGCTGCATCACAAACAAAAAGCAAATGAAAAAAAACAAAGCATCAAAAACAAAAAAGACCAAAGACACGACAAAATAAAAAAAGCTTCGGATACAAAAAAGGCAACCTATCATAATAAAAAACATGAGTCCAAAGTACGAGCACAACAGCATAGAAAGAATGTAAAAAACTATAAGCAAAACAAGAAAACTGAAATAAAGAACAATAAAAAACAATACAAACAGGCTCAAAAAAATAGAAAAAATGAAGTAAAAGCAAATTACAAAAACAAAAAGCATGAACAAAGACAATACGTAAAACATAATTACAAAAGAAGATAAAATAAAAACCGCACATCTTGTGCGGTTTTGTTTATAGCTATGTTTATTTTAAGTTCGTCAAAATTAAATATTTGCTCCGCCCTGCTGCATTTTCTCCAGAGCCTTTTTTGCTCCGGAACTTTCTTTAGCTAGTTGTATAACAAACTCTGCCGCTTCTCTGTCGCGCGCAATAGCCTCTTTTAGACCTATAATCTCCTCGACAGACATCCCGTTGACATCAGATTCTGACATAACATCTATGTGAGCCTTTAACAGACTGCGTGATTTTTCATCATATCCGGGCAGCCCTTTTGTATAGCCGTACCATAGATAAAACTGGTGCAGTATAAAATATATGCTGGGCTCTGCATCTTTTAAAACAAACATGGCTTCTGGTTTAAAAGAAAACTTCAGTCTTTTTTCTGATAAAAGCGCTGTAAAAAAATTAAGATAAAAAGCCTTTAAACCGCTAATCGGAGAGATAAAACCTTCTTCTTCTTTTATTCGTTTAAGTATTTTATCAGCTTTTTTAATTCTGTATACAGGTGTGCCATGGTCTTGCACAAAGTCGAGAAGCTTTTTAGGGTCTGTTTCGCAGGTTTTGACTATATTTATCACTTCTGAGGTAATAGTGTCGAGAATTTTGTTCGTTTCAGACGTAATAGTGAGGGTTTCCGACGAATTTATATGTGTTTTTGTTGATGAATTTGTATAGGTGCACGGCTTTAGCATGTCCAGAGTTTTTGCCAGCCTGTCACGCCTGCGTTGAAGTATGTAGTTTACTATTCTTTGTATAAATTTGTTCAAAATATGCCGCCTGCTAAATTCTTATAAAACACCCGAGAACGATTGCCATTACAATCAAAATCATAGGGTTCTTTTTTAATTTTAACCCGATTAGGGTAAATACGGCAAGCAATATGAACGCCTTTAGCGAAATTATGTCAAAAAAGTTGTGAGAGGTTTTGAATTTTTCAAAATGAAAAAAGGTTGTGTTCATAATCTTCAACCCCGCAACCCCGATTAAAGCCACAGCAGCCGGCCGCAAACCGTACATAACATGGTTTATATATTTGTTTTCTTTGTTTTTCTTCAAAAACTTTGCAAGACAGCAGATGATTGTAACCGACGGAATCATAAAAGCAATTGTCGTAAACAATGACCCTAAGGCTCCGCCGACTTTTACACCGACAAAGGTGGCCATATTTATCCCGATAGGCCCCGGTGTAAGGTTAGACACGGCAATCATCTGTGTGATTTCGGATACGTTAAACCAGTTGTATTTTTCCACAAGGTAATACAAAAACGGTATCACAGTGTAGCCGCCGCCGATTGCGACAGCACCTATTTTCATGTATTCAAAAGCAAGGAGCAATATATTATGCATCTTCTTCGTGCTCCTTTTCTTCAGAATTTTCACCGCATTGCGTTGAACAGCAAGGCGCTGCTTTTTTAGGGAAAGCAAAATGTCTGAACAATCCTAAAAGCCCCGCTGAAATAACAATTATAAAAGGTGAAACATTAAGCAGCGCAGCACTCACAGCTAAAATAAAAATCAGGGTAGTGAATTTGTCGTAAACAGAAAAATTCCACAGCTCAAGTATTGTCAAAAATATCAGCACGCATACCGCAATATCAAGCACGGAAAATATGCTTTGAACTATCGGGTAGTGAGTGATAACAGACAGAAAAGAAAATATCAAAACAATGCTCAAATACGCCGGCAGGCAAACTCCTGTCACCGCAGCAATTGCACCGGCAACCCCTCTTGCCTTATATCCTGTGAACATTGACACATTGCCGGCCACAAGCCCCGGAAAACACTGGCTTAGTGCATAGTAGTCTGTTATTTCTTCCATTGTACAGATTTTTTCTTTGTCGCACATTTCGCTTTTTAAAAAGGGCAAAATAGCATATCCGCCTCCGAAAAGAACCAGTCCGATTTTAAAGAATATCCAAAACAGTTTTAACAGGCTTATTCTTTTTATTTCTGATGTTTTGTCCTCGCTGCTCATTGCTTCAGCTCCGCGCTTAGAATCTGCGCAACTTCTTTTGCGGCCTCATGTTTTGATAGAATAGCCTTAACCTGTGACAAATCCTGTATCATGTTTTGTCTGTATTTGTCGTCTTTTAAAATTTTTAAAATGTAATCAGCAATAGTGTGAGGATTTGAGTCAGACATTAATAGTTCGGGCACAATATCCTTGTCCATAATGATGTTGGGCAGGCATACTCTGTCAATACATCTTACCAGTCTATAAATCAGATAAGCAAACCACGGGCCTTTGTAGCTGATTATCATCGGTGTATTATACAAAGCAGCCTCAAGGGCTACAGTCCCAGACGCCAGCATCAATGCGTCAGATACGCTTAACAGTTCATAGTTTGCATTTTTTACAATTTTTATATCTGTATCTTTTATAAATTTTTTAAAAGTTTTGTCGCTTAAACTGTCTGCCTGAGCAATCACAAATTGCACATCATTGTATTGTTTCTTGATAATTTTTGAAGCTTCGAGAAAAGTTTTTGCAAGATAATGGAGTTCAAAAGTTCTGCTTCCGGGGAAAATTGAAACGAGCTTTTTACTTTTATCCAGACCGTATTTTTCAAACACCTCATCTCTGTTTGCCGGAGCAGGCATCTGTGACACAAGCGGGTGGCCGACGAATTGAACATCTATCCCTTCTTTTTTGTACATGTCCTCTTCGAACGGAAAAATTGGCATAACCTTTGCTATATTTTTTTTAACGGTTTTGATTCTCCATTTACGGGAAGCCCATATCTGGGGCGGAATGTAATAAAACACTTTTATTCCGGCTTTTTTTAAAAATTTTGAAATATTAAGATTAAATCCGCCGTAATCTATCAGCAGCACCAAATCCGGCTTGAACTCTTTTGTCAGATAATCCACGACCCTTTTGCCTAAAGTAAGGTGGTCAATCAGAATTTTAGGCGTAAGCCCCATTGCCGACATGTGAGCTTTTGTATGGTCGATAAAAAGCTTTACACCGGCTTTTTTAAGATTTTCGCCGCCAATGGCTTCGATTTCTATGTCGTTTCGATTTTGCAAAAGATGTTCAACAACCAGCGAGGCATGTTTGTCGCCCGAGAGTTCGCCTGTAACAATAAATAGCTTTTTTTTCTTCATAATTATTAAACTCCCTGCAGACCCCATCTATCATATCAATATGGCGTCTAAATAGCCATTACAATGATGCCTTTTTTGTTGGCAAAATCAATAACCTTTTTCTGGTCAACAATAATGGTTTCGTTAGCTTCTATGGCAAGAATTTTTGCCCCGAATCTGTCCATTGTTTTTAAAGTATTAAGCCCTATAGCAGGTATATCAAAACGCTTGTCCTGAGTGGGTTTGCTGACTTTAACAACGGTAATACCTTTGCCGCCGAGTTTGCAGCCTCTTTCAATACATTTGTCCGTACCTTCGATTGCTTCTACAGCCATAATCATTTTGTTCTTGATAACGACAGACTGACCGACATCGAGTTTGCCCATTTCTTTAGCAAGCCAGTATCCGTATTCAACGTCCAGAGCCTGTTCTTCATCAGGTTCATGCACGCCCAGTACTCCGGGGGGGGCCATAAGGTTTTTGATAAAAATTGTTTGATCAAGGACTCTTATGCCCATTTTTTCAAGCTGTTCGACAATGATGAGCATAACAGCGTCATCATTAAGTCTTTGAGCTTCTTTCATAAGACGTATCGCTTCCATATCGAGTTTCGGGCGTCTTAAGAGCAAGCCCTTGTGTACTTTGCCTATAAACGTTACCTGTGTAATTTTTTCGTCGATAAGAGTTTGTTTTATTTTTAAAACCTCTCCGGGGCCGAAATTATACACCTTTGTGCAAAACTTTTTGAGTCTGTTTCTGTTATCAGACGACAGGGAAATTGCTACAACATCAAAACCGTTTTTTTGTGCAGACTCTGCCATAGCAACGGGAAGTTCACCGTCGCCGGCTATTAAACACTGTTTTTTATCCAGAACAATAGACAATTTCCTCTCCTTTATTTTGTATGAAGGCCAAATATCTTACGCATAACGATACAGCCCGTATGTCTATAATACAATAACAAGTTTTTTTTTCAAATTTATTGAGGATAATTTTTAAATTTATTAAACTTTTTTTTGAGCAATATAAAAAGTCCGAGCCTGAAAAATAGCACCGGACTTTTTGTATTAATTCTTTATGTATTTTATTTTTTCTTTTTTGGATGGTTGTTTTCTTCTGAAGAATTATTTTCAGTATCCTGTTCTTTTTGATTTTCTGATGTTTCTTCTTCTGCTAAAGATTCTTCCTCAGCTTCTGCTTCTTCTGTATTTTCATCATTCTCTTCTGTGCTGTCTTTTTCCTCTTCATTTTCAGCACTGTCATCAGAATTTTCAGAGTCATTTGAAAGCTGTGCAATTTCAGCTTCAATAGCCGCTTTTATATTCTCTTTTTTGGCTTCTTCTTCGGCTTTTTCAAGCTCGTCTATCTCTTCTGGAGTTCTTGCTCTTATTACCGGAATATTCAGCATAAGCGCAATTTCATCTCCTTCTGATTCCAGATTGAGGTTAAGTGCGTCTTTGTCGATTTCAATATACTTTGAAATAACAGCAATAAGCTGTTCTCTCATTTTTTGCATTGTGGCGCCGTCAAGGTTTGAGCGGTCCTGCATAAGAACGAGCTTTAATCTGTTTGTGGCTGTATTTTTAGAAGAATCTCCGTCACTTTTTTCATTCTGAAAGAAGTTCAGTACTCTGTTGTAAAAATTGCTAAAAATATTTTCACTCATGTTTTTCGCTCCTTTCTATGCTTTAATACCGAACAAACTTTTAACTTTTACAAGAAAAGCGTCAAAGCCTTTAGGTTCGTTTATATCAAGGAAAGGAACATCTTCGCCTTTGATGCGGTTTGCAACGTTTGTATATGCTTTGCCGGCCGGTGAGTTTTCATCGTTGACAATAGGCTCGCCTCTATTTGTTGAGGTGATGATGCCTGTATCTTCAGGAATTATGCCTATAAGCTCGCACGATAAAATTTCAACAACATCATCCACGCTCATCATGTCATTAGACTTAACGAGGTTGGGTCTGACGCGGTTAACGAGAAGCTTGTATGATTTTATTTCTTCTTTTGCTTCAAGCAGCCCGATAATTCTGTCAGCGTCACGCACTGCCGACATTTCAGGAGTAGTGACTACTATAGCCTCGGAAGCACCGGATATAGCTGTTTTAAAACCTTCTTCAATACCTGCTGGACAGTCAACAAGAACAAAATCAAAATCCTCCTGAAGCTGTTCGCAAATCGATTTAAGCTGATCAGCGTCTACAGCGGATTTATCTCTTGTCTGTGCTGCAGCAAGCAGACAGAGGTTGGGGTTCTTTTTATCTTTAACGAGCGCCTGTTTCAGCTTGCATCTTTCTTCCACAACGTCGACCAGAGTGTAGACAATACGGTTTTCTAACCCCAGTAACAAATCCAAATTTCTCAATCCTATATCGGTATCAATCAAAACAACGCTTGAACCGCTTTTAGCAAGCGCAGTACCAATATTAGCAGATGTAGTTGTTTTGCCTACACCGCCTTTTCCGGAAGTAATTACAATTACTCTCCCTGTCATATAGTCTACTCCTTATCTTGTTATGTGATTATTTGTCGTTAGTTTTCAAAATAACTATGTTGCCGTTAACATATCGGGCTTCTTCCGGTGTAAATGTGTTGGACTTTTCAACATAGATATTTTTAATATGGTCGGGTCTTCTTGCGTAAGACTCGGCAATTCTTAACTGGATTGCGTTGAGAGTCAGTGCTCTTATTCTGGCTTTTGTGTTGCCGTTGCAGCCTGCGTGAGCAATACCGCCTAATATACCCCAGACAGTAATGTCGCCTGCTGCGTGGATTTCGCATCCGGGGTGGCAGTCGCCTATGATAACTACATTCCCGTTAGATTGGATAACCTGACCCGAGCGCACTGTCTGTTTGTGATACTGTGTGTGCATTTGAAGGATTGCATAATCTTCATCGGTCATAACTTCTTCCGGAATTTCAATATCATCAATACCGGATTCCTTTGTCAACGGCCAGTTTTGCATCTGTGCAAGATCCTTTTCATCAGAAAGTATGTTTTCAAGCTTTACCTCTGAATCAAAAATGCTGTCCAGCTCTGTTTGAATTTCCTGTTTTTCTTCTTCCTGAGCTGATTTTGTAGAATTATCATCTTCTTTAGACTCAGGTTCTTCTTTTTGCACAATCGAGGCCTCCTGTGAGGAGGAATCGTTATTATCATCTTGAGATTCCTGTTTTTCTTCACTAATTGGTGGTTCAACAGGAGTTTCTTGAGGTTCCTGTGGTTTGTCCTCCTCTTTATAGTCTTCAAGAGGAATATACTGCTCAGAAGGTATGTCTTTAGGAGATTCAGGCTCGAGAGAGCTTAATTCTGCCTGAAGTTCTTCTTCCACATCTTTTGTGTTTATACCTAGAGTCGCAGCAGCAAGTTCAGTTTGTTCACACTCGGATTCGATAAGTGACAGCGTAGAGTTTATGCTGCTTATTAGTGATTTTATGCTCAAAAGCTGTGACTGGTTGAGTGCGACATTTCCAAGCTTAAGCCATATTTTGCGATTTTTCGCATCAGGATTTTCCAAAACATTGCTAATCTCAAAAACGACATCAGCAGGGCTTTGGGACTGTGATAAATCAACAATAAATCTTTTATTTAATTCCATATTTTTAACACCCGTAGTAATCTTTTTATTAAAGAATATATTAAACGTGTGCTAAATACAATTGATTAATAAGCTTTGTTGCAATTTCTTATAAAAAATATATATAAACATGTTTAAATTTATAGTAACAAAATAAAAAACAAGCTCCTTAATTAATCTTTGAAGCTTGTTTTTATTATTGAGCTACACCTGATTTGCTTGCTAGTCTGTTAGAAAGCGTGTTACCTGTACGAATATTTGCATCAAGGCTTGCTATAAGTGCTGTATTGTTATCGATTATCTGCTGTTGAACTGCAATCTGCTGTGCATATTCATTTATTTGTTTTTGTACTTTCTCAATATCTTTATCTTTTTGTTTTATTTGTGTTTCAAGCTCTGAAATTTGTTTTTTAAGAGCAGTTTTTTGTTCATCTGTCATGTTTGACGTATCCTGCCCCTTTAATTCATTTAATTGATTTGTCAAAGTTGCCTTTTCATTTTTCAAACCGTTGCATTCATTTTCTTTAGTCTGTTTTTGTGTTTCAATATTACGTTTAGTGTTGCTTGCAGTTTCCTTTTTGCCGTAGGCATCGGTTCTTGCAGTCTGTGCGTTAGTAATGGATGCCATAAGGTTTTCATGTGCGCTTTGAATTGTATCCGGATCATTTGAAGTATTAAGAACTTCTTCTGCCGTAGTAATGCTTGAATCAAGAGCATTCATTGCGTCATCTGTATTACTTGTATTTCTATTAATTTCTTTAGATTCTTTTCTTGAAAAAACAGCATTTGAATTGCCAGCGGAATTGTTTGCACCCTTAATTGTTTTTACAGCAGTTGCAATACCCACAGCAGTCATTGCAACACCGCCGAACAATGAAATACCAGAAGCTATATTTCCTAATGTATTAAGGAAGCCGCCGCCTGATAAACTTGAGCTTGTATTGCCAAAACGTAAGATAGGGTCAGAAGAACGATAACCGTTCCAGTTAACTGAAGGAGTTGAAGATTTTATTGTATTCCAGTTTGTTGACTCTAATCTGCCGCCATTTTTATAATTCAAACTCGGACGGTTAAAGTTATTAGCCGGCTGACCTGATGTCAGGTTTCCTTTATATTCATATAAACTGTTTTTTTCAGTCATTTTTAAGCCTCTCTTATAATTCTAATAACTTAAACTCTCTGTATATATATAAAGTATATACCAATTAAATAATTGCCTTTTTAGTATATACTTCTGTTACATTTCTTAACAAACAAGCACAAAGTCGCTTGTAACAGAGGCATAGCGTATATACTTGTTTATTTTCATTATGGTGTCATATAATTATATTTATGGGTCTAAGTGAAATTACAAAAAGATATCTAAAAGATTTTTTAATCTATCTGGAAGTTGAGAAGAATTTCTCTGTACATACTATACGTGCCTACAACTCTGATATATTAAGCTTTTTACTGTGGCTGGACACAACCCCGATAGAACAAACTGACCATACAAAGCTAAAAGATTACCTTGTTTTTATCCAGCGTTTTAACTATTCCAAAACTACGCTTTCTCGAAAAATTGCTGCGATAAGAACGTTCTACAGATTTTTGTACAGGGAAAAGATTATAGATACAAACCCCGCTAACAGTGTGCACGCTCCGAAAAAAAGTAAAAGCCTGCCGAAATTTTTAACAGGCAAAGAGATTGAGCAGATTCTGAACAATATACAAATTTCCACTCCTGCCGGATACCGCAACCGTACTATACTAGAGCTTTTATACGCTACGGGCATGAGAATTTCGGAGCTGAGTAATTTGAATTTTGGAAACCTTAACCTCGAGGAAAACGAGATTACTGTTATGGGAAAAGGTGCAAAAGAGCGGATTGTTCTTGTATCCGAGCGTGCAAAAGATTTTTTGCAAAAGTATATAAAGACAGTGCGATATATGGTTGCGGAAGAAGGCTCTGATATTGAAGAAAACGAGGACAGCCCTGTTTTTATTAACAAAACAGGTTACAGGCTTCAGCCGCAGAGCATAAGAACTGTTTTGAATGATATTGTAAAAAAAATCGAGCTGCCTAAAAAAGTTACGCCTCACGTTTTCAGGCACAGTTTTGCGACGAAACTGCTGGAAAACGGCGCTGATTTAAGGGTTGTACAGGAGCTTTTAGGCCACGCATCTATTTCAAATACACAAATTTATACCCATGTATCGACAGAACGACTAAAAGCGGTGTATGATAGTACACATCCAAGGGCATAATTATTTACAGCCGAAAATGAAAAAGATTTTGTTATGTTAATAGAGGGAGAAGAGTATGTTTGATGTAATCACAATCGGAAGCGCAACAATAGATTCTTTTGTGGAGTCTGATGCTGCGAATGTTGTTTCCGTAAGTACGAAAGAGAACGGTTTTGAATTTATGTCATATCCGTACGGGGCAAAGGTGGAAGTAGAAAGCTATAAAACTGCCGTAGGCGGCGGCGGGCTCAATGCTGCTGCAAATTTTGCGCATCTTGGAGCGCGAACTTCTGCTATATTTAAAATAGGTGACGATTTTCAGGGACGTAATATCCTTGAAAAGGTTGAGCAAGCTGGCGTTGATACTTCTCTTGTTGTAAAAAGCAAAACTGATAACTCCGGCTCATCAGTTATTTTGCTCAGTTTTGAAGGCAACAGAACCGTTCTTGCATACCGCGGTGCAAACGGAAAGATAAGAGAAGAAGATATAAATTTTGATGCTGTAAAAAAGGCAAAATGGCTCTATATTGCTCCTTTAAACGGTGAATCCGGTGCTGTTCTCGATAAGCTGGCTCATTTTGCGCAAGAACACAACACGAATGTCGCCATAAACCCCGGCAGCTCCAGTCTTAAAAGAGGATTAAAATATTTTGAAAAAATTCTTGCAACAGCCGAGGTTGTTGTAATGAACAAGGAGGAGGCTTCGCTTGTTACCAAAATTCAGGTTCGTCCTGATACCAAAACAGAAAGTTTCTCCTCTGAAGCTATCCATCCCGATGTTAGAGCAATGCTCGACAAACTGAAATCAACTGACGCAAAGGTTGTTATTATCACTGACGGAAAACACGGTGTATATGCTTTTGACGGCAAGAAATATTACCGCTGTCCTGAATTTCCGGCTAAAGTAGTGAGCACACTCGGGGCCGGAGATGCCTTGTCGTCTACTTTCACTGCGGCATTGGAATATACAAACTGGGATATTAAAAAATCTCTTATGCTGGCATCTGTTAATGCGGCCTCTGTTGTATCTCACTTCGGTGCGCAGGAAGGATTTTTAACCTTTGAGCAGATGGAAGAAAGGTTAAAACAGACACCTGCTTTCAGGGTAGAAGAAGTATAGTATTTAAACCAAGGGAGGTAATATTTGTACCGCCCTTGGTTTTTTACAAATTTTTTTATATAAAAACCGGCGGCATTCATTGACAATGTGCTATAAAATTTATAGAATATTGATATGAACAAAGTGTTTATTACAGTGTTGTTTCTGGTGATGTGTTCCGGTGTATTTCTTCCGCTCCAAGCGAAGGAAAGGGTTGTTGTTCAAACCGGCAAAACCGGTATAGTCTCTAACGGGCTGTATTTTCAAATCTGTGATGTAAAAATTCAACAAAAAAATATAGAAGTCACTGTTGAAGCCAAGAATAAATCAATGCTAAGTCAGGAAGTTTATGTCGAACTCGTTGATGGAGCCGGTAAGACATACAAGGCTGACAACAAAGAGGCTATAAGCTTTTTTAAGCCGCTAAAATTTAACAAACCGGTAACGCAGAAAATTACATTCTCTGTTCCGACAACAAATCAAAACTACTGGCTGGCAGTATACAACAGGGACATATTTAAAAAAAGCAATAAACAACTTATAACAAAAATGTCGATAAAAGAGGCACAAAAAGAATTAAATACAAAGTAACAAAGAAGGACGATTGATTTTTTTAAAAAATCATAAGATAATCTAACTATGAAAAAGCAAATAACTTTAGCGGTATCTTTAATATTGGCACTGACTCCCATATGTTCTGATTTCAGGGCTGAGGCCAAGATGTCTACGGAATCATACAAACTTTTTCAGGAATCAAATGTTCTTGAAAAAGACTGCAATTATTCAATGGCTATTGAAAGAATAAAAAGCGCAATTGAGCTTTCGCCGGATGAGGCTATTTTGTATATAAAACTTGGCGGCCTGTATACAGAAATGGGAGACTGGGAAAATGCCCTGATTGCTTACAAAAAAGCTATCAAGTTAAAGCCTAATGATGCTGTTGTTTATATCAGTATTGGCAATATTCTGCAACAGCAGCACGATTATGAAAATGCTTTTGCCGCATATAATCAGGCCTTAACAATTTTTCCCGATTACAAGTACAACTATCTGAATCTTGCCAGTGTAAAATCACTGCAAGGTGATGATCAAGAAGCAATAAAATATTATAAAACCTTTTTGGGATACTACCCTGATGACGCAGAGGCAAGAGCCAATCTTGCATCAATTTATTTAAAAATGGACAAATATCAGGATGCTGCTGATGAATATGCCACTTTGTATACAAAAAACCCGACTGTATTTAAAGAGTACGCTAATTACGGGCTGGCATTACTGCGTTCGGGTGATTATACAAATGCAGTTGAAATGTTTAAAAAGGCAGTCAGAAATGACTCTACGGACTATGCCTCTCACGCAAATATGGCTCTGGCTTATGTCAGACTGTCAAAAGACGAACTGGCTTTAATCGAGTTTAGGAATGCATTCACTATAAAACCGGATTTGAATGATTTAAAACTTGATTATGCAAATCTTTTGGCTGATATGGGTAAAACTCAGGAGGCCATAAATATGTACAAAGAGTACATTCAATACAAGCCCAAAGATGTAGCCGCATATTACAATCTTGGTATTGTATATCAAAAGAATGAAAAATACGATGATGCAGTTTCTTCTTTTAAATCAGCACTTGCTATTGATTCAACCAATGTGGACACAAAAAAAGAGCTGGCAAGAACGTATCACCTTTGTAAAAATTACAACGAAGCCATAAAGTTGTATGACGAGCTGCTGACAGTGGATAAAAACGATTACAATGTCCTTTTCAATAAGGCTATAGCTGAACATGCACTGGGAAATTACGACTCGGCAATTTCTATTTACAAAAATCTTTATCAGCAAAGGAACGAACCAAAAGTCAGAGAATATCTTTACAAAGCATACATTGCCCAAGGTGATAACTACAACAAAAACGGGCAAACCAAAAAAGCCCTTGCTTTATACACAGAGGCTGCAGACTTAAATGCTAATGATGTTGCAGCATTAAGAGCATTAGCTGCGTTGTATGATTCTATGGGGTCCAAAACAAAGGCTATAGAACAGTATGAAGAGGCATTGGTTATTGCGCCGGACAATGTCGGGGTTATGCTCGATTATGCCAAACTTTTGACAAAATATGAAAAAAACACGGCAGCAATAGCTGTTTACAATAAAATATTATCTATAGATACCAAAAACGCTCAGGCTCACGAGGCACTTGCAGATTTATATATGAAAGAAAAAATGCTTGATAAGGCAGTGGGTGAATACGAAAAAACACTTGAGCTTGCCTCTGATAATGAAGCTGTACTCATAAAACTTGGCAATACATACAAAGCCGGAGACAACACAAACAGTGCTTTATTACAATACGAAAGAGTGTTGACGCTTAATTCCAAAAATACAGACGCAATGTTTAATGCGGGTCTATGCTATTTCGAACTAAAACAAAAAGATAAAGCAAAAGAAGCGTTTAATACAGTAATATCAATAAATCCAAAGTATGCATATGCATATTACGCACTCGGCATGGCTTATGAAGAAGAAAAAAATTACACACAAGCAATTGCCAATTATGAAAAATTTGTTGGGCTTACAGATGACGCGCAGATGAAAAGTGATGTCAAAAAACAGATTGAATATTTAAAAACCAGAGTAAATGAAAAATAAGGCAAAATACAGTTTAGTTTTATTGTGTTTGTTGTGTATATTCATTTGCACAGGCTTTGGTTTCAGATGCCGAAAACATGACGCATTATTGCTTTTCAACAGCCAGCCGATAACAAACCAAACAATCAACAATGCCGGCAGACATTTTGCAGCGGGTGAAAAAGTCTATTATATTTTAATTAACAATGAAGGCTTTAAAGATGATTATATAAGGGTACAGATAGTTAAAAAGGAAGAAAAAACCAACCACTGGGGGTATAAAATATACTGGTCAAAAGATTTTCAGATAGATACATCTTTAGATTACTTTAAATCGTATTTTGTTATTGATGAACCGGGATATTACTTTATGCAAATTTTTTCTTTTGATGATTTTGATTGGCCTATTATAAGAAACGATTTCTGGATTGGTAAATAGTGCTTAAAGATTTATTATTATATATAAAATTTTATTATGATACCTTGTTTTCTTCAAAATATAAGATAGAGGGCAAATGCTTAAAATGCGGTGCCTGCTGCCGAAACATAGTTTTTATGATTGAAGATGAATATGTAAAAGAAATAAAACAGTTTGAGGATTTAAAAAAATTTGATAAAAAATATAACTGCTTTGAAATTGCCGGTAAAAACGATAAGGGTGTATTACTTTTTAAATGTAAATCACTGGATGAAAATAATAAATGCAGGGATTACATTTTCCGCTCTCTGTATTGCAGAATGTATCCGATGGTAAATTCTAAAATACGGCTGGGAGGCTGCGAGACTTTTGACAGCTGCGGTTTTAAAATAAAAATTAATAAAAAATTTGAGGAATATTTAAAATAATATTTTAGTAATATTGATGTTTTTATGAAATCTTCACTCAAATCCGGCATACTATCAACAACAAAATTTTTCAATAAAGCAAATTAACTTTTTATTACAGACGGACATATTCCGCAGGGTAATTGTAAAAAATATTAATCTTTACTATTTTCATAAATAAAATAATAAGGAGTATTTATGAAAAAAGTATTATCTCTGCTGCTAATTATAATTATAGCAGCATTAAGCGGACAAAAGGCGTATAGCAGCTGCACCTATCGCCAGCAGAAAAAAATGCTGCATAATCGAAAAATGATAAAAAATAAAGTAATTAATGCGCAGGTAAAGGGGAAAATGCTTGCAATACAAGAACTTGCATCAGATGATTACTGCAATGACCCTACGGTTAAAGCACAAATTCTTGCTTACCAAAAACAAATTATCGATTTAACTAATCAAAAAATGTGCCTTAAACAGGAATACCATCAATCATTAAAAGAACTGAAAACATCAAAAAAGAATAAAAACTAAAGTGTGTGTTGAACCATTAACCGGATAGCGCAATACTCTCAAAAAGCATATTTTATCAACAGAATATACTTCCCCTCAAGATGGCAATTTTATGCTAAAATACGATTAACATCAAAAGGAAATATAAATGATAAAGTATGCGGTTAATTTAATAAAAAATACATTTCATCCTCTGCAGGTAGCAGAAAGTGCACATGTACAACACGGACAGCTTGTGCTTGTTCGCACGGAAAAGGGTGAAGAAGTTGCAAAGGTTTTTGTCGTAAACCCTATGATTGCAAAAGCATGGGAAAAGAAAATGCCTGAGCCCGTCCCTCTTATCAGGGTAATGGGCAAACAGGATATGCAGACTCTTGATGAAATAGAAATAGCTCAGGAAGAGGCTTTTAAAATCTGCAAAGAACTCGTTGCACAGCACAATCTTTGTATGAATCTTGTACAGGCAAAATACACTTTTGACAGAAGAAAAATTACATTTTATTATACGGCGCCTGAAAGAGTGGACTTTAGAGCACTTTTAAAAGATTTAACACAGGCTTTTAAACGCGTAAGAATAGATCTCAGGCATATCGGTGTAAGAGATGAAACATCTATTATGGAGGGCAACGGGCTATGCGGCAGACCGTTTTGCTGCTGTTCGTTTTTAAGAAAGTTCGACTCCATAAATATAAAACTTGCTAAAGATCAGGGAATGCCGATTACTCCCGGAAAAATCTCCGGCACCTGCGGAAGACTTTTGTGCTGTTTAAATTATGAATACAAAAACTATATCGATGCAGCAAAAGACATGCCGCCTATAGGCAGCGGCGTTATGACACCGGACGGACTGGGAAGAGTTTGTTCACTTCATTTCTTATGCAACGAAATTGCGGTTAAGACAGAAGACGGAAAAATTAAAAATTATAAAAAAGAAGAGATTGAAATGGTGGACGGCGACGTTAACATTGATATCGATATTCAGGATACAACGAACCTTTATCAGGAACAGTCCGATTATAATGTGGATATAAAACAGCTGGAAGATGACAGAAACAGCTCAACCGGCAACGTATAGACAGAGTATGTGGGAATAAACTATGAAATCAACAAGAATGCAATACTGTATAAAATCCGTTCCGAGCGATGACACTTTTAAAATGGAATCCCTGCTTAACGAAATGTCAGCAGACGGCTGGGAATTGTATACAATGCACGAGGCGGAAAGCGACGACGGATTCAACTTTAACTGTATTTTTGTAAAAGAAGTTGATGTTGAACAGGAAACTGACGAAGACGACGACAGCGAATTCGGCTACAGAACACCTATGCAAAAAATTATTTCCGCACAAAACGAGCCTTATGAAAAATGCGTCGATATCCAGACAAAAATTAAAGACAAAAGAAAAAAAATTAACAGTATAAAATCTTTGATTGACGAAACAAACGAAACCCAAAGACAGGAACTCAACAGCGAGATGTCTAAAACAATCGAAGAGCTTAACGAGTTAAAAAAACAGCTTCAAAGAACGATTTCACCCGAGATTATGCTGGACAAAATCGGAGAGGACAAAATCAGGATAAAGCTGAGCGAAGAAAATATCGAGCTTGTTAACCCCGATGCAGAAGCAAATCTCGTTGCTCAAACAGTAAAAGTTCGCCAGAATCTTGCATCAGAGCTCGGGTATATTATTCCTAAAATAAAGTTCGAAAACGACGAGTCGCTTCAGGCTAACGAGTTTGAAATAGATGTTCGCGGAGTGTGCGCGGCAAAGGGTGTTGTTTTTTGCGGGTACAAGATGTTTTTCAAAGACGATTTAAAACTTGAAAAAACATCTAAAGATATTATCAAAGACACAGACCCCATAACAGGCAAGCAGGTTCTGTGGATAACAGAAGAAAAAACAAAAGATTTCTGGGCTCAGGGCTACAAACCGGAGGAAGTTATCGCACGTATTTTAGAATATGTTTGCATAAAAAATGTTGAAGAAATTTTCGACTATAACGACATAAACAACTACATAGAAATTGTGAGCGAGAATAATCTTTATCTAATAGAAAATATAATTCCGGATTTTGTTTCGATTGCAGAGTTGAAATATATTTTGACAAGTCTTATAAAAGAAAAAGTTTCTATCAAAGATATTGTTTATATTTTTGAAAAAATCAATGACTTTGCTGATGAAGAAACAAAAGAGGATTTATTGAGCCGCGTAAGACATTCGCTTTCGCGCCAGATTTCAAAAAGCATTGCAAATGAAAACAACGTTATTCAGGCGTTTGAGCTTTCTGAGGAAACGGTAAAATATCTTGCTTCAAAAGTTTCGGGCAAGAGCGCTGTTATCAGAATTGACAATACAAAAATGCAAACCGTTGTGAATAACATATATAAAGTCATTGATAAGCACAACATAAACGCTGATGAGATAGTGGTTATAGTTCCGATGGAAATCCGTCAGGTAACAAGCGTTGTGCTCTCAAGGCTTATGCCGTCAGTGAAAGTCGTTGCAAGAGAAGAAATCGCAAACGGCTATACAACAGAAATTTACGACAGAGTATAGTTTTTTTAGTTATCCAATCTACTTTTCTGAGTTCCGGCAGAATAACGGATTATTTTCTGTTTTTAAGAAATTAAGCCGCACAGTAAAAAAGCTGCACGATGTCCAATGGAACAAGAAAGCCCCTGAGCAAAACAGTTGAGGGTGTAGTGCTGTTTTTTACAACAAAAACATTACTACAAATGCTCCGAATATTAAAGCCGGGCCATACGGTATAACAGTAAGAGCAGACCCTTGCTTTATTGATTTAAGCAAATGCCTGCAGCAATAAAAACCTATGCTTGCTATCAAAAGCAGTGCAAACCACTGGAAGGTTACGGAATCAAATACATTCAAAAATTCACCGGTAAAAAATAAAACAAGAGTTATAATAAAAAGCAGCATACCATAAAAGAGTTTATACTCTTTGTTTTTAAACCATTTGTACATAAATACGGGAATAGACAAACCGCCCCAGACAAAAATACTTAAAATAAGTATTACAATTGCGTTGGAAATCCCCCAAAAGGCTCCCAGGGCGCCGAGAATATAAGCATCGCCTTCCCCAAAGCAATCGCGCTTTGTCACTAATTTTGCAATTGCGGATATGGCGGCAAGAACCCCAAATCCCCCGATTAGTCCGAGTATTGAATATATAAAAGCCTGATAAATAACAATCTTGTGTCCGAACAACCAGAACATAATCTTTGTGTTATTAACCCCTGCTATATTGAACATATTGTATACAAGCCCGAGCCCCATAAGTATGTATGCATGTGCATCAAGTATAACCTTTTCTTTTATATCGGTTACGGTCATTACGATGCACAAAGAAGCAGCAGCAAGCAGAAAGAAAAGGTTTAGATTAATTGTTGCAAAGGAATATTTATAATAAATTGCCGCAAAAATAATTCCGGTAAAAAATTCCACAATCGGGTACTGAGCACTGATTTTTTCACCGCAGTAACGGCATTTTCCCCGCAAAATTAAATAAGAAAACAGCGGTATGTTATCATACCAGGCAAGTTTATGATTACAGCTTGTGCAATGCGACGGCGGAAGAACAATGGATTCACCGCTCAAGCCTCGCAGCACAACTACATTCAGAAAACTGCCCACGCATAACCCCGTAACTAATGCATATAAAACCCAAAACCATTCCATTTAAATCCATCCTCTATACAAAATACCTAAGCGCTCTGACGCTGCTGCACAAGAGCATAAAGTTTGTTCAATGCACGTTTAAGCTTTCTGGAAACCTGCATTTGCGATATTCCGAGATTTTCAGCTATTTCCTTCTGGCTAAGATCCTGAAAATATGTCATATCAATAATTTGTTTCAACTCGGGTTCGATACCTTTAAGACAATCCACAAGCATTAGTTTGTCTTCTTTCAACTCCTGCATTTCTTCATAACTTATATCAGCTATTTTATCCCCCCAGTTTGTAAAATCATCTTCGCACTGCAAATTCAACTGATCCAAAGATATTATAGAAGTTCTTCTGTCCGCATCAATAGCATGTTTTAAATCCGAAACAGGCATATCCATTTTGTCTGCAATATCTTTGTCCGTAGGTTTTTCACCTATTTCATCGAGCATTTCCGAGGTAATTTTGTTGACTCTGTAGCACAACTCTTGTATAGCTCTCGGAGCTTTTATCATAGTAGCTTTATCGCGCAGATAATGTCTGATTTCGCCTGTTATAAGATATGTTGCATACGACTTAAAATTTGTGCTGACTGCAGGATCAAAAGACCTGACCGCCTTAATAAGCCCCAGACTGCCAATTTGAATTATATCTTCAACAGGGTCAGTACTACGGCGTGCAAGCGTTCTGGCAACACGTTTAACCAAAGGCATACATGCCATTGTTATTAAATTTTGAAGTTGAACTTTTTTTTGAGGGTTTTTTAGCTTTAAATATTCTTTAAGCCAATCGTCAACTTGCTCAAAATTTACAAAATCAAACAAAAATACCTGCCTCTCTCTACTTTGCTAATTTATTATACCATTTTAATAAAAAATTTGCTAAAATAAACTCATGACCTTAAACGAAATTTGCGAATTAAAACAACAAATAATACACTATGGAAAAAAACTCGGTGAAAAGAATATGTCGCCGGCTACATCTGGCAACATAAGCGTCCGCAAAGACGGGCAAATTTTAATCACCGGCTCAGGTACCTGTCTTGCTGACTTGTGTGAAGATGAAATTGTAATTATTGACAGCAATGCAAACCTGATTGACGGAAAGATAAAACCGTCTTCGGAAAAAAATCTGCATACTGCAATTTATGCAATTCGTCCTGATATAAACGCTATAATACACTGTCACTCACCGTATGCATCGGCTTTTGCCGTTTGCAGAATCCCGCTGTCTAAGCCTATAATTTCCGAAAATGTATTTTATTTTGGAGAAATACCGGTTGCGCCTTATGCTTTGCCTGGTTCTGAAAAGCTCGTTGAAAACAGCGCAAAATTTTTTGCCAAGCATAATGCCGTTTTGCTCGCAAACCACGGTATTATACTCGGAGCAAAGGATATAAAAAACGCATATTACCTGATGGAAACAGCTGAAACATATGCCCAAATCTATCTTAACTCCATGCTTTTGGGCGGTGCAAAAGAATTGAGCAAAAAAGAGATTGAAGAAATATACTCTTTGCGCTGCGAAACGAAATGCTGACTATGCAAATAACTGGCGGTTATTTAAAATCAAGGAAAATAGTTTCCCCTAAAGGTGCAAATGTACGCCCAACGCTTTCACAAATACGTGAAAGTATTTTTAGCACATTATATTCTCTTATGGAATTTGAAGAAAAGAACTTTCTTGACGCCTTTGCCGGTTCGGGGATTATGGGGTTTGAGGCTGCATCACGAGGCTTCAAGAACGTTACTTTTATAGAAAAGGACAAAAAAACTTTTTATCAGATTAAAAGCAACGCGCAAAATCTTGGCATAGAGGCCGACTTTTTTGCAGGTGATACTTTAAAAATACTGAAGAAAATTGAATCAGTCTTTGATGTAATTTACGTTGACCCGCCGTATCAAAGTGGGCTGTATGATGAGGTATTGTCCGCCATAAAAGCACGCCGGCTTTTGAAAACAAACGGAGTTCTTATTCTGGAGCACCCAAAGGATTTAGCGATAATAACGGACGGATTTGCCGTCATAAAAGAAAAAATTTATGCGGATAAAAAATTAACTTATCTTGCACTAGGCTCTTGAATAGCGTATCGGAAACAGCCGCGAGAAAATTAGTCCTTTACAACTTTTGTCAGTCCTCTGGGGGAATCAGGATTTTTATTCAGAATTTTGGCCATTGTGCAAGCCATAAGCTGAAGAGTTAAAAGTGCCCCGAAAATAGCTTTTGTCTTGCGTTTAGTCTTGATGTATATATTTACATCACCTGCCTTGAATTCCTGAACAGATGTTATACAGACTATTTTGGGGTTGTAGTTTTTTCTTATTTTTTCCAGATTCCGCTGTGCAAATGAGGCGTTTTCTTCATCAATAATTGCTATAACTATTGAAGTTTGGTTGAGCACAGCAACATGACCGTGCATAAACTCCCCGAACGGATAAGCCATAACATTTAAGTAACAAGTTTCTTTCATTTTCAGGGCCCCCTCTTTTGCAACAGGGTAATAGTTTTTGTTGCCGAGTATGGATATATTTTCATATTGTGCAACCGTTTGTGCAGCGTTTTTTATTTTATCGGAATCCATGATTATACGCTCAAGATATGCGCTCAATCTTCTCATTGTGTTTATTTGACAGGAAATATCCACATCTTTTTCTTTTTGAGAAAGTATTTTTAAAATCACAAGTATTGAGCAAAAAATCTGTGCACACAGCGCCTTTGTTGAAGCAATACTTTTTTCTTCTCCCGCGTCGGAAAGTATTTTAAAATCACATAGATTCCACATTGTTGAGTCTTTTGTATTGGTAATACAAAGTGTTTTTACCCCCTCTTTCTTTATCGCTTTTATTGCGTTCAGCGTATCCGATGTTTCACCTGATTGGGAAATAAAGATATAGAGGGAATCCTGTGTTACAAAATGTTTCTTTTGCAGAACAAATTCGCTTGAATACTCACAGTCACAAGGAATGTCCGCATATTCCATAACAAGCGGACAGGCAATTGCCGCGCAATTGTAAGAAGAACCGCTGGCAACAATTACTATGTTGCTTATTCTATCCGGCAGGTCAATATTTATCTTTCCGTCGGAAGTTATGTAGGTTTCTGTCAATTTTTTTATGACAGCCGGTTCTTCAAAAATTTCTTTTTGCATTATCGACATTTGTTCTTGTTCCATATATTTTCATCCTCAATATCCGCTGCTTATCTTATTTTATTACAACATTCATGCTTCGTCCATGCATTGAGCCGCTGTTTATTTTTTGCATACAACATGTTTGCGCCATTATTTAATATCGCTTAATATTACTTAACATATTCAGTTTTCCAGTCAATATTTGAGCAAAAAAATACTTTATTAAAATAAGGGAATATAGGATTTATTTACACAGGGAATTTTTATTTAGAGAAAGGTATTATATGGGATACGGAATGAGTTTTTACTCCGGACTGCCGTCTAATTATCAAAACGGCCTGTACTGGATGTACTTAATGCAATCAATGCAGCAAGCACAACAAATGCAGCAGGCCATGTATAATCAGCTTCAAACACAGCAGCAAACGCAACAGCAGCAGGCTGCCTCTCAAGCTGCAATTCAGACTGCACAGGCTACACAAACCGCAAGTGCCTCTTCTGCACAATCTCCCGTTGATACCCTGCAGACAACACAGCAGCAAACATCTGCCGCACAACAAATTCCGCAAGGTGACGGCAGTGATGACGGAAAAATAAGCGCAGGCAAAAAATTCAAAAACTTCTTTAAAGGTGTCGGCAATTTCTTTAAAGGAATGGTCTGCGATGAAGAAGGAAAATTCAGCATAAAACGTACACTGACAACAGCTGCAGTGGCAGCCGGGGCAGTGGCACTAACAGTCGCAACAGGCGGTGCAGCCGCGCCGTTTTTAGTAGCAGCCGGTGCTACAATAGGTGCAGTACAAACAGGCAAAGGTATATATAAAGCAGCAACGGCAAAAACGGACGCCGAAGCTGAAGCGGCATGGCAGGAAATCGGTTCCGGTACAACTGCTGTTGTCGGATCAGTTGCCGGAGCAAAAGGCGCATTAAAGTCATCAGGCGCTGCTGTTCCAAAAGGCAATGCATTGACAAGTTCTCTGAAAGCAACAGGTGAATGCTTTAAAATATCAGGCAAAGCCGTTGCACAGGGGGGCAAAGCGTTATTCACGCAGTCGCCTGTAAAAACTTACTCTGCAATAAGAGGCTATTACCAAAACACTGTTAAACCAAATATGCAGCAGGCGTTTTCTTACAAAAACGGTCACCAAAACTATACAGAAGCTATGGAGCAAAAGTTCAACAAAAATATCAAAGATATTGATGCAAAAATCAAATCATTAAACGATGAGCTTGCAACTACCACAGATGCAAAACATGCTGCAAAACTCAATGATAAAATAACACAACTTAAGAACGAAAAACGACTAAATCAATTGAGGCAAAATGCCAACAACGGCAAAAACAAGGCATTAAACGGACTTGAGGAACAGATAACAAATGTTGAGGCAAAACTCAATGACCCGTCATTGTCGGCAGCAGCTAAAGAAAGATTGACCCTGCAACGGGAACAGCTCTACAGAATGGCTGATGCAATTGATTCAAAATACAAAGTAAGCTTTAACAAAAATCTGGAAGCTAAAGAGCAGTATATCAAAAATATTCAGCAGCGCTTGAAAACAGCCCAAGGTAATGACAAAAAAGCTCTTGAATTTGAACTTAGAATGGAAAAATCACTGTTAAAGGGATTAAAACAGCAAAAACATGTCGAAGTTGCACAGCACAACGTGCAAAGAGCACAAGCCGACATTGTAAGACTGAATGACCAGTTGCGTAATGCTGCAACTGATGCTCAAAAACAAAGCATTGCTGCAAGAATCCAAAAAATTGAAAAATCAATAGTAAAAGACAAACAAATTTTACGAAACGCAAACTATATGACGGCTGCACAAAAACATCTTCCGGATGTAGGGATTGCATACGGTACTTATTATCTCTCTAATCCTGCACCGCAGCTTTCTGCAGACGCCTTAAACGAAGCAGACATGATTGCCCAATCATACGGGTTTGAATCGGCACAGGCTATGCAGGATTACATAAATGCAATGAACAGCAGTCAACAGGCATTAAATAACACTGATGAGTTTCTTTCAGGCAGTCAGCAGACAACACAGCAGCAAGGCGCAACAAACCCTTATAATCAAGCAATGTACTCATCAATGTATATGCAGCCTCCGGTAAGTTCCGGCTTAGGTTTTGAAGAGTTATACGCATCTCCGTATCAGCAGATTTACTAATTAAATATTTCTATCTATTAAACTTAACTATATACATCATCTATTACAAAAGGCAGGATTGAATAATCCCGCCTTTTCTTTATTATTAACAGTCGTTTATCTGCCAAACACAACAGAAGATATATCTCACTGTCATTACGAAGCATAAAGCTTTTGGAGTCTTTATCAGTCGTTTGTATTCAGAATCTTATCGATGGTGGAATTACCATCCATTCTTACCAAAGAATGGGTGGCAAATAATGCAAGACTTTTTTTTTAATTGTGGGGGGCCGGAGGTGAGGAGCGACAAAAGCAATGATGGAAGGTCGCTTGGGCATACCTGTCCAACGCAAAATCCTGCTGTCATTCTGAAGCATCAGGCTTTTTGGGTATTTATCAATCGTTTGTGTTCAGAATCTGACCAGTAGCGGAATCCGACTTAATTGTTGATGTAAAATTTTTTATTCACTAAAATGTGTGCATTATTATACGCTTTATTTTCTTTAGATACTTTTCTTTCTTTTTTGCGACGAAAAGAAAGAAAAGTATCGCAAAAGAAAGAAAAAGACGCTAATCAAAAAACACTGTAAATTTTTAGAATAAATTTTGCATCCACTCCACTACGTTACGGTCTGTCAAAATTTACTCTAAAAACTAACAGTGTTTAGTCGTATTCCTGCGGCAGAGCCGCACACCGCTTACGAGGTAAGTGTTGTTATTTAATTTTCATTTCCGAGTGTGATAAT
>CALUQO010000013.1 GCA_944322935.1 Candidatus Gastranaerophilales bacterium | reverse complement strand
TTATCAAAGTTCAATAAAAGCGCCTCAATGGCGAAGGTACTCACTGGCGTTCGTACGCCTCTCGAAAAACAATTTAATTTGTTTTCTCTCTATTATGCTTACACCTTTTGGCATTTCGCTTAGTTTTTACTTTCTGCAAAACTATTAGCGCTTACTTTTGGTTCACTCACGGCTCTCAACCAAGCTGCGCCAAACCGTTATATATATAATAAAAGCAACATCCTAATTTTGCAACAAATATTTTTCCTAAAGAAAAAAGCCGCTGTAATCGATACGCGGCTCTTAATTATATCCCCAACTATTCTTTGTGATTATGAATTTGGTTTAGAAAGCTATTGCGGCTGGTTCCACAAAGCATCTCTGATAAATTTGCTTTTTTGTGATTCTGAACTCAAAGAAACATTGTTAGGTGTAAAAATGAATACCGAATCACCGATTTTTTGCTGATTTCCGTTAAGAGCGTGAGTAGCACCGCATAAGAAATCGACAATTCTCATTGCCTGTTCTTTATCAAGCAAGTGAAGGTTAAGAATAACTGTTTTCTTTTCCTTTAACTGTTTTACGATAGAAACAGATTCTTCGTAAGAACGCGGTTCTGAAACAACAACTTCATAACCTTTGAAGCCGGGATGGCTTACAACGTTAGAAGCCGGTGTCTGATGTTGTTTAGATGAGTACATAGGTTCTAGAGCAAGATTGTCGGAAACAGGATATTCATCCATTTCATTTGCCATTTGATCCCACAAATCCTCGTCTCTGTTTTCGAATCCCGATGTTAAAAAACCTACTATAGATTTAAATTTGTCTGCAACGCCTGCCAATTTTTTCTCCTCCCGATATTTTTATATAAATAGCTTTCTACCAATTCTAATCATTGTCGAACCATACTGCAACGCTATTTTATAATCACTGCTCATTCCCATGGAAAGTTCCCTTAGCTCATAAGAAAATGTATTTTCCAACTCTGCTTTCAGCTCCTGCATACCTTTAAATAAACGTCTAAGCTCATCTTCGGGTGCAATTGGCGCGATATTCATAAGCCCCTCTACTTTAACGCCTTTTAATGCAATAATTTCAGGAAATGCCTGCTTTAAATCATCAACGGCAAAGCCTGATTTCGCTTCTTCATTTGCGTTGTTAACCTGTAGAAGAATCTTCTGAACAATACCTTTTTGCAGCGCCGTTTCAGAAACCATTCCGGCAAGCCTTAAAGAATCAATTGACTGGATTAAGTCAAAGTTACCGACAGCTTTTTTCACTTTATTCGATTGCAAATGCCCGATAAGATGAAAACGTGAATTCCGCTTTATTTCCTCCGGTAATGAACCAAATTTGTCTAAAGCGTCCTGCACTTTGTTTTCGGCAAACTCTCTCAGCCCGTCATTGTATGCTTCTATCAGCTTGTCAGCTGCAAAGTATTTTGTTACAGCAATTATTTTAGGTTTGTAAGGTACGATTTCTTTTCTCAGTTCAGACAAGTTATATTCAACTGTATTCATTTGAATCTTAACCCTCATACTAAGAATTACATACCGGTGATTACACCAATACTTACTTTAGTATAAAACATATTCAAATATTGGACAAACTCTTAATAACTGGTTCAATAGCTGCCAGTATTAATATGCCCGAAACTCATGTAAGCCATGGATTTTGATGTTATTCTTTTAAAAGCAAATTGCTTAACATTTCTTAATATTTGGGAGTGGTAACAAATAAAAAAGGCACCTGATATTTAATCAGATGCCTTTTTGTTGTTAAAAATTTTTATTATAGATCATCAGTTCTATGTTTATCGAATTTTGTATCATGGTTTACAAAATCATTCGGTCTTTCCCAGGTCGGGTCAATTGTTTCTAAAAGTGTCCAGCCGAATGCTTTCCAGCGCGGATGTTTTTCTTCTTTTACCGCAATAGGTGTCATCGGGTCAACTGTTTTAACCTCAATGATTCTTGATACTTCGCTTGAATATCCCTGATTGTGAATAAATTCAGGAGAAGTTGTGTCTTTAACGGAAACTTCCGCATGTGCACATACCGGTACAAAAGCGAGCACTGCAGCTAAAAGAACATATTTTTTTAAATCTTTCATCTATAAACCTCACTTAAAGTTATATAATATTATTATACTATATTATTTTAAGAATTTAAGCAAATCCTTTTTTTGAGGTATTTAATTTTCATTGTTAATTAAATTTAAAAGTTCATTTAAAATATCTTTTTCACTTACACGCTTTATAATTTCGCCTTTTTTAAAAATATATCCTTCTCCTATAGCGCCTGCCACACCGTAATCAGCGTGTCTTGCTTCACCGGGGCCGTTGACGGGACATCCCATAACGGCTACTGTTATTGGCTTGTCGATATTTTTGATTGCATCTTCTACCTTTTTGGCCAGTCCGATTAAATCAATCTGACATCTGCCGCATGTCGGGCAAGAAATAAAATTTACACCTCTTTGTCTTAATTCAAGTGATTTTAAAATGGAGTATCCGGCATGTACTTCTTCCACAGGATTTTCTGTTAAAGAAACCCTTATTGTGTCGCCTATTCCTTCGGCTAAGAGTGTGCCTATGCCTATTGATGATTTAACAAGCCCGCCTTTTAACGTGCCGGATTCCGTCAATCCCAGATGCAAGGGATAGTCTACTGTTTGGGCCATAAGTCTGTAGGCCTCAATGGTAGTAACAACGCTGCTGGATTTTAGAGAAATTTTTATCTTATCAAAATCGTTGTCCTCCAGAATTTTTACATGCTGCATTGCACTTTTAACCATTTTTTCGTGCAGCGGAATATCAAGCACAGCAATATTTTTATCCAGTGAACCGGCATTTATACCGATTCTAATAGGAACATTGTTTGTTTTTGCAAGGGCAACAACTTTTTTTACATTTTCTTCTCTGCCGATATTACCGGGGTTGAGCCTCAAAGCGTCTATGCCGTTTTCAATACATTGTATTGCCAGCCTGTAGTCAAAGTGTATATCAGCAATTACCGGTATTGAAACTTGTTTTTTTATTTCTTTTATTGCAGAGGCTGCATCTTTGTTCAGTACTGCAAGACGGATAATCTCACAGCCGGCGTCTTGCAATTCTTTTATCTGGTTAACTGTAGCATTTATATCACGTGTGTCTGTGTTACACATGGATTGTACACTTACAGGCGCGTCGCCGCCTATTTTCACATTGCCTATTTGAATTTGTTTGGAAACACGTCTTTTAATCATATAATCTTATCCCGTATATACAAATTTTGTTCCGTATCTGTGTCTGAGTTTTTGGACATGTTAATATTAGCACCAAAATTAAACAATAAAAAAGAGATGAAAAAATTCATCTCAATGGGTATTAACAATATAGATAGCGCGCATAAAGCGCAAGTCTGGAAATTAAGTGTTATAAAGTCATAAAACTTATTGCGTATAATGCTGCTATTGCAACTGCGCTCAGCATAATCCATCCGTTAATAACAGGATGCTGATTCGCAATTACATCCGCAAGTGTAAGCTTTTTTTCTTCTAATTCTGTAAAATCCGCAGGGTTAAATTTCATATAACTCTTTCTAAAAATTACATACTTAGTAATCCTTACATGTAAATTGTAGCTATTTTGGGAATAATTACATCAACTATTTGAAGTATTATTTTTTGAACAACTCTGCACTGTTTGTGTTCATACTACGGAAGGATTGCAAATATTAATATAAGTATTAAAATATCTTTAATTATCTGAGAAAATTTTGCGATAAGAAACCTGAGCAAAATTTTTGAGTGGCACTAGAAAAGGTGAGCATGTGCCGGCTGCGTTGAGCCGCGGCAACTGCGACACTAAATTAGATTAAAATAAATATTATGAGAATTTGTAAATATGAGAAAAATTGAATTTTTAAACCTTCTAGCGGATACATTTTCATCCACAAAAGTTATAAATCTAATTGCTTTTGTACTTTTTGTACTATTGATGACAGCAACGCTGGGGGCCAGATACTATCTTTTCCAAAGCATTATTGCCGATGACGGAACAAGTAAAAAGGAGATTATCGCACCTAAAACAATAAAAGTTGTTGATACTTTTAAAACCGAGCAAAATAAAAAGGAGATTGCTCAGAAGGTTGAGCCTATTTTGACTCCGGCAGAAGATACTTACATAAAAAACAATTATGCTACCCTTGTTAAGGCTATAGAAACTGTCAGAGCAAAAGAGGCCAATTATAACCAGAAAAAAGCTGATATGATGCTTTTGTTCGATTTTGACGGTGATTATAACAGGGATTATGTATTAAATTATTTAATAAATTCGTCTGATGAACATTTGCAAAATACATTTGCAAAGGCTAAAAAAACACTCGGCAATGTTTTGAATCAGGGTGTTACAGAAAAAGATTTTGAAAAAAATAACCTTAATACCATGATATTGAGAAACTCTCATTTCGAAACTTCAAAAGGTGAAATAAGAGTGATATCGGCGCTTTTAGAACAGGTTATAGTGCCCAACATGGTGTTTGACGAAACAGCAACGGAACTGGCTAAGAAAAATGCAATAAACTCCGTGGCTCCTACTGTTGTTAAATTCGAGAAAGGCGACAGAATTGTGTTTGCAGGAGAGCCTGTGACAAGGGTTAAAAAAGATGCTCTGCAAAAGGCCGGATATAATATATTAGAGCTTAACCCCAAGGGTGTAGTCGGGATAATTGCGCTTGTTTCATTCGGTGTACTGACTCTGATATACTATCTTTTGTACTATGAAAAACAGTATGTTACGAAGAATTATCTGGCAGTGCTGGCAATACTTGCAATTATGATGTCCGCTTTGGCAACTGTTCTGCCCTCAGGGACATCTTTCTACTTTTTACCGTTTCCGGCAATCGCAGTACTGCTGGCAGTTGTGACAAACCCGAGAGTTTCCGTAATTGCCACTATTATTTTGATTACGGTAATTGCTCTGTCGGAGCAAATTCCTATACAGCCTGTTTCTGTTTTCATAATTGTTTGTATTATTGCAGCAATAGCAACATCTAAAATAAGATACTCAAGAAGATTCGACCTTATCAAAATCGGCGGCGAGGTTGGTTTCTCAATGTTGTTTGCTATTTTGATAATATTTTTAATAGAAAATTCAATAAACCCGATTGATTCCGCAATTGTATGGACAAATACCCTTATAGGTACTGTGAACGGACTTTTGAGCGGTATTATTGTTCTGGGTATTATCCCGTTGTTTGAAAGCATGTTCAAACTCGTTACACCGTACGGACTTGCAGAACTTGCTGACAATAACCAGCCGCTATTAAAGCGTTTGCAGTTCGAAGCTCCGGGGACTTTTGCCCACTGCTTAATGGTGGCAAACCTTTGTGAAACAGCTGCCGAGGCAATAGGCGCAAACCCTGTTCTTGCCAGAGTGGGGGCATTGTATCACGATATCGGAAAGTTAAAAAGACCGTTATTCTTTGTGGAAAACCAGACATATTTCGGCATAGAAAACCCGCACCACAAGCTTAATCCAAGATTAAGCAAGATGGTTATTACTGCTCACCCTAAAGACGGTATTGACCTTGCTAAAGAATACGGACTGCCTCAGGTTGTACAAAGCTTTATTATACAGCACCACGGTGATTCTGTAGCCAGCTACTTCTATAATCAGGCAAAACTCGAAGAAGGCGAAGATAAAGTTACAGAGGAACAGTTCCGCTATACAGGCCCGCGTCCTAATATGAAAGAAACTGCAATCCTTATGATTGCCGACTCTGTGGAGTCTGCGGCAAGAACGCTCAAGGATCACTCGCAGGAAGAACTTGATGCAATGATTAACAAAATTATTCAGACGAAACTTAACGACGGTCAGCTTTCTGACAGCCCGCTTACGCTGAAGGATTTAAAAACAATTGCCTCTGTGTTCAGTAAAAACCTGCGTGCGGCGCACCATCAGAGAATCAAATACCACGAAAATATTATTCAGGAGCTTGAAGAAAAGGCGCTTAAAAAGAAATTTGTTGCACCGGATAAGATTATCAGTGATGATGAAGAAAAAATAGAAAAGAAAATACAAAAACATCTTCAAAAAACAGAAGAAGCCGCAAAATCAGAGTCTGAAAAAGAAGAACACAAAGAAAACAAAGATGAGCAAAACTAAAGAAATAAATATTTTTATAGAAAATACTTATGAAAATTTTACGCTGCCTCTGAATCTTGAGAAGGCCACAAAAGATGCGGTAGAGATGGTTAACAGGTTTCTGGCGGATAAAAAACTTGTGGAAAAATCCTGTTTAAACGGTTATGATTTTGACCTTTTGTATTTTGATATAGTACTCTGTGACGACGAAAAAATACACGAAATCAACAAAGAGTACAGACAAAAGGATGCTCCCACCGATGTAATAACGTTTGCGATATTTGCAGACAGCAGTGAGGAGGAAAGATTTATTTTCGATAACGAAATCAATCTCGGAGAGATAATTATTTCGTTGGACAGAACGCTCGTGCAGTCAAAGGATTTGCACCATGGAAACAATTCTTTTAACAAAGAATTATATTTTTTGATTGCTCATGGTATACTACATTTGTTGGGGTATGACCATCAGGACGAAGAATCGTTAACAGAAATGTGGAATATCCAGCAGAATATGATTAATTTTGATAAAGAATAGCGGATAAGTATGTCTAAATTTACCTCGAGCGGTTATAAAAAAAGTTTGTCCTACGCATTGCAGGGCCTGAGTGTTGCTTATAAATCACAGAGAAATTACAGATTCCATCTTTTGATAGGTTTTCTGGCGATTGTCGGCGGTATTATTTTGAATTTTAAATGCATAGAATACTGCGTTTTGATTCTTTCTATAAGCTTTGTCATAACGGCTGAACTTTTTAATTCCGTAATAGAGTTTGCGCTGGATGCTTTGTATAAAAACAAATATTCTAAGATGGTTAAAATGGCAAAAGACCTGTCGGCAGGTGTTGTGCTGATTGCGGCCATGACAAGTATCCTGATAGGCTTGATGCTTTTTGGCAGAAAATTGTTGATTATGTGGTTATACTAAAAACTTACATTAAATATTTTGAACAAAACAATACATTTTATTAAAACAAAAAGTCTTATATTTCAAATATAAGACTTTTTGTTTGTAATAGTTATTATGTTGTAATCAGAACAGATTTATTGTTCTTTTCTTTTTGCTACAGCTGCAGCTATTGCAGTAAAAACAAGTCCGATAATTGCAAATGCAGATCCTGTAAATCCTGCACGACCTGCCATTTCTTTAAACGGTATTGTCGGTTTGTTTTTTGCAATTGTTCTATAAAGGTTTGTCAATCCGTCAAAAATACCGCTCACAATAGCACCTGCCGCAAACTGGGTTGCCGTATAGCCGGCCAGTCTTGCTGCTGTGGACGGTCTTTTGCGTTCGCCCAAAGCTTCGGTGTTTTGTCCGAATGACTGTTTTCTTGTTGTGCCGCAGCAATTTGCATTTGTATAATTTAAAGGTTGAATCATGTTTTCACGCTCCTTTACACTTACAAGTATAAAACGTATAAACAAATTTTTTTGCTATTTTTTGCAAGTCTTGTAACATAAGTTATCAATTTGATAAAAAATTTGTTTGAAATCTTTAATTTTATAATGTTACAATAGTTAAAACACAGGGAGCATACCAATGGATGAAAAACATTTAATACTTGAACAGTACAGACTCTATAACGAAATGAAAGAAAGCTTTATAAACCGCACTTTTGCTATCAACAGATTTTTTATGATATTTTCGGCTATTCTTTTATTTATGCTGATATTTGCAAAAATGATTCTGCCCACGGAATATTTTTTGCTTTTAGGCATTGATATTTTTGGTATTGCCTCATGTATTATGTGGATTTCCAATCAGGATGCATACACTACCATAATAAAAATAAAATATAATTCAGTTATAGAAAAACTTGAAGAAGATTTGCCCAAAGCCCCAAACAAGGACGAATACAAAGAGTTAATAGACCAGCGCTCTAAAAAAAGGGTTATTCTTGTAAAAGACATACAAAAATGGTTCGCAATCATATTAATGCTTGTATTTTTGGGCAATACCCTTATTGATGTTGTAAATTCTGTTTTATCAAAGCTTATAGGACAATAACAAATTAACCCTGCAGGCTAATTTATATTTTGTATAAATGTGTCATCATCTTTGTATGACAAAGACTAACGATATAGAAATTTATACAATACCGACATGCCCTTTTTGCCAAAAGGCAAAGGAAAAATTAAACGACAACTATCTTGATTATACGGAATATGATATTTCGCATAACGAAGAAGAAATCCGTCACAAATTGGCGGAATTGTTTGAAATTCCGTCAGGTCGTGCGACTGTTCCGCAAATAACCATTAACGGCAAGCATATAGGCGGCTATTCAGAGTTAAAAGAGTTGATAAATTCCGGCAGACTAAACCAGTATTTAAACTGAATGTTATTTAACTGCTTTGTAAATTTTTGATATTATTATAAAAAATATCTTAAATACGAAGGGGAGTTTTATGACCGAGTTAATGCTGAATTGTGAAGATATACGTGTTCACCTTATGAGTAAAGTAAAAGGTATGACAGGTAGAGAAAAAGTTGAATATATAAAACAGTTTATTATATTGCTGCTTCGCAGGAATCAAAGATTTTCAGAATCCAGGACAAATATTGAAACAATTTTTAAACTCAAGTTACCTTCTCATATACAAGATATACTTATGTCGGAAAAAGAACTTTACGATTCACATAAACAATATAATTCAGAGGCAATTCAGCAATTGTGCATTTATCTTGTAGATAATAGCCCCATTTGTGATGATGAGCTGCTTAATACAGATAAAATGTCTGATTCGCGTGATATTATCCTAAAAGAACTTGATAGCCTGCTGTACTGATTTTGTACTTGCAATACCCGACTAAGCAATGACATATGACATTACCGCCTTTGTATAAAAGCTTTGAATGTTAGCGCCGAACACCCAAACACCCAAATACAGATTCAAGCGAAAATACCGTCCGTCAAAATATTTTGTCCGCGTAACAGGGCTTATTCCAACTTGCCGGACTCAAGCAGTTTTTCAACGTGTTCAATCATAATGTTATGAATGTTATCCACAGGCAAAGTACCGTCTATGCTTACAAAATTATACAACGGTTTCATTTTGTTATACTGTTCAAGGCATTTTGCCTGATATATTTTAAAGCTTTCATAAAAATCCGTACTCAGCCCTATATCACGTCCTGATTCCCAATAATCCAGACCAGTTGTCCCTATTACACGTTTAAGCAGGATATCAATAGGCATATCAAGGTAAAATACCAAATCAGGTTCGGGTGCATAATCATATAGTTTTTTAACCCAATCGACATCAAGCCCTCTTACAACATCACGGGCAAACGCAGTATATGTATATCGGTCAAGAAGCACAACAAATCCGGCGTCCAGTGCCGGTATAATAGTATTTTCAAGCCTGTCGGCAAAATCAGCTGCATACAAAAGGCTGAATGTCGTAGCATTTAAAAGGTTTCTGTCTTTTGCATCATCTATAACATTGGCTATCAGGCGGCTTGTTTTCCATTCGGAAACCATACACCCGTAGCTTTTGTCTTCTATCCAACGGCGCAAAAGTTCAATTTGCGTGGATTTACCGGAACCGTCAGTACCCTCTATGACTATCAAAAGACCTTTATGATTATGTGCAGTACGGTTGTTTTCCATTAGATTTCAATTCCCTTTTGTTTTAGCAGTTCTGTTACATATTTTCTTAACAACACCTGTTTTGAGTGAATAGTATTATTTGCATCTATTCTGACAAGCCCAAACTCATCAACCATTGCGGAATACTCTTCGTTAACTCTGTTTTGGAATATCACGTAACTTTTGTACGGATTATTGCTCAATTTTAAATCCATGCCTGCCTCGTAAAAAGACGGCGCACGGTTTGAACATATTCTTTCAAGCGAAATTTCAGCAGATATATTATAATAAAGCGTCAAATCGGGCTGCACTGCAAAACCGTATAAATTGCGCACCCAATCCCTGTCTACCCCTCTTGCCACATCACGTGCAAATGCTGTATATACATATCTGTCAGCAAGAACAATAAACCCCGCTTTCATTGCAGGAATAATAATTTGTTCCAGTCTGTCAGCAAAATCCACTGCATGTAAAAGGCTGAATGTACGGGGGCTTAAAAGATTTTTTTTCTTAGCCTTTTTGGTTGTCTGCGAAATCAAATCCGAAGAATTCCACTCAGTAAAAATGACATCCAGATTTTTTGCTTTTAACCAGTCTCTTAATATTGCAAGCTGTGTGGATTTGCCGGAGCCGTCAATACCTTCAACACATATCAAAGTGCCGGGAAGCCCGTGCGGTTTTGATAACCTCATTTAAAAATTGCCTTTCTTTGTAACCTTATAAAACGCTATTTTATGGACGCTTTATTATTAGAACGCTTTTAATTTTACTTTAAATAAATATATCATATTTTTTTAAATATTAAAATCAAATTATCCGCTTTTATTGTTTGAACCGGCCTGTAATTGTTTTTTACAAAAGAACAAATCTGATATCCCCAGCCGTTACATATTAAAGCGCTGTCATTTGGCGAGGTTAAAATAATAAACAATTCCGGTTCGTTTTTTTGAAAATGCTCAACTACCTTATTCTCTCCGTACAAGTTAAGCAGTGCCGGTATAAGGTAATTGTATTTGTCCGCTTTTCTGCCTGAAAGAAAGTTTAGCAAAAGGCCCTCCTGCAGCACAACAACAGTATCCTGCGGTTTTGTCATTTTGTTAATTGTATCCAGCATTGTATTAAACACCATTGCTGAGGCTTCATCCTTATAAACAGTACCGTACGGTGTTGAAATTTTGGTATTCAAATAGTTCAAAGTCCTCAGGTTTGTACAAAACGCGACTGCGCTCATAAAAACCAGAAGGAAAACAGCACTTTTTACGAAAATTTTGCCGGTATTTTTAAAGTAAAAATCTTTTAAAATAACAATCAAAGCCAGAAGCAGCAAGGGTAAAAAATACCGTCCGTACTGGTTTATCTGTACAAAAAAGAAAGATTTCATCCCGACAATAAGAGCAAATACACAAATGAACAATGCCGGTAAATTTTTATACAATTCTTTTATTTTTGTTATTGCAACAAGGAAAAGTACCATAGCAATTGAGCAAAATACAAAATTGATTAAAACAGAAGAACAAAAAAATCCGGCTGCAAAAAATATAAAGAATGCAATAAAATACAAAACGGCTTCTTTGTTTTTATTATTTTTGCAGGCTGTCTCTATTGCTCTGTTCATCCAATAAATCACTGTTAGTAAAATTAATGAAAAAATAAAGGATTTTATTGCAACGACAAAATGTTTGACAGAGAAATAAAACGTACCCGTATAATATTCTTTCATGTCAGCGGAATTTGCAAACCTGAACCATAATTGAATGTAATCTGATAATTCCTGAAAACTCAACCCCTGAATAAGCAAAATACCGGTACACAAAACCGGCATAAAAAGAAAACACGCCGCTGATTTTAAAACGTTTAACCAATTTGTACGTTTTAAAATTAAAAATAAACAAATCACAAAAAACGGCAGCACAAATTCGTACTTGTTAACTGCAGCAAATCCGCACAAAAAAGAGGACAAATATAAAAACAAGTTTTTATCTGATTTTAAATATTTGGTAAAAAACAGTGCCGCAAAAATTATTGCGCACAGGCCGTAAACCATACCGTAAGAATACGGCGCAACAAAATTCATTACATGAGGAACAAAACAGCAAAAATACAGCACAAAAAACGTGGCAGACAAAGCAGGTATTCTATTTAAAAACTCACGGCACAGGGCGTAAAAGCCGCATATAAGCACAAAAGCATTTATGCTTCCCCAGATATAATACGTGTTTATCGTTGCGCCGAATAGTTTTACAAGACAGGCATTGAACAAATACGCAAACGGGCCGAATATAGCAAGCACATCTTTGTACAAAATTCCGCCCTGCGCAATCGCTTTAGGCAGATATATTTCTTTGCCGAAGTCGATATAAAGAGCAAACATCCTGTATTTAAAAAGAAAAACATTTATCAAAAATAAAACAAATAAAATTAAAAATATCTTATACTCTCTTTTTATAAATTCCATCCGCTTTGTTCCTTATTAATTTTATGAAAAGTTGTCCATCATTAATTATACAGTACAAAAATAAGTATTAAATAATAAGTTAATACCTTGCAATTTTATGAGTTTTTGTTCATCATGAAAATGAATAGAAGAAAGCCCGACATAATTATGTTTAACAGAAAAAAAAATAATCAGGAACAAATCAGACTCAACAAATTTATTGCATCTTCAGGACTCTGCTCAAGGCGCAAAGCCGATGAACTAATTGAACAGGGCTTTGTTAAAGTTAACGGCACAACAGTTAAAGAAATGGGCTTTCTTGTTACAAACAAAGATAAAGTTACCGTAAAAAACAAGCCGCTCAAAAAAACCGCTCCCGTATACGTAAAATACTATAAACCTGCGGGTTACATCACCACAATGAGCGATGAAAAGGGAAGAAAAACAATATATGACATTCTGCCCGAAGAATTGAAAGATTTAAAACCGGTCGGACGGCTTGATAAGGATTCTACCGGTCTTTTGATTCTGACAAATGACGGTGATTTTATTAACAAAATGACGCATCCTTCTGTAAAAATTCCTAAAGTGTACAGAGTTTGCGCAGAAGGTAAAATGAACACGCAGCATCTCTTGCAAATGGCAAAAGGTATTGAAATTGAAAAAGGAAAAATTGCATATGCAGATGCAATGATTCTTGAGTACGAAGGCAAAAATACTGTTCTTCAAATTGTCCTTTATCAGGGGATGAACAGACAAATAAGAAAAATGCTGGACGCCTTGGGCTTTCCCGTTATATCATTAAAGAGAATCTCCCACGGAACAATAAATATTCAAGGACTTAAAAAGGGGCAGTTTAAATATATAAAACCCCGCGAAATATCTGATTTAATAAAATACATACAAAAGCTGGAAAAACAGCAAACCAGAGGAAAATAAAACTATGCAGGTTTTTGTTACAGGTACGGATACAGATGTCGGCAAAACGGTTGTGACTGCGGGATTGGCTGCGGTTATGCAGTCATTGGGCTACAAATCCGGAGTGTATAAGCCTTTTCAAAGCGGGGCAGAGGTTAAAAACGGTTTTCTTGTTTCTCCTGATTTAGCTTATGTAAAACAATTTGATTTTTATATAGAAACATTATGCTCTTATTTGCTTAAAGCACCTACCGCTCCTTATATTGCTGCAGAACTGGACGGAATAGAAATTGAAATGGATACCGTCCAAAAAGAATATAACTCAATAAAAGAAAACTGCGACATTCTTCTTGTAGAAGGCGCAGGCGGGTTGATGGTACCGGTTACAAAAGAGATTTTAATGATAGATGTGGCAAAAATGTTTGAAATCCCTCTGCTTATAGTCGCACGCCCGAATTTAGGCACCATAAATCACACTCTTTTGACAATCAATGCCGCAAAACAAGCAGGTATTGATGTTGCCGGTGTGATAATAAACAGATATCCCCGCGGAACTAATGATATTGCCGTTAAAACTGCACCAAAGCTTATAGAAGAATATTCCGATACGAATATACTTGGGATTATTCCGGATATAGAAGATTTTAAAAATGCCAAACCGGGAGCGCTTATTAATATATTTATAAACAGTCTTGATATTGAAGGAATTTTCAGGATAAAAATCCCTAAACTAAATTTGTCCTTATAATACAAACTCGGTCATTTGTGAATTTATGTAAAAAAAATACACAAAAAACACTTTAAAATTAAAGTGTTAATGCTCTGCTGCCGACATAACAATTACAAAAGGAATATTCAATCAATGAGTACAGGGCAGATATCTAAACAAGAATTGGCAGTAAAAATAGCACAAAACGAAGGCCTTAGCGGCGCTTCGTTAAAATCGCGTATTGAAGAACTGCAAAAGCTTACCCAAAAAGAGCTGGAAGAAAAACTCCAAACGCTTCTTAATTCCAATGCTGCATATATATCCACAGGCTCGGATGACGACTGGAAACACATGGGGGTAATGATTTCAGGCACAACAAAAACTCAATCAGCAAATAAAACTAATTCCGCCGCTCAAACGCAGCCGCAAAATACCTGTGTTTCAGAGGCGTCCGCAAACGTTACCGCTGAATACTTATCAAGCCCGATTGAATACAAAGAAAGCCAGTATAATGCCATACAAGAAATTCAAACCTCTCTTGATAATGCATTATTAGCCCTTGAAAGTCAAAATGACGGCGGTATTGGCAAAATTTACAATAAATTAAAAGAAAAATTCAATGCACAGCTTGCACGCACAAATGTTGAAAGAGTAATTTACTCACAGTTACGCGGTGCAGATTATATGGAGCTTGCGGCCAATAATCAGCTTACGTATAACGAATATTATAATGCTATTAAAGAACGTTTGTTCAAGACTTTTCCGGGTATTGATAAAATGACCGATGAACAAAAAGAGCGTCTTAAACAAAGTATAGGAACACTTTCTCCCGAACAAATACTAAGACACCAAAAAGCCGTTTTGAATCTTCCTGAAGAAGATTCTCCGGAATATGCTGATGCACTGGCTGATTATGCTCAAAATTTCCAACAGGAAACAACAACTAAAGTAACAACAAATATTTCAACCAGGGACGGCTTAAACGCAACACGCACAGAAATAAAAGTTAATGAACCTTACAACATAGAAAACGGAGAAAGACTCGTTACATTTGAAGAAGTTTATAAAAACGAAACAGGAATTGAATTTAACGCACAAAAAATACAAGAGTATTCCCAAAACTCAATTGAATTTGCCCTGATGAGCAATGCAGAGACAAAAGTTGCAAAAATCCACGAAATTTTAGACGATGCAACAACACTTGTTGACGGTAATAATAAAAACGGAATAACTCCGGAGATTGCGCAAGCATCAACAGACCGACTTCAAAATGCGCTGAGCGCAGCATTAAAAGAGTTGTACGGAGAAAACGAAGAAGTTATAAATCTAAAACTGGCTAATTTGCTTAACCGTAATGATTTGGAATACAAAGACGGAAAAATCCAATATAAACAGCCCGCTGACAGTCAATTTGCAATGAATATGGATTCTTATACTCTTGTCGATATATCCAAAAGCATTACAACTAATCTTGAAAAAAATAAAACCAAACTTTTAAAAGGCAAACCGCTGCAATACTATGCGGAAAAAATGGCGGATTCATACAAACAGGCCTACGGAGAAAATAACGCCTCTCAACTGGCCAAAGCTTATGTCCAAGACCAGCAGGATATTGTAAAAAATGTACGCGCCGGGGTTGAATATATTGGCACGGGTGTAATGGTTGCGGGCATGTTTATTGCTCCGCCGCTTGCGATTGCAGGTGGTGCAGTTGCATCCATTGGCGGAGTTTATGTTGAAACAATGGATGAGCTTTCCAAAAAAGGCTATGACTCACAGAAAATGAACGAGCTGCTAAAAGAACTTGTGCAAAACAGTGCGCTTATGGCTGCAGGTTTTGGTGCGGGAAAAATCGGCTCCGCAGCAAAAGCTGCACTTCTTGCAAAAAATTCTCCAAAACTTGTTGCAACAGTTGCTGATGTAGGCACAGATGCAACACTCAGCCTTTTGAGCGATTTGGCAATAACAGGGCAAATAAATCTTGAGGGCGAGGGGATTTCGCAGATGATATCCCTTGTTGCAGGCCACAGCAAAAAGTTGACAACAGCAGTCAAAAATGCAATGCACAATCAACAAGTAAAACATCAGGAAAATCTGTCTTTGAATAAGTACTCAATGACCGGTGCTAAAAACGCATCAGCTGCTGCACCAGAACAGACATTAACAAATGCCGGAATTTTTGATAAAGAAGATATTGAGGTATTTTTAAAAAACAATCCCGATATAATACCCCAAATGGCACAGGATATAACAGACTACTGCGCTAAAACAGGAATGTATGACCTGAACAGAATGTCATACATTTTTGCCAAAGCCGGAGCAAGGGGTGTCCCAAAAGAGACATTGTATACTCTTATAAACCTCAAAAATGCACAAGGACAGCCAATATTAGACAGTATCAGTTTACTGGATATTGCCGAGTCCATCAGCCCGAATATTGACGCTAAAAAAGCGCAGGATATTATTACCACTCTTTTAAAACAGGATTACATAATAAACGCTAAACCTAACCATAACCAAAGCTCATATTCCAGAATGGGTGATTTAGTAAGCGGTGTATTGCAGTATTGTGACAACGACAACGCAATAACTGCATTAAAAATTATCTGCGACCCGAAAAACAATTCTCTTTTGAAAGACAGAGGTTTTTATCAACTGCAAAGTATTTTAAAAAACATAAAAACTCCGCAGGATGTAAAAAATCTTGAAACAATCCTTAAAACCAACCCAAAACAAGATGATTTATTCGATTTATACAACTATTCCAATATAGATAATCAGGGTGTAAGAGAAAATTTCACACTTTTGTGCAACGCAAAAGACGAAAACGGAAAACTTCTTTACACTACGGCTGAAATCGGCGATATTTTAAGTACGGTAACCGCTTATCCTGAAAATATCAATCTGCTGGAACCAATGATAAAAAATAAAGTTTCCGGTGATGATATCTATGAAGTGCTAAATACTCCCGTAGAGAATCTGCAAGCCTATGGCATATACAAACGCATTACACAGGGTAATGTTCCGAAAAATTTCAAAGTATACACAGAAATAAATCCTCAAACGGACTTGCAAAAGAAAGCTTATGATATTTTAAATCCCGCAGGCGAAAATACCCCGCGCGTAGAATCACTTGCGCAAAAGCAAATAATTAACGCGATAAAAGATGAAGCAGACCTTCAAAAACTGGAACAGCTGCTGCAAAATAAAAATCTCAACGCCCAGCAAATAACGGAAGCATTTACAACGGGTAAAATGCCCGATATCGCACCGCAATCTTCTTTCAGTGATATCAAAACCACCTTCAAACAGTTTAAATCCGTGCCGGAAATTGCAAAACAGCTTTGCTCTTTTTCTAACGGTTTGTCAAATACAAAGGCTCTTTTTTACGCAAACAATCTGGCAAAACTAAAAGCCCAAAGCCCCCAAAGATATCAAAAAATGGTTGACTCCGGCCTGTTTGAGCTAATTAAAAGCGGTAAAGTAAAGGTTGATATTCTTGAAAAAATAGACGGCAACAAGTTCTTATCTAACAGAGCTCTTGAAGATATCAGAAAAATCTATAATGATGAATCCCCGGTAATTGAAATTGAGGGTAAAGCAAGTGTTAAAAATTTCTTGCAGCAGGTTCCTGATGGCGAAGTCGGAGAAGTAAACGGACAACTGTACTTAAACGACAACGGAAAACCGGTAAAAATAAATATGGATAAACAAACTTTTGAAAAGCTTTTCCCGGCCGGCTCTTCTTTTGCCCAGCAGGGAAATCTCGGAGATTGCTGGCTTATTTCCACACTTGAAAACCTTATGGACAAACCGGCCGGACGCAAGCTTTTATACAGCATGATTCGTCAGGACGGTGATGATATTTATGTAAAACTTCCTAACTCAACCAAAGAAGTTAAATTTACAAACGGAGAAGTTGTTAAATCTAAATACCAGATGGCCGGCGCCCCCGGGCTCAAAATGATTGAACAAGCATACGCAATACACAAATGCAGTAAAATTTCCGAAAATTCAACTATAGATGCAGCCAAATTGACAGATATTGATAATATAATGAACAAACTTGACGGTGGATGGCAGCAAGATGCAATTATGGATTTAACAAAAATTAACGCACAAAACAGCCTTGGTTCGGATTTGACGACTAAAAAAGATATGTATGAGGCAATAGTCAATTACGCCAATAATAAAGATGTATTTGTATCATTCGGTACTATTACAAAAAATACCTTCGGCAGAGAAAAATTAATGGGTTCTGACTATGATTTGTATACAGGGCACGCATACTCAATAAAAGGTTACAATCCGGATACCGGAATGGTGTATATTTCTAACCCTCACAAAGCGGATATTATTACGGAAATCCCTATATATGAGCTTATGAGATACATAAGACACGTTACAGTTGCAAAATTAAGATAGAAAGATATAATAATGAGCATGGACAAAGTAAATTATTTTGATTATCTGCAAAAACAAATAGATGCAGCAAAACTGCAAAATCAACCAATAGACCGATACGTAAAAAAGCAAATATCTTTTTTGCAAGACGCTCACGATGAGTTTATTAAACGTGCGGAAAACGAAGGTTATGACTTAAACTCTCCGACTGTCGGGTCTATAGAAATTCAACAGTTTTCAGCAATGAAAAATCTTGCAAAACAAATCGGCATACCGTATGAAAAATACGACCGTATGATTCATG
Organism: Candidatus Gastranaerophilales bacterium; assembly: GCA_944322935.1. Lineage (GTDB taxonomy): Bacteria > Cyanobacteriota > Vampirovibrionia > Gastranaerophilales > Gastranaerophilaceae > Limenecus. The sequence continues at coordinate 41,633 of CALUQO010000013.1, read as the reverse complement.
ACGTCAGAGTCAGAGTCTTTGGCGAAAAAGGTGTCAAAGAATATTTCCAAAACGATTCTATTTAATCATAACCTCTTCAGACAACTCTGATATAACAGGCTCAGGAATTTCTTTGTCGCTTTTTGCCCCGAGTTCTGTAAGTCTTTCACACTGACGCACGAGATTATCGCGTCCGGCAAGTTTAGTCATTGCTCTGGTGAGGTTTGATTGTACACCGTTTAAGTCCTTAACCATATCTGCAAACTTGTCCATCATTTTACCTGCCAGCGTGGCGATTTCCCGGGCATTTTTATTCTGCCTGCTCACCATATTAAAGCTGTTTATTATCTTGAGTGCGGCAAGAAGCGTTGAAGGAGAAACCGGCATGATTTTGTTTTTCCAAGCAAGTTCCCAGAGTTCCCCGTTATCCGCAAACAACATTGCATAACAGCTTTCAACAGGAATAAACATAAGCACATATTCAGGTGAAACAAAATCATCAATTTCAAAATATTCTCTTTTCGAAAGCCCGGCTATATGTGTTTTAACTGAATCCTTAAACTGCTTAAATGCAATTTGAGCCTCCTGTTCGTCTTTAGCGTTAATGTATGCATCATAAGAAGCCAGCGAAGTTTTGGCATCGATAAATACGGCCTTATTGTCCGGTAAAAGTATTGTTGCATCAGGCTTTTTAGAACCAAAGCCCGTTTGAATCAGATATTCCTCATCCTTTCTCAATCCTGAAAGTTCGAGCACTTTTTCCAAAATAAGCTCGCCCCATTTGCCCTGTTTCATATTATCGCCTTTGAGAGCAGAAGCAAGAGTATTTGTGTCGTTAGAAATTTTTGCACCGGTTTGTATTACATCTTTTATATGCAAATCAAGCTGTGCAAACTGCTGATTGTTACACGCAGACTGTTTTTTCAGCTCTTCAAATTTCTCTTTAAACGGTTCAAGAATTTCGTTAATTCTTTCTTTTGAAGTATTGGAAAAATCCTGTGTCGTCTCTTTAAAAATTTTGTTAGACAAATTTTCAAACTGCATACACATTTTGTCATAAACATCATTGTATGCAGTATTTAGAGCAGATGTTTTGTTATTTTGGATAATTTTCATTATAAAAAACATTACAATACAGCCTGTGATAACCCCTATTAAAAATATAAAAGCAAGAAAAGTTATGCTCATATGCGTATTTATACCCCGTTAATTTTGTCTAAAAAGATTTTAGCATAATTATGTAACACATTTGTGTTTTGTAAAAAAAGAAATATAATATTTAATATATTTTATAATTTTTTGGAGAATTTCTGTGGAAAATAAACGCTGGTACGACAAACATAAAGAAACAAAAAGAGCGCTCAATATGCTCAGAACACTGCCGCCCGAATTAAGAAAAAAACTTTCTGACGACATAATAAACGTTGCCGGCGCAATAAAAACAGTACACAGAGAAAACAACACCGCTCCGTTAAGCATCGGACTTGAAAGAGTATTAGGCCTGTACCAGACCAACAAAGGACGCCGCTGGTATGACAAACAGCAGGATTTATCAGTCGCAATAAAAACTGTATCCACACTGCCCGAAAGTGATTATGTCAATATCATGGAAGGCATATGCATGTCTTTAAAGTAGGCCGAAAATGAAAAACTCAAGTAAAGATTTCAGCCGTAACGAATTGATATGGGGAAAAGAAAAACAGGCTCTGTTAAAAGACAAAGTTGTGTTTGTTTTCGGTCTTGGCGGTGTCGGAGGTTTTGCACTCGAAGCACTTGCGCGAAGCGGAGTTGAAAATTTTACAATCATTGATTTTGATTCTGTTTCAAAATCCAATATAAACCGCCAGATTATTGCCCTCAACTCTACTATGGGCTTAAAAAAAACCGATTTGTTCCGTGAAAGGCTAAAGGACATAAACCCTGACATAAAAGTTGAAAGTATTTGTGATTTTTACAACGAAAAAAATCGGGATAAAATTTTTAAGACAAAACCGGATTACGTTATAGATGCAATAGATACATTGCGTTCCAAAACAGATTTGCTTGTCTTTTGCAAGGAAAACAATATTCCCGTAATCACATCAATGGGTGCGGGCAACAGGTTCGACCCGACACGGCTTTATATTGCGGATATAAAAGATATTGAAAACAAAAAATGTACTTTTACTAAAAACGTACTTTACCAGTTAAAAAAAAGAGGGATTGAATCCGGAATCACGGCTGTGTGCAGCAAAGAACCACCCTGCGTGCTGCAAAAAATAACTTCTGTTGAAAATATACAAACAAATGACGGCGAGCATATAGAATTTACCAAAATAACTCCGGGGTCAACACCTTTTGTTCCTGCAGTTGCAGGGTATTATATGGCATATTTTGTTATAAAAGAGTTTTTGAAATAAACATTTTTTGTCTGACATGCAAAAGCCAAAGTAAGTTAAATATGGACTGAAGTATGCTCTTGGCTATTGGCGTACTTTATTTTAGTTTAAAAAAACCTGTTCGGGGGTCAGAAGTAGTAATATGGATGTGTTTATATACGATTTTTTACCGCGTGCAAAACGCACAACATGCACGAAAAATGCACGGTCAATATTGCTGATATAAAAATCGGCTTTTTAAAACCTTTTCTCCCTCTGTCGGGATTTATATTCTAGCTGCAAATAAAAATAAATTTATCCCTTGTTTATTGGATTTACAAAAAACAATTTTGTATTTGATATATTCCAAATAAAAGTAAAACAAAAAATAAATTGTAAAATTTACACTAAATAGCCCAATCAGGTAATGGCTTATTATTCCAAATAAGATAATATTTATAATGACTTTTGTGTTTATATACTTTATTACAATTTAATATCAGTTAGGAGAACTACATGCCAGAAAAGAATTTTAATGTCACTGTATCCGATTTTTCTGTTTATCCGAAACCGGCACCGGTATCTTATTCAATTTCTTATAAATCAGTTGTTTTTAAATTAAAAAAGTTATTCAAACATATAAGCGATTATGATTTTTGGGTTCTTGAACACAATAGAAAGATAAGAGAAAAAATAAAACGCAGAAACAACAGAAGACTAAACTCTGCAAGGTCTGCCAGTTATAAACTTTCTGCACCTGCTTACAAAAATTTTGATACAACGGTTGATAAATAAAGATTACAAATTTGTATCAATTTTTACAAGTAAATTAGAAAATCAGGCAAATTTTTCCGTCGTTCTGTTTTAAAATAGAAAAGATTTAGTGTGGAATAATATCGGAAAAAAAATTGATTTCTAATTTAAGTGCATATACAAATATAAGACCGTCTTTTAAAGGCAGATTGACCGTCCTTAACAGCACATCGACTCAAGGTTATGGCGGTTATTCATCTTCTTATTTCAAAAATCAGGCCGATGAATATCTGCAAAACGGAAACTTTGAAAAAGCAATAGAATATTACAAAAGTGCATTGAATTCCGACCCGTATAATGCGGATATACACCTTAACTTAGCCAAAACTTACGGATTTAACAGCCAGCCTAAAGAGGCTATTCCTCATTTGCAGGCATATTTGAACAGAAACCCCGAAGATATAGAAAACATTACCCTGCTCGGTGAAAATTACAAAAAAGCCGGCATGTTTTCAAAAGCTATAGAATGCTTTAACAGAGCACTCGGCATTGAACCCAATTATGATTATGCAAAACGCAACCTTTTAGATACACAGAATTTAAGGCTTTCATACATAAACCCGCAAAAAGCAATGCAGGAACGCTACGACACGGCAATTAAAAATCTTACGGAAGCCGTAAAAATCGCAAAAAACTTCTTTCCTGCCGGATATATGGACGATATGAAAGATATGACGGTATCTTTTGACAAAACTTCAAAAATGGGCGGACGCTCAAACATAGCCCAGTATGAACATACAAAAAGAAAAATTTCCGTCACTGACGAATACACCTATGCAGACCCGAAATTAACCGGCGCATACTTAATTCATGAATTTGTACACGGAAAAGACAATGACCCCTATACATCCGTAAGGGAAGAACAAGATGCCTACAGAACACAAGCTCAATACTGGGTTCAAAATGTTCATGATATTTATGACCCTGAAATGGATTATGTTGCGGATTTGTATACCCAATCGGCCCGGGCACTGGATGACAGAGTTGCAGAAATTTATAAACTGAGAGATCCTTCTATTGCGGAAGTATCATACAATCATCCGCCTTCCGCCAAAAAACCGAAAGCATTTTCTTTATCAAAAGCTGCTCAACAGCCTTTAAAAGCTTATGATATTATTGTTTAAAAAAATGTTTAAAAATGTAAATAAGTGTAACGAAATCACTAATTATTGTATCATGTTCGTGCAAAAATAATTCTTGAGAAGATTTATATCACCGAAACACATTACGAAAATAGATGAGTATGAAACTTGACCCCTCGTTATATAGCAAATATCTGATAAACAAAACATCACCTGCGCGTTCATTCGTTACCAGTCTGAATAAAAATGGTGCAATTTTGCCGGTATTGCTTCTGGAAGCTACGGTTACAGGCGGAAGAACATATCAGGCTTACAAAAGGGACGGCTTTGTAGAAGCAAGAGAACGTATAACAGAAGAATCGCTTGCTGCTGTATTCTGGTTGTTCGGTGCAACAATGGCGGCTGCTCTTTTTGACAAAATCGGTCAAAAATTCATGAAAATTCCTAAAAACATGCCCGACGTCGGCAGAGATGATATCAGAAGCCCGTTTAACAACTTTATTAACAAAATTTCCGGTATTTTAAAACTGTCATCTCAACAAAAAGAAGCAGTAAAAAATAATCTTGCAAGATTTTCTGTAGGAAAAACTTTTGCAAGCTTAATTACGGCCTGTTTGTTTATCGGATACGTTGTGCCTAAACTCAACCAGGGTATAACAAAACATATCTTTGGCAGAATGGATAAAAAAGACCCTAACCATGAAAAAGCTCCGGATCCGTACAACAACAGACTGACGCTTAAAGATGCAAGGGCTATTTTCTCCGCCAAAGGTATCTCTATTAATGCAGTAGAAAACTTTAAAGCAAGACAAAACCAAAATACTAATAATGTTCAATCTATAAAAAATAACAGCATTCCTTCATTTAAAGCCAATGCGGATGCACTTTTGCGTATAGTTCAAAACTTCCAGACAAATGATGTATGGAAACTTTTAGGTACCGATGTAGGCACGGTAACAGGCAGAACAGCCAATGCAAGAAACAACGATGAACGTGTGGAAATCATGTTCAGAGATATTTCTTCCATCTACTTCTACTGTTTCTCTATGCCGGCAATTGTCGCATTTATGAATAAAAAAGATTCCTTTAAAGGATTAAATACAAAACTTAACCCGATGAGTGCAATGGAACTGCACAACCACATGATAAGAAAAATGGCTGATTCAGGTTTTGAACAGATGCCACCTCAAAGCTTTAAGAATATGATGCTCGGCAAAGATTTAAGCGCCGACGAGCAGGCCTTTCTCAAAAAAGCCTTCCCGAACAGCAAACCTGCGACAACCAAAAAGGTATTCTTCGGGTTGTTTAACAAAAAAGTAGCACCGGTGTATGATTCAACTACGCTTGAAAACTTCTTTAAACTTGTTGACGAAAATATTTCAGACAAAACACAAGCACAAAAACTAAAAGCAGGTGCGCTTGAAGCGTCAAAAATGCAGCCTTTAAGAGAGGGTGTGGCAATAATTACGGAATCTCAAGCCGAAGATATAATCAGAGGCGGAGAAATCAGAAATTCCAAATTCCTGACCAAAGTAATAGGAAATACCTTCGAAGACTTCATTGTAAAACCGGAAAACTACGACGAAGCCGGAAATATAATCAAGAAAGGCGCTAAAAAACTTACAAATCCGCTTATTAACGGATATAAATTTATCTCTCAAAGTGAAATTGAAAATACGAGAAAAGAAATAATTGATTATGTTGAAGCTATTGTAAAAGAGGCTGAAAACAAAAAACACAATGTAAACTTTGAACTTATGAAGAAAATGAACAAACGCAACATGACCAAAGGCGGTATGTTTATGCTGCTTGCAATGGGTGTTTCTTCTCTGTTCTTATCCACAATTATCCCTAAGATTCAATACTACATTACATATTTGAGAACAGGAAAAAATTCTTTCCCCGGAACGGAAAACTTGACGAAAAATAAATAATTGTTGTTTTTATAAAAATTGTAAATTTTTGTTACAAACATACTTCAATTTATTAAAGTTTTAGGCCCTTATGCCCGATATATAACATGGAAGCAATAAAATGCTTTCATATAACAGGGAAAGTTATAAAGCAAAAAAGATAAGGAGCCACAATGGTACAAGGTGTCGGTGCCGCGGGGAACAGCGGTTCAATCAGCAATATGGTCGAATATCAGGTTTATTATTCTCAGTATCAACAATACAAGAAGAATAACCCTGAATCCAAATTAGGTTTCGAAGCCTGGCTTGAAATGTCCGGAAAACTTGACTATTTCACCCAGCAAACAGAAAACTATGTTGAATCCGGCGAACAAAACTACACCACGGGCGACGGTATAGATGGTAATACCGTCAGCGGGGGCAGCCATTTGAGCAAAGGTTCCGGCGCAATATATCAATCCGACGATGATGAAACATACTATCAGTTTGATTGGGCAACCGGCGACTACAGAGTAATGACCAGTACTGATGAAGTTGCTTCGGCTATAGGACTTCCCGAAGGAACAACTATAGATATGATAGAATTCGGCTTCAGATCAGCCGTTATAACAGATATTACGTTTGGCGGTCTTGATGACGGTCAGGACACAACAAACTACAGAGTAAACAGTGTTTACAACGGCATTACATTAACTGATCAGGAATTTGACATACATTACATTTTAAATGCTCTGTTAATGGATCCGAGTGATCCGCAATATCAAATAGCTAAAGATGTGTTTGATGAATTATGTGCAAATATCAATCAATGGCTTCCGGACAGTGACTTGGAAATGCTGAACGATATTGCAGAACAATACGGCACAAATTCTGCAGAGTACAAGGCAGTGCTGCAAGATGTGTTGTTGAGCAACCTTGATCAGGCTAATGAATGGGTTGAAGACCACTCTCACGTCGTAAATAACACAGCATCTCTTGAAGAACTCGGCTCAACAGACGGTACGGACGGTACGGACGGCACCGGTTCATCTGACGGTTCGGAATCGGACGGCGACAATGTCGAATACGACAAAAATGCAGTCTTGAACGGTTCCGGTCTTTCCGGCCGATACAATAATAACGAAATGTGGCACGGCAATTGGCATAAAAAAGATTTGGATGCCAGCTACAATGACGGTATAACAGAGATGACAACTATTTTAAACAACCTGATAAATGCTTTAGCTATAGAGCTCGGTGACCAATACACCGACGAAGTTGCAGCCAATGCACAGCAGGCTATGAACGCTGTTTTGGGCGGTTTCGTTATTACAGAAGATGAAGGAATAATTGATGACCAAAAAATCAAAAACAGTGAATACTGGGCCGGTACTGACAGAAAAGGTGTTAATGCGAGAAAATCCTGCGCCGTAGTCAGTGTTAAGGGCACCATTGACAAATTCTTTGAAGTCTTTGACAGTCTTTGCGGAAACAAGACAGAAGAGCAAAAAGCTGCGGAAGCCCAAGCTGCAGAAGAACAGGCTGCAAGAGAAGAAGCGGCATTTAAAGAAATGTACAACATGGATATGCACTCCGTCGCTGCTGAAGCTGATGCTGATGACGATGTGCAGGTTGTAAATGTTTCTTCTGCTTCGGAAATTCAGGCAAAAGCCGAGTCTGAAATTTTAGAGCCGTTAATGGAAAAAGTCCGCTCTAAACTTCAGGGCAAAGGCATTTCCGATGCGGACATCACTTCTGCACTGCAGCAATGCGCAGAGTACGCTTTGTCCTACACATCAGATTGGGCAGCAACAACAAACAATTATGTTTATACAATATACGCGGACAAACTGATTGATAAGTTTGAAGAAGCGGTTAAAGCTCTTGTTCAAAACAAAGGCTATGACGTATAAAAATACAACATTTGTATAATACAAATCCTTTCAAAGCGGTGTTATATTTAAATATATACCCCATTGAAAGGATTTTATACTATGTCTGATGCAATAAGTGCAATGAACTCACAAATGGCTTCTCAAACTGCAAGCATGCAAATGGCCTGCAAATCTTTGAGTATGCAAAAACAACAGGCTGCAATAGCGCTGCAGCTGCTTCAAGGAGCAATGGCCGTAGCACCTCAAGACCCGTCAACAATAACAGCAGCCCAGCTTCAATCCCCCATTGACATAAGAGTTTAATATTATAATTTTTATAATTTGTTCTATTTTAATCAATATCAATCGGTGAACGATTGATGGCATCTATTGCTGCGCGCGCATTTTGAACAAGTTCATCAGATACATTGGGAATAACAGTTAGTTGCCTTAACACGTCGATTGTACGTTTAAAACAGCGTACAACATCTCCCTCGCCGGAGGGCACCTGTTCAATAAGCTCTTCCCATTCTCCGCCGTTTACCCAGTACTCTATCAACGGCGAGTAGTATGAATTTATATACATCTCGGTTTCTATATCAAAGTCGCGCTGGAGTATAGTCAGCCTTCTTCTTATATCTTTAATTTTATTTAGAGCCTTTCTTGTACCTTTGCTTATCGGTATTTCAGGATAAACATCGGCTCTTAAATCTTCGGTTGTTATTGCACAAATTACAGAAGCAAGCTCATCCACCTTAAGGGTATCCAGCACCCCGCTAAATATTATTTCAGCAAGGAACAACTCGTTTTCAGCACGGATAGCCCCGATTGTTAACCCCTTTTCATTAGGATAGTTGTTCTCAAGATATCCGGCTTTTTCCAGTGCATAAGTGTGATTTAAAAATTTACGCCAGTAAATATCTTTTTCGTATTCAATTGTTTTTTCCAGCTTGTCAGCACGTTTTTGAAAACGGTCTAAAAGCTCTGTCTGTTTCATGTGTTTGCGATACAGCTTACAGGTGTCGCACTGGTATGTCTGAACAGTATGCAAAAGCTCTTTTGTCTTTGCTTCAAAATCCTTAAAATATTCAACACTTTCCGGTTTCTTTTTGTTCACCTGTTTACGCATAACTTTTACGGTTTTTCTCTGTTCAACATAGGTATTTCGCAGCTTATTATACACAAACATGTCTTTTGAACTGCGTCCGAACGGACATTTAAACGCCTTAAAGTTTTCTATTTCTCCGTTGAGTTCCTGCTGCTGTTTCATTAAAGGAGTAAGTCTTGTTGTAGAAGAATAATAGCCGAAACTTTTTAAAATAAGCTCCTTTGCCTCATCGAGAGTAAATCTTTGCAAGAGGTTCACTACCATTGAATATGTAGGGGAGAATCTGCTTTCAAGAGGGTTTGCATCACTGGTAACAAGTTCCGCCACCTCTTCGGGCGACTGAAAAGCAGTACCGATTATTGTTACATAGCCTATTTCATCCATTCCTCTTCGTCCCGCACGCCCTGACATCTGTAAAAATTCACTGGGGGTAAGCATTCTGTGTCCGGAATCTGTTCGTTTGGAAACCGCGCTTATAACAGTTGAACGGGCAGGCATATTAATACCGGCAGCTAGAGTTTCCGTTGCAAAAACAACTTTTATCAAACCTTTCTGGAATAACTTTTCCACAAGCACCTTCCACCCCGGCAAAAGCCCTGCATGGTGAGAGGCAACCCCGCAAAGTACGTATTCAAGATGTTTGTTGTTATACAGATATGGATTTTGCGCAAGATAATCGTCAACTATTTGTCTTATTTCTTTCTGTTCCTCAGGGGTGGTTAAACAGAGTCCGGCACATTTTTCCATCTGTTCATCACATTTTTTACGTGAAAATGTGAAATATATAGCCGGCAGCATATTCTTTTTGTGCAATATAGAAACAACATCTTTGGCAACCTGTCTTTGAGGCATTTTCCCACGTCTGCCGAAATACTTTGCCTTTGATTCGGGTTTAATTTTTTTGTTTAATTTCCCGTCAGGGGTAAGCAAAGGCAAAATGTCATTAGGTTTTGATGAATCATAATAATAGTATCTCAAAGGCACAGGGCGAAAATCTGTATATACAAGCTCTGTTTTTGAATGCACCGTATTAATCCAGTCAGTGAGCTGTTGAGAATTTGCAACGGTAGCAGAAAGAGCTATAATCTGTACATTTGTAGGACAATAAATTATACTTTCTTCCCACACTGTACCTCTTTGCTCATCGTTCATGTAATGAACTTCGTCCAGCACAACATAGCGCACATCTTTTAAGTTGTCCGATACTGAGCCAAAGTTAGTACCGTAAAGCATATTCCTGAAAACTTCGGTCGTCATAACGACTATCTGTGCATCACGGTTTATGGAAGTATCGCCGGTTAAAAGCCCGACTTTATCAACACCGTATTTTTCAGAAAAATCACTGTATTTTTGATTCGACAAAGCTTTCAAAGGTGTTGTATAAAATATTCTGTGTCCTTCATTAAGAGCCTTGTGTATTGCCATCTGGGCAATGCAAGTTTTGCCGGCACCTGTAGGAGCACAAACAACAACACTTTTGCCATTGTTTATATGAAACAGAGCTTCTTCTTGAAAATCATCAAGCTTAAAATCAAATTTGTATTCGGGCATATATCTTCCAACTTTTTATTTAATCTAGTGTCGTCTTTTTAGCTTCGAGCTTTCGAAGCTAAAAGACTCACTTTTTCAATGTGTCACTCGCCTACATTTAACTTCGTTAAGTTTCGGTGACAGGCTCACAAGTATCGCTTACGCTCTACTGTTCGCTTTGTCAAAAAATTTGTTCACATCACTTACCTCTTACAAAACCGGCCACCGGCCGCTTTTGTTCGGCAGAGTCTTATCACGAATTTTTCTCAAATAAACTGTCTATATATATAATGCCACAGAAATAACAATTTTGAACTATTCTGCTGATTCCAGCGCATTATTTTGAACTTGAACCTGCGGATTAGCCGTTTCTACCGGTTGAGTCTGCTGAACCTGTTGAAATTGCTGTTGTGCATCAGCCGGCATGTTTATAGTTTTGGCATACTTTGTGTATTGTTCGCGAATAACATCCTTATTTGATACGGGTTTTGTGTTTAATTCTTTGTCTATTTTTGCAAGCTGTTCCTGTATTGCGGCGTATTCCTTTGCACAAGTTGAAGCTGTTGTTTTATTCAACTCTGTTTTAAAATTAGCAACAAACTGCTTTATATAATCTTTTGCCTGCGGAGTGCCGCTGTTAGCGGAGTTCATATATATAGCGTCCAAAGACTCATTCAAATTGTTAAGAGCCTTGCATTTGTCCATAGAGGTGTTTTTCCCCTGCACGATAGCCATACAACTGTTATATATGCCGTAAATCGGTGTCATTTCCTTGCTGTCATTAGGGTAAGATACGCCGTCATATATTTCAAAAACCGGTAAATATTTCGAAGTTACCAGATTTTTACATCCTTTTGGATTTTGTTCGTTATACCAGTACAAACCGAATCCGGCTGCGGCAACGATAACCACAACTACGATTATACCGAGTACTTTTAATATATTATTCATAATAACAACTCCTATTTCTAATTTATTTCTGATTATTAAGCAGTATTATAGTTTTTTTCTAATAAATTGTCAATTTCAAATAGCCGTAAACCCCTGATGATTTAAGACAAGTTTTTTATGTGCAAAATTCTTTGTGCATGATAAAATTGATATAAAATAAAAACAGACTTGAGGATTTTATATATAATGATAGATTTACTTTTAAAGCTTTTGGGCGATCCTAACCAGAAAAAGGTTAAAAAGATGATGCCCGTCGTCGAACATATTAACAAACTTGAGCCCGAAATGGAGAAACTCACAGACGAGGAACTAAGGGCCAAAACAGAAGAATTTAAAGAACATTTAAAAAACAGAGAATACTCTACTGACTTTAAAAAAGACAGAGAGCTCGAGAAAAAAGCACTCGATGAAATTTTACCCGAGGCCTTTGCTGTTGTAAGAGAAGCCGGTAAACGTGTTTTAAACATGCGTCACTTTGACGTTCAGCTTATCGGCGGTATTTTCCTGCATAACGGTCATATTGCAGAGATGAGAACAGGTGAAGGTAAAACTCTTGTTGCAACACTTCCTGCCTATCTTAATGCTCTTACGGGAAAAGGTGTGCACGTTATCACAGTTAACGATTATCTTGCAAAACGTGACAGTGAGTGGATGGGTAAAATTTATAAATTCCTCGGTTTAAGCGTTGGTGTTATCCTGTCTAATCAAGGCAGAGACCCTAACGAATTTGAACGCAAAAGAGCTGCTTATGCCTGCGATATTACCTACGGAACAAACAACGAATTCGGGTTTGACTACCTGAGAGATAATATGGCGGGCAGCCTTGATATGCTTGTGCAGCGCCCATACAATTACGCTATCATAGACGAAGTTGACTCCATCTTGATTGACGAAGCCAGAACACCTCTTATTATTTCAGGTCGTCTGGAACAATCCGCACAATTGTATCAAACAATGGCTAAAATAGCGCCCCAGCTTAAAAAAGACCTTGATTATGAGGTTGATGAAAAAAATAAGAACGTAATTCTCTCTGAAGAAGGTATTGATAAAGCAGAAGAACTGCTGGGTATTGAAGATTTGTTCGATGTTCATACACAGTATGCACACCACCTTTTGCAGGCGTTAAAGGCAAAAGAACTATATCAAAAGGACACTGATTACGTAATAAAAGACGGTGAAGTCGTTATTGTTGACGAGTTTACAGGCCGTTTGATGGAAGGCAGACGTTGGTCTGACGGCTTGCATCAGGCTGTAGAAGCAAAAGAAGGCGTAGAAATTCAAGATGAAACCCAAACTCTTGCGAGCATCACATTCCAGAACCTTTTCAGACTTTATCCGAAACTGGCCGGTATGACAGGTACAGCAATGACGGAAGAGGCAGAGTTTGGCAAAATTTATAACCTTGAGGTAACAACAATTCCGACAAACAAACCGGATATCAGAATAAATCTGCCTGATGTTGTTTATAAAACTCAAAAACAAAAGTATATTGCGGTTGTAGAAGAAATTCTTCAAATGCACAAACTGGGCAGGCCTGTTCTTGTCGGTACAATCAGTATTGACAAGTCCGAATATCTTTCCTCGCTTTTAAAAGCAAAAAATATTCCGCATAATGTCTTAAACGCAAAACACCACGAAAAAGAAGCCTATATTATTGCACAGGCAGGACGTTACGGTGCGGTAACAATTGCAACAAACATGGCCGGTAGAGGTACAGATATTCTCTTGGGCGGCAACCCCGAGTATCTCGCTAAAGAAGAACTCGATAAAAAAGGAATTACGCCGGATCATCCTGATTACGCACAACTAAGAGATTACGCTTTAAAAGCAGCTAAAACAATTACAGAAGCCGAACATGAAAAAGTTGTTAAAGCAGGCGGTCTTCACGTAATAGGTACTGAAAGACACGAATCAAGACGTATCGATAACCAGTTAAGAGGCCGTGCAGCAAGACAGGGCGACCCCGGTTCAACAAGATTCTTCCTCTCGCTTGAAGACGACTTGATGAGAATCTTCGGCGGCCAGCACATAATCAATCTTATGAACACGCTTAAAGTTGAAGAAGATATGGCTATTGAATCAGGCTTGATTACAAGGCAGATAGAAGCTTCTCAAAGAAAAGTTGAAACCTATCACTTTGACATAAGAAAAAGCGTACTTGAATACGACGACGTTATGAATATCCAGAGGGAAAAATTCTATCAGCAAAGACGCCGTGTACTTAAAGGCGAAGACCTTACTGCAGATATTTATTATATGATTGAGTGCGAAATCGACAGAATCATAAAAAGCTATATCTCTCCGGGACAAAACCCGCAGGAATACATTTACGACGATATGCTTGGCATGGTAAAAGAAATTCACTCGCTTATACCGCAGCTTAACTATCTTGAAGTAAAAGATTTTCAGGGCTTGAGTTATGAGTCTATTTTTGAAAAGCTCAAAAAACTGGCTATTGACGCATACAGAGAACATGAAGAAGATACAATAAGATTCTATAACGATATTCAAGAACAGTACGAAGCTGTCTTTGAACCGGAAGAACCGTTCTCTGAAAACAACGTTATGAGGCATATAGAAAAAGATATACTTCTAAGAGTTGTTGATAACAAATGGATTGACCACCTTCATAATATCGATATGCTCCGTGACGGCATCGGCTTAAGGGCATACGGGCAAAAAGACCCTCTTATTGAATACAAAAGAGAAGCCTATGACCTGTTTAACAATATGATGCACGATATTCAATCCGAAACAGTTAAATACCTTTACAGAACAAGATTCGGAGTGCAGATTGTAAACAGACGCGACGATGACGTGATAGAAACACAGCTTTCCCAGGCCGCACAAACCTTCCAGGGGCCCAAAGAAGATGATGAAGATATCCCGACAGGCCCTATACAGCATGGACAAAAAATAGGAAGAAATGACCCGTGCCCATGCGGAAGCGGTAAGAAATACAAAAATTGCTGCGGAAAAGACACGTAAAACGAGTTGACTTGAATTTTTTATCAAATAGAATGGATACTGTTGCTCGGAGGGCAAGTCATTCAGAGAAATGATAAGCCGGATAAGGCATAGACTGAGATGTCTATATCATATCCGGCTTTTAATATGGGATTTTTATAGAAAGAAATAAAATGCACGTAAGTTTTTGTAAAAATGTAAATACACAGCCTACACAAACTCATAACTTTAACAGGACTAAAAAAGCTTTAACCACAACATCTGCATGGTTTGCCTTTGGCGTCGGCTTAGATTGCGTAGGAAGAAGTTGTACCGTATTCAAATCACCGGCCAAAAATTCTATTTTTGTAAATTCTGTTATTTCTTCATTGGCGGGGATGTATGCCTATTTTTCTAAAAATGATAATTGATTTTTTTCATAGTGTTGTACATAACAACAAACACTTTGTTAAAAAACAGTCTGTATAAATCATTTTTATGAATGATAAATAAATCATTGACCTTGTTTCAAAAAAGTTTTATTATAATATTTACCATTTAAGGAAAGAAGGGAGCATGTCCCTCACTGGTCCGCAGCCGTTATAGTCGGAATGCTTATCTGGTATGTATTACTTCGAGACAAGGAGATTTTTTTATGGAATTAAAAAAATTGGATGCTGACCGTGCAAACGGAGCTTTAAAGCTTGCGCAAAAAACGCAAACCGCAGCAACAAATCCCTATGTAACCAAAACAGCCGAAATCAAGGACTTTATCACCGACAAAAACGTTAAACTTGTGGATGATTACTTGAAAAAACTCGACTGGCAGGTCAAAGAAAACTCTAACATGACCTATTCCATTCAGGGACTTAACAACTACATTTCTTCCGCCATAAGCAAAAACTACTGGCTTAATAAAATTTATACACCACAAATAAAACAGGCTCACGAAAACGGAGATATTCATATACACGATTTGAATATAATCTCCACCTACTGTGTGGGCTGGGATTTAAAAGACCTTTTGATGGAAGGTTTTACCGGCGTGGACGGCAAAGTTAAATGCGCACCGCCAAAACATTTCAGAACGGCACTCGGACAGATAGTTAACTTTTTATACACAATGCAGGGCGAAGCCGCAGGTGCTCAGGCTTTTTCTAACTTCGATACACTGCTTGCCCCGTTTGTAAGATATGACAATCTTGACTATGCGCAGGTAAAACAGGCAATGCAGGAGTTTGTGTTTAATCTTAATGTGCCGACACGTACAGGATTTCAGACTCCGTTTACCAATATAACAATGGATATGACTGTTCCTTCTTATTATGCCGAGGCACCAGTTATTATTGGCGGAGAGCTTATGGAAGAAACTTATAAAGAGTTCCAAAAAGAGATGAACCTTATTAACAAAGCCTATTTTGAGGTGATGATGCAGGGCGATTACACGGGCAAAGTCTTTACCTTCCCGATTCCGACTTACAACATCACAAAAGATTTTGACTGGGAAAACCCTGAACTTGAAGGCTTATGGGAAATGACGGCAAAATACGGTATTCCCTATTTTTCAAACTTTGTAAATTCCGATATGAAACCCGAAGACGCACGCTCGATGTGCTGCCGTTTGAGAATAGACAACAGAGAACTCGAATACAGAGGCGGCGGGCTGTTCGGCTCAAATCCGCTGACGGGTTCCGTCGGAGTTGTTACGATAAATCTGCCACGAATCGGCTATCTTGCAAACAATGAAGCGGAATTTTTCCAAATGCTGTGCCGCAATATGGAGCTGGCAAGAGAAAGTCTTGAAATAAAAAGAGAAGTTATAGAAGAATATACGGACAAAAACCTCTATCCGTACACAAAATTCTACCTCAGAGATATCAAGGCACGCTTCGACGTTTACTGGAAAAACCACTTTTCAACAATCGGGCTTGTCGGTATGAACGAGGCCTGCGAAAACCTTCTGGGCAAAAGTATCGGAACAAAAGAAGGCAAAGAGTTTGCGCTTAAGGTAATGGACTACATGCGCAACATGATATCCAACTTTCAAAAAGAAACGGGACACAACTACAACCTTGAAGCAACTCCCGCCGAAGGTACAACATACCGTCTGGCAAGATTGGACAAACAAAAATTTGACGCAATCAAATGCGCAAACGAGCAGGAATATCAATCCGGCGCAAAACCCTTCTACACAAACTCAACACAATTGCCGGTAAATTATACGGACGACATATTTGAGCTTTTGGACAATCAGGATGACCTTCAAACCAGATACACAGGCGGTACTGTCGTGCACATCTTTGCCGGAGAAAGGGTTTACGATACAAATGTTGTTAAAAACCTTGTCAAAAAAGTTTGTGAAAACTACAAACTCCCGTATTTTACCTTCTCGCCGACCTTCAGCGTATGCCCGACACACGGATACGTTGCAGGAGAACATTTTACCTGCCCCGATTGCGGCGCAAATTGTGAAGTTTTCTCACGTGTTGTGGGGTACATAAGCCCCGTGAACCAGTGGAATGAAGGTAAGGCCGAGGAGTTTAAACTCAGAAAAACCTTTGATATAGAAAACAAAACCTGCGCTTGCGGAGAGTAAAATGCAAATAGCAGGGTTGCAAAAATCTTCACTCGTGGATTACCCGTCTAAAATTGCGGCTGTAGTATTTACACTCGGCTGCAATTTCAGATGCCCGTATTGCCACAATCCGAACATATTAACAGCGGTTTCGACAAACAAATTGTTTGACGAAGCTGCTGTTTTTGATTTTTTAAAAACGAGGAAGGGCAAACTAGACGCTGTAGTGGTTTCAGGCGGAGAACCGACACTACAAAAAGACCTTGGAAATTTTTTCAAAAAACTTAAAGAACTCGGTTTCCTGACAAAACTCGATACAAACGGTTCTTCGCCTAAAATTCTTGAATATCTTATAAAAGAAGAATTGTTGGATTATGTCGCAATGGACATAAAAGCCCCGATTGAAAAATACAAAGAAATTGCCCGCGTTAATATTGATACAAACAATATCTTAAAAAGTATAGAAATTTTAAAAGATTCTAAAATAGGTTATGAGTTTAGGACAACCACCGTAAAATCTCAGTTAAGTTTTGAAGATTTTGAAAAAATAGGTAAAATGCTCTGCGGTACCGAAAATTATTATCTGCAGAAATTTAAACCGGATATAACCTTAAATCCCGATTTTGCAAAGGAAAAAACATACACTGATGAAGAGTTTTTAAAAATAAAAACAATGCTTTTAAAATATATAAAAAATGTGCATATCCGCTAAATATCTGTTTATTTTCAATCATTTTGTCAAACAACAAAGACTCATTTTATAAGGTATTACTGGTCAGATTCTTTGTCGTGTTTTAACAATTTTTCAAAATCAGAGGGCTTAATAGATTGAATAAAGTTTCTGAACTCCTGAGCTTCTTCTTCGTCTTTAGCCGCGTCACAGGAAACTGAACCGTTAGCCAGAACATTTGCCGTAACATAAATCGGCGCATCAACTCTTATTGCAATAGCTATAGCATCGGAAGGTCTTGCATCTATGACGATTTCTTCATCATCTTTTGTGAGATAAATGTTTGCGTAATAGGTTTCTTTTTCAACGTCATTTATTTCAATTCTGTCAATATTTCCACCGAGTTTTTCCACAATTTGTATAATTAAATCATGCGTCATCGGACGTGCAACTGATATGTTTTCAATTTTTCTGATAATAGCGCTTGCTTCTGCAGAACCTATCCAGATAGGCAGTGCTTTTCTGTTATCAATATCGTGCAGAACTACAATCGGAGAACCCGTTCTTGTATCCAGTGCTATACCCATTACTTTCATTTCTATCATAATTTTAAAAACCCGTTAGTTTTATTATCTGTTAATTTTTGACCCAATCATATTATAATGCAAAATTAAAATTAGACAAAGCAGTTAGCTCCATGATAGATTATTTGTATGAAAATACTGATTATCAACGGACCTAATATTAACCTGCTGGGCACACGCGAACCCGCAATATACGGCGTTTTGACAATGGAAAATATCAATGCTCAGCTTAAAGAGTATGCTCAAGAACTCGGTGTAGAAATTGAAACTTTTCAAAGCAACATAGAAGGTGAAATTGTAGACAGAATACAAAGCGCTAAAAAAGATTGTCAGGGGATTGTAATTAACCCCGCAGCATATACGCATACCAGCGTTGCCATCCGTGATGCAATCAGCGCTGTTGAACTAAGCGCAGTTGAAGTACATATCTCCAATATTCATGCCAGAGAAGAATTCAGAAAAAATTCTTTTATTGCTCCGGTTTGTATCGGACAAATTTGCGGTTTTGGTGCAGACAGTTACAAACTCGGGCTTAAAGGTATTGTTGATTTTCTTAACAATAAAGTTGAAAAATAGCCCGGCTTTTTGTTACAATGTTAACAATCGTCGAACATTATTATTAGTACATTGGATTATATCTGCCAAATGAAACAAGCAAAAAAAAATCATCTATTAAAAATTATATTTAACTGCATCGTTTTTATATTGCTGGTGTTTAATTCTTGCGGCTATGCAGATGCCTCCGATTACAAATATAAAGTATTAGACCCCAAATATAATCCCGAAGCACAACAATTGATAGACGGTACTCTGCCGCCTGAACGTACAATGTATGTTGCCCCTAAAGAAAAATTTGATATAGCTACATTTCTTGCTATATTTGCACTTGTAACATTTCCTTTTGCTATTGTTTATATAGCCGTAAAAACTTTTAAAGATGTAATGTCTGATTATAATGAAGATGAACAGGTTATAGGCAATATAAAAATAGATAAAAAAGATTCTGATGAACTCGATGCAGAACTTGAAAAATACCATATTCCGAGGGAAAGCTCTTCTCTTTACAACGGAAGCAATTATGATGCAGGTGATAATTTGCCGGGACGAAAAATCAATACGAAAGAAATACCAAACAATTTTGTACAAAAGTATTTTTCCGAACCAATTGAAAAAACACAGAATCCCATACTCTTATATACATCACCGCTTGCATCAAATAAGGGATTTTGCCTTGTCAAATACAATCAAAAATATTCATTAATAGGTTATATTAATGACGAAATTTTTCTATTGAATCAATTTAATAATATCAAGACAAAAGAAATAAGAGCAAGACTCTCTGAAACTCAGAAAACAAAAGAAACATATATTATAAAACTCGATAACTATCAGGCTCTTGTTGAAGTGTCCGATAAAAAAATGAATTTACTTGTTAACCTGTAAATAGTATTTTTGTTTTATACATGAAAAAGATATTCGGCTTAGTATTTTTAATTTTGTTGTTTCTTATGTTTTTGTTATCAAAAAACAGTGTTGATGACAAGAGCGTTGTTATAAAGTTTTCAAGCTGGGGGTCTCAAAGTGAGATATCTTATTTACTACCTTTAATTGCCGAGTTTGAACAAAAAAATCCTGATATAAAGGTTGAATTTGTTCACATACCGCAGAATTATTTTCAAAAGCTGCATCTTTTGTATGCGTCTAACCTTGCACCCGATGTTGTTTTTATTAACAATTATTATCTTCCCAAATACGTAAAAGCCAATCTTTTAGAGGATTTGACACCATATATAAAAAAGGACGAGTTTTTTCAAAAGTCTGTTGATTGTTTTACTTTTGACAAAAAAATTTATGCAATCCCCAGAGATGTTTCCAATCTAGTTGTTTATTACAACAAAAATCTTTTTGACACATACCGCATTCCATATCCCTCAAGTGACTGGACAATTGATGATTTAATAAATATTTCAAAACAGTTTAAAACAGAATCAAAAGGCGAAGTTTTCGGTTTAAGTTATGAAACAGACTTGTTGTATGTTATGCCGTTTTTGTTTAGCAACGGAGCTTCTGTATTGAGTGATGACGGCAAAAAAATGACTATAACAGAAAAAAATGCAATAGACACAATTAACCTGTATTCTGATTTAGCTAACAAATACAATATTGCCCCTAAAAAATCACAAAGTGCAAGTCGTACAATGGCACAGATGTTTTTGCAGCAAAAAATTGCAATGCAGGTTTCCGGAAGATGGCTTGTGCCAAAATACAGGCAGGAGGCTAAATTCGATTGGGATATTATGAGCTTTCCCTCGGGCAAAAAAGGTTCCATTGTTAATATAGATGCTTCCGGTTATGCTCTGTCTAAAAGTTCAAAACATAAAGCAGAAGCGCTTAAATTTATTGAATTTATATCTTCGCCTTATTCCCTTTCTAAACTGGCACAAAGCGGTTTGATAGTGCCGGCAAGAAAACAGGTGGCATACTCTCCTGCTTTTCTAGACAGTCAACTTCCTCCTAAAAGTGCTTCAATATTTTTAGAATCCATACAAACGGGAAAAGCCACACCTGTTAATGAAAACTATCAGGTTATTACAGACGAACTTAACCGGCAGCTTGAGAGTGTATTTTTAGGCAAAAAAATTATGCAAAAAAATAACCCGACTTTTACATCGGGAGATGGATAAAAACAAATTTTAATATGTATATTGTTATAAGCCCATAAGAGCCAGATATTGATTCAGCATTTCTGTCTGGCTGTAACCGGAAGAATAGCTGATACGATTTTGTTTTGCAGTGTTGTAATCACTTTCAACAAGATCTTTCAACGCCTGATAGTATTCTTCTTCCTCGTCAGAAGAAGCAAGATAAATTTCATAATCCAGTCTGTCGATGGTGGTGTCATAATCTTCGTCTAAATCTCCGGTAATGGTAAGATTTAAAGTGTTCATTACATCATCAAACGGGATTGACCCTCTGTCTTTAACAGAAGAAGAATCGCTTTGGGATTGCAACATTTCCAGATAGGATTTTGCCGTTTCAAGCTTCAACTTATCAGTTGTTTTATCGCCGGAAGATGCAATACCCATAGCTTGTAATTCTTGTAAAATAAGCTGGTATTCAAGGTCATTTTGCTCAGCTTGATTTGTAGCACCGCTGGAGGGTACATATACTGACATCATGTATGAAGATATTGCGCTTATTGACATATTTGAATCACCAGCTTTTCTTATTCTTCTATATTAATAATTCCCATTTTTCAGAATTTTAAACATATTTTTTGATAAAATTCCTCAAAAATTAACAAAAGTTTACAATTTTATCTTATGAGCTGCGTGATTACATAAAAAACTCTACACAAGTACGATTTTGTTACCTGCGCGGCTCGCAGGTGGGTGAGTGCCTTGACTAATCCGTTTCCTACTGGCGTAAAATTTTACGGTAGGTATACTTCAAAGTTTTCGAGTCGCCTCTCCCGATAGTAAATAATGTAGGAACAAAATTAATACCTGTATAGAGTATTAATATTTTATACTTTTTTGTTATAATAAACAAGTAACAAAATTATTTAATCTACCAGGTGGCAGGAATGGACAAAATCACTATCAGATCAGACAGACAGGACGACTATACTTTTACCTACAAAGGTGAAGATGTTGTTTTAAAAGCGGGTTCTGTTTTAAGTATTGCTAACGGCTTGAATGATGTTGTATTGCCGACAACACAGATGAAAATTGCTCAGAATCTGATAATTATTAAAGACGGGTTAAAAAAATAGAAGCAACTTTTTATCTAATTGCTTCTATATTGAATAAATGATGTGTTATAAACTATGATGATTTGTCTTGCGGGTACAGGTTGTCAATAAGGCTTGACGGCTCGCTGTCAGAATCACTGTCCGAATAAAACACGCTCATTGAGCTTGGCTTAAATGACTGGTATTCCGTTTTAAGCTTTTCTTCGTCCGCCTTAAGACTGAATGCCTGAATTTCCGCATTGGTTACTCTTCCGTCTTTATTTGTGTCAATCTGGTTGAAGTAAGTCAACACATTACTCAACACATCACTGCTGCCCATTCCGCTGGAACATAATTGACACAGCTCCTGATAACTTAAACCGCTTTGAGAAAGTTTGCTTGTCAAATTGCTCATATCGTCGGCACTGATTTTTCCGTCGCCGTCTTTGTCTATTGCAGCAAAATTTGATGATAAAAATTGTGCAAAAGTTGTATTGTAACCCAGCTGCTGTAATGCGGTAGTTGAGGGGTTTGCAATATCATCAATTGTTAAACCGCCGGAACTTGAACTGTTGTTTGCCAGTATTGAATAGGTTGTGGATAAACCCGATAAAGCATTGGCAAATAAAGCCTGACCATTCATTAATGTCATAAGACACTCCTTTACATACTTAAGTGCATGTACAGTTTAACGGTTTTTGAAAAAAAGTAAACCCTTTAATCGCAGTATTTATTAAAATTTGGCTCTTAAGAGCCCCTTATATATGTTATGTAATTAAGCTTATATCAAATTTTAGAAGATTTTATCCCGGCGCATTGCATAAATTTTTTTAGTGCTATACTTATACTTGGAAAATATATTCCCTGTAGCGGCATCGTCTAGGGGTCAGGATAGCAGATTCTCATTCTGTTGACACGGGTTCAAATCCCGTTGCCGCCGAAATATCCCAAATCAATATTGAAGTTTTAGGGGATTTTCACGACAAATTTACTGGCGTAAATTTGCGGTTCAACCTCTCGCGAAACAATTCACAGGATTGTTTCGCTCGGCAGAGTCGTTGCCGCCGAACATACGAAGTAACAAAAATTACGAGGCTGGTGCCTCGTTTTTTGTTACGAGTAAGCAGACGGAGGTGAAAAATGCCGGGAAAATGTTGAATTTTGCCGGCATTTTGACACTGGACGACAGCGACGTAAGAGTTTGCGTCTGCAAACTCGACAGGAGCCGAAATATCCCAAATCAATATTGAAGTTTTAGGGGATTTTCACGACAAATTTACTGGCGTAAATTTGCGGTTCAACCTCTCGCGAAACAATTCACAGGATTGTTTCGCTCGGCAGAGTCGTTGCCGCCGAACATACGAAGTAACAAAAATTACGAGGCTGGTGCCTCGTTTTTTGTTACGAGTAAGCAGACGGATGTATTTATTTTTAAGAAATATTAATCCCTTTTACGTAATATTCTGTTTACGCGTGCTTGGCGTTGAGATATAATCAATAGAATGAAAGGACAAATCTTTAAAATACATTCGGATTTTTATTATGTTAATACACCTCAGGGCGAGTATGAGTGCAAAATCCGTGATGTTTTAAAAAAAAGAAAAGATTCCATTGTTACGGGAGATTTTGTTGAGCTTGAACAAATAAACGAAAATTCCAAACAGGCGTTTGTTGCAAAAGTTCTGCCCCGTGAAAACTATATCCCCCGCCCTAAAGTTGCCAATATAAATCAGGTTATTATTGTTTCTGCCCTAAAAGAACCCGACCTTGATTTTGAACAGCTTAACAGATATTTGTGTTTTTGTGAGTATTACAATCTTCATCCCGTTTTGTGTTTTAACAAAAATGACCTTGAGGGGGAAGAAGAAATTATAGCAAAAATTAAAAAGATTTATGAACCGTTAAACTATAATATACTTTTTACCTCGGCACTTGAAGGCAACGGGATAGAAGAATTTAAAAAATATTTAGAAAATAAAATTACGGTTTTGTGCGGGTCTTCGGGTGTTGGCAAATCCTCTTTGATTAATGCGGTTTGTCCTAATTTGAACCTGAAAACGAAACAGGTTTCGCAAAAATCTGAACGGGGAACTCACACAACAAGACACTGTGAAATTATTTCTATTGATAAGAACTCAAGAATTGTCGATACTCCCGGATTCAGCCAGCTTAAATTTGATTTTTTGATGCCTGCCGAAGTCGGACTTTTGTTTAGAGAAATAGTACAAATACAAAAAGGTTACGGTGCGTGTAAATTTTCTGACTGCCTGCACGAACACGAAACAGGCTGTAAGGTATTGGAACATCAGGATTTAACGGATGAAACACGCTACCGGAGTTATCTGCAATTTGTAAAAGAAGCCAAAGAGTATAAAAAGCAGGTTACCTACGGCGGCAAAAAAACGGAAACCCGCTCAAAAACTCTGCATAACAAAGAAATTACCAAAATCAGCAGTAAAAAACGCCAAATTTCAAGACGCAAAACAAATCAAAATATAGATAAGGAAATACACGAATAATGGAACAGTCCGTAAAACAGCAATTTGAAGCTTACATAAAACTAATAGAACAAAAACTGGATGAGTTTTTGCCAGTAAAGTATCCGCGCGAAATCTGGGAATCTATGAGATATTCGGTTCTTGCCGGCGGGAAAAGATTGCGCCCGATGCTGTGTCTTGAAACCTGCAGGGTGCTTTCAGGCAGCTATGAACAGGCTATTCCGACAGCCTGCGCTATTGAAATGCTCCATACCCAAAGCCTTATCCATGACGATTTGCCCTGTATGGACAATGATGATTACAGAAGAGGCAAACTCACAAACCATAAAAAATTCAGCGAGTCTACGGCTGTGCTGGCGGGTGATGCGTTGTTGTCTTTTGCACCGCAAATTATTATCCAAAAGACTCCTAAAACGGTATCTCAGGATAAAATTTTAAAAGTACTTGAGGAATTTCTTGTCAGCGCAGGAGCCGAAAAACTCATTGCGGGGCAGGTTGTGGATATTGATTCCGAAGGCAAGCAAATTGATAAACAAACGCTTAACTTTATCCATGAGAATAAAACCGCAGCATTGTTCAAGCTTTCTTTAAGAACAGGTGCAATACTTGGCGGAGCCGATGACAAAATACTTGAAGCGTTAACTTTGGTTGCGCAGAATATGGGGTTGGCATTTCAAATTATGGATGATATTTTGGATGTGACTTCGACTCTTGAAGAACTCGGCAAGACACCCGGCAAAGATGCGTTGGAAGAAAAAGCTACGTACGTTAGTCTTTACGGACTTGATGAGGCTAAAAAACAGGTGGCTTCACTTTGCAGTACTGCTTGTGGTATATTAAAAGAACATAATATAGAGTCAGAAGTTTTGACGGGGATTGTAAACAGTATCTCGGAAAGGGTTTGTTAATGTACGAGACAGGCACAGCGATAGAAGTTTTAGGCAACGGATTTATTGCAGCTTTTATTGCACAGGTATTAAAGTTTATTTATTTTGTAATAGTTCATAAAAAAGTTAATTTTAAAATTTTTACAACGACAGGCGGAATGCCAAGTTCTCACAGTGCCGGGGTTATTGCTCTTTCCATGACGGTCGGTTATAATGAGGGATTAAATTCCATAATCTTTGCTGTGGCTTTGGGGTATGCATTTGTTGTAATGTATGATGCTGCAGGTATAAGACGTTCCGCAGGAAAAATTGCCGCAACCATGAATAGAGTTATGGAAGAATTTTATGCTCACCGTCCCTCTGCTGCCGGTGAAAAACTGAAAGAACTTTTGGGGCACACTCCTTTTGAAGTTTTTATGGGGGCAATTCTCGGTATTGTTGTTTCTTATGTAATACATTTTTGGATTCTTCAATAAAGTGTTAATATAAAATTATGACGGGTGACGATTTTACTCTGTATAATAATTTCTACACTGCAATTTTGCTTTTGGATTCTAACCGCAAAATTGTGTTCAAAAATATTGCTTTTGTAAAAAACTTTGGTAATATTAAGAACTTTGAAAGATTTTCTAACTATTTTTCTTTTGATATTTGTGTTTTGGATTCCGACAACTTGCTTGCATCAAATCCGGTTAACTTTGCGATACATTCAAAAGAAAGTTTTACTGCCATAGCTTCGTATCAAAAGACAAAAGAACAGCTGTCTTATTTTCAAATTACGTCATTTATGGACGGGGAATACAAAGTTCTGGCGTTTAAAAATATAACTAACGATATCTTGTATGAAGAAACAGAAAAAAAATACGCTTTTATCCGTCAGCAGTATTTGAACCTTGCCGAAGAAAACAGACAATATGCGGCTCTGCAGCAAAAAGCGCAGACCCAGGCGCTTAAACTTGCACTTATGCACAGGGTTACAAATGTAATAAGAGAGTCCATGGATATTGATAAAATTATCAATTCCACTTTAAAAGAGCTTTTCAACCTGTTTGGCGCAATAAAAGTTTATTACGTTCAACTAAAGGATAACGAGTTTTACATAAACTCTGTATATCCCGAAAAATTTGCTTCGATTGTCGGAGAAAAGGCAGAATTTGCCCCTGAAACCAAAAATTTTATAAAAACAAAATCAATACGAGTAACTCCATGTATCAAAGAGTATTTAAACAGCGAGGTGAATTATCCTTCTCCCGTGAACAGAATTATAGTGCCTGTTTATCGTATGCATGAGATATTGGGCATACTTATAATTTATACTGCGCAAAAATATTATGACGAATCTCAAAACGATGTGCTCCAATCCATTGCGGCACAGCTAGCCTCTGCCATTGTTCAGGCATCTTTGTTCTTTGAAGTAAAACAAAAAAACGAAACTCTTGAAAAAACTTTAAACGAGTTAAAAGAAACACAATTGCAGCTTATAAACTCCGAAAAAATGGCGTCTTTAGGGCAGCTTGTGGCTGGTGTTGCGCATGAAATCAACACTCCTCTCGGTTCAATCAACGCAAACAACGATATTTTAAATAAGATGCTTGCAAAACTTTCACAATCCTGTGACAACAAAATGATTTTGGAAAACATTCAAAATATCAACAAAATTGATAAAGAGGCAATAAAACGCATAAGCGGTATTGTGCAAAGTCTCAAACGTTTTGTAAGACTTGATGAAGCGGATTTGCAATCGGCAGATATAAACAACGAGCTCGATTTGACGCTGGAATTAATAAAACATGAAACCAAAAACAAAATAGAAATTGTTAAAAACTATGGTGATATACCAAGCATAAAATGTTATCCCAACATGCTTAATCAGGTGTTTATGAATATACTTATCAACGCTTGTCAAAGCATAAAAGATAAGGGAACAATCACAATAACCACGGAATTTCAAAACAACATGCTGTATGTAAAGATAAAAGATACCGGCTCCGGTGTTGACGACAGCATTAAAGACAAAATGTTCAGCGCAGGTACAACGACCAAAAAAATCGGTACGGGGCTGGGGCTTGCAATATCACAAAAGATTGTGCAAAAGCATAACGGAAAAATTTCTTTTGAATCGCAAAAAGGCAAGGGGACTGAATTTACAATAGAAATTCCTGCGTAATTATTGAATTTGAACAGACAAACAAATATAAAAAAGAAGAGCAAAACGCTCTTCTTTTTATCAATAACTAATGTTTATACTATAAATAATTTAGTCATCGCCATTGATTGCGCTGATACAATCCTGACAAATGCTGCCCTGCGGGCCTATGTTGATGAGCTTTCTGTATTTCCAGCATCTGTCGCATTTTTCTCCGTGAGCGTGGGTTACATAAATTGTGTAACCTTCTTCTTCCAGCTTGTTAAGAACTTTTTCGGGTGCGCTGTCTGTAAGTTCCGCCTGAGAAGTGATGAAGATATTGGCAAGTTCTTTTTCGTATTTGTTTAACAGTTCAGCGTTGCCGCCTTGTACGTATACAGCAACTTCAAGCGAACTTCCGATAACCTTATCCGCTCTCAACGGTTCAATGGCTTTTGTTACTATTTCTCTGAGTTTAAGAATTTTTGTGAATTCTTCTTCAATATTATTATTGACCCATTTAACGTTAGTGTTTGGCCAATCTGTTAAAAGAACGCTCTTTATGCCGCCTCTTTGTTTTTCCGGCATATTTTGCCAGATATCTTCTGCCTGATGCGGCATAACAGGCGCAAGCATTCTTGTTAATGCCTGTGATATTTCGAACAACACTGTCTGGCAGGCACGTCTTGACAGAGATTTTTTGCCTGCAGTGTATAGTCTGTCTTTTACAATATCAAGATAGAATGAACTCAAATCCGCAGCCGCAAAGTTTTGCAGGTGCTGGAAGTATTTATAGAATTCATATTTGTCAAACGCTTCTGTTACGTTTTTGATAAGTGTATTCAATTTGTGCAGGGCAAATTTGTCTATTGCTTTTAAGTCTTTGTAATAAACATAATCAGCCTCGGGGTCGAAATCATAGAGGTTGCCGAGCAAGAATCTTGAGGTATTTCTCATTTTTTTGAAGATTTCAACCATCTGTCTGATAGCAGTTTCTCCGATTCTTACATCGTTTCTGTAATCTACAGAAGCAGCCCATAGTCTGAGTACGTCTGCGCCGAATACTTTAATGATATCCTGAGGCGCAATGGTGTTGCCTAAAGATTTGCTCATCTTTCTGCCTTCACCGTCCAGTACAAAACCATGTGTCAATACTGTTTGATAAGGCGCTTTTCCGCTTGTTGCAACAGCTGTCAGAAGTGAAGACTGGAACCAGCCTCTGTGCTGGTCAGAACCTTCTAAGTACAATTCAACAGGCAGGTGACCAAGTTCTTTTGAACGTTTTTCCACAACCGCACGGTGTGTGATACCCGAGTCGAACCATACGTCCATGATATCTTTTTCTTTTGTAAAGTTTCTGCTTCCGCAATGAGGACATCTAAATGCGGTAGGCATAAGATATTTTGGGCCTTCTTTAAGCCAGATATCAGAAGAACTTTCTTCAAAAACTTTTGCAAGTTTTTCTATTGTTGCACGTGTAACAATAGGTTCACCGCAGTCTTTGCAGTAGAATACAGGGATTGGCACACCCCAGATTCTTTGCCTTGAAATACACCAGTCGGAGCGGGATGCCACCATGTTGGCTATTCTTTGTTCGCCTGATGCAGGAATCCATTCAACGTTGTGAATTTCTTCAAGAGCTTTATCTCTGAATCTGTCGACTTTAACAAACCATTGCGGTGTTGCTCTGTAAATAACAGGGTGTTTGCATCTCCAGCAGTGAGGATAGCTGTGAGTGATTGTTTTGTGCGATAACAGCGCTCCAGCTTTATCCAGTTTTTGTATAACAATGTCGTTGCCTTCTTCGTAGTAAATGCCTTGCATATCAGGGACTTCGTCCGTCCAGTACCCTTTTGCATCCAGCGGAGAAAGAACATCAATATTGTATTTCTGGCAGACTTCCCAGTCTTCAAGACCATGACCCGGCGCTGTGTGAACGCAGCCTGTACCGGCGTCTAATGTAACGTGGTCGCCCAGAAGTATGGGAGAATATCTTTCATAAAGCGGATGAACGGTTCTCATACCTTCAAGGTCGCTGCCTTTTACGGAACCGAGGATTTTTATATCTTTTTCTTCAAACTCATTGTCTTTAACAAAGGCCTCCACAAGGTCGGAAGCTATAACAAAAATGTCGCCGAAATAGTTAACAAGCGAGTATTCGAATCTTGAGTTAAGGCATATAGCAAGGTTTGACGGAATTGTCCACGGGGTAGTTGTCCAGATAACCGCATATATCGGGTCTTGTGATTCGATTCCGGAAAGTTCTCTTATTTTTTGTTGTGCTTTTTCTTCAAACTCAAATTTTACATAAATCGCTTTTGATGTGTGATCAGCGTATTCAACTTCCGCTTCGGCAAGTGCTGTTTCGCATTTCGGACACCAGTAAACCGGTTTTAAGCCCTTTTCGATATAGCCTTTTTCATACATTTCGCCAAAAATTCTGACCTGTTCTGCTTCAACTTCAGGAGAAATTGTTATGTAAGGATTGTCCCAGTTGCCCCAGACTCCAAGACGGCGGAAGTCTTCTTCCTGACCTTTGAGGTTTTGCATAGCAAAATCTCTGCACATTTGTCTTAGTTGAAATTTTGTAATATCGCTTTTGTCTTTGATATTTTTAAGTACAGCGTTTTCAATAGGCAGACCGTGTCCGTCGTATCCCGGAACATACGGCGCATAGAAACCGCTTTGAGCTTTATATTTTGTGACAATGTCTTTAAGAATTTTGTTTAAAGCAGTACCGATGTGAATTTTAGGTGAGCTTAAATACGGCGGCCCGTCATGCAGCACAAATTTGTTTTCAATGTTTCTTTGAGCAAGATTTTTTTCATAAATTTTTTCTATATCCCAAAAATCCTGAATCTCTAATTCTCTTACAGGCGCATTAGCACGCATTGCAAGTGTTGTTCTCGGCAAGTTCAGTGTGTCTTTAAACTCAAATTCTTTCTCTGACATTTCATATCCTCAATTCTTAATGTTTATATATTAATAATTTTATACAAAAAAGATTTATTAGCAAAGTTTGGGTGAGAGTTGTGTGTGTTTCAGAATTTGCGGATAAAAGCTGACCAATGTTAAAAAATCCGTGATAAGGCTCTGCCGAACAAAAGCAGCCAGTGGCCGGTTTTGTGAGAGGTAAGCGGTGTGAACGAATTTTTTTGACATAGTGAACAGTAGAGCGTAAGCGATACTTGTGAGCCTGTCACCGAAACTTAACGAAGTTAAGTGTAGGCGAGTGACACATTGTTCACATAGTGAAGCCCCAATTTTTACAATTTTCACAAAATCAAAGCCCCTCATAAAAATAAAGCCTGACATTTAGTCAGCTTTTATTCGGCAGAGTGGAAAAAGAATGCAAAAGAATGCAAAAGAATGCAAAAGAATGTAAAAGGGAACAGGTGCTGGCTGAAATCAGCCGGCACCTGCGATACTAGATTAGATTAAAGTCTCCCTTGCGCCTTTGCTTTTGTTTGTGCGATTATGTATTAACAAAAATAAAAATATTACAAATTGTAAAAAGTATTTTCTTCTGAAAATACCGTGGTAGACTAGATTATAGGAATTGGGGAAAAAATCCTTCAAAACGACTAGCAAAAAATATTTTTAGAAGTCTTGTATAAATAGGACTTACATGCGATTCAAGGGAAATTATGGTTACTGTGTCAACTATTCAAAACAATCAGGCTAATCACGCTGTGTCATCGGGCTCTCTTTCCGCCCAGGCAAAATCATCTATAGAGCAGAGTTTTCAAACACCGAAAAAGAAAAAACGTGTTCAAAACGGGGATGACCATAGCCTTAGCTATTACAAAAATGATATACATAAGGATGAATTAGTTCAAAAAAATACGCTGGCAAAACGTATAGGCATTAATATTGAAAAAACTCTTGATATTCCTTTGATTCATTTTCCCAGAGGGTTAGGCGGAGCACAGGATTATACATTTTTTGAATTTTTACAGACGGCAAAATTCCCTTATTATATTGGCGGTCCCATACTTGCGGCTTTGTTTTATGCAGGTGTGAAAAAAGATAATTTCCGTTCTGCAGGTGCTGCGCAAAAGGTTGCCAAGCACATGGCACTCGGTGTCGGATTGTATTACGTAGGGGCTGCGCTTGCAAAATCAATTATCAACAATACTGTAAAAATCAGCAGGGGCGTCGATTTGAAACAGCCTTATGCTAAATATATTTCAAAATCTTCAAAAAAATCCGGAGCCTTCGAAAAAGAGGTGGAATTTCATACAGCGTTTGAAAGTGCTGACTTCACAAGGACAGACCTTTTATATAATGAAAAAGGCAGAACTCCTGAAGAAATTAACAAAAATTATATAGAATACGGCAAAAAATACGGAATTAAAGAAGATGCCAACAATATTGATTCCACTATAAAACCGCTGATTAAAAAAACAATTGTCATGGCAAGAGCATGGCAGTATGCTTTGACAGCATTTTTTGTAACCCTCGGAGTTGGCATGGCTAATCAGCCGGCCTGGGATAAGTCTTCTTCAGAAGGTTTTAAAAAGACGGTTAAAGACGGTATTTTCGGTAAAGACACGGCAATTAAAGACAGGCTGCACAATACTAAAGTTGCAGTATATGATTACATGCTTAAACCGTTTGGACAAAGTTTTATGGAATTTTGGAAAGGGCATAGCAGAGGCTCTTCCATTGCTGGTAAGTCCGTAATACTTTCTACTGCAGCTGCAACATTAACGGCTATTACACTGCTTGTTACAAAAACATCAGCTAAGCGTCATAAGCTTGAAACAACCGGAAATAATAACATTAAAGAGGGGCAACAATAGATGGGCAATTTAATACAATCAATACCTGTTTATAAACCACAGACTCAGCAAACACCGGCTGCCGGTGTAAATGCGTCTGTACAAACTGCACCTCTGCCTGTTCACAAACAGCCGTTTCAGGATATAAAAAATCAGTTTCCCCAAACTCAAATATATTCTTATCTTCCGGCAAGACCTTTGAGCGATACTCATACTGCGCCAAAGGGAGTAAGACCTGCACCTTCCAAAGCCAGACTTGTACATGAAAACTTTTTCCAGTCTATAGGCAGCACAATTAAATCATACGGAGATTATGCAAAATATTTTTATAACGCAGCTTTTAAAGGAGAAGGCAAGGACTATAATGTAGGAAAAATTAATGACCTTTCAATAAGAGCCGGTTCTCTTGGTATCGCTGCAGTTTTGGCTACATCAAAAATGTTTCCGTTTGCAAAAGGAATGGAGTTTGTAGGGCTTGGTACTTGGTTTGCCTCCATGGCAGTATGGCCGCACGTTTTGGGCGCACCTATCAAAGCCTTATACGGCGTTAACATAAATAAAGAATATATTGACTCCGAGGGCAGAAGAAAATATGTTTACGAGGACAATCAGTACCGTCCGATGGATATTTACAGATATGCAGACCTCGACGGCAGACCGTTATCACCTGAAGAATACTATCAAAAATATGATAAAGAATATATTTATCTTGATAAAATGGGTGACAAATTAGGGGTACCCCGCGATATTAAGAACAGAAATGAAGCTGTTATGAACAGGGCCGCACAGGTTGCTGTCCAGGGCAAAACTTTATGGATGCTCACAGCCGGTGTTATGACCCCTGTTGTGTCTTCTATAGTAGCTGATGCTGTTCAAACACCGTTAAAAAATCAGCTTGAAAAAACAAGATACAAAAAGGCTGAAAATAAAATAAACGCATTAGATGCAAAACTGGATAATGTAATTAGATCCGGTAACAGAGATGTATCTGCAGTTATGAAAGCTCTGGATATTAAAATTCCGGCAAAAGAACAGGCTGCTTTTAATGCATTAATGACGGAGGACGGTGTTCTGTCCCCAAAACAGTTTGAAAAATTACAAAAATACCTTGACAACAAGTTCTTTGCTACAGGCTTCAAAACCTCTTTGGAAACTGCAATGAAAAACGGCGCAGATATGACGGATTCAAAGATTTTTGTTGATAAAGAGCTTAAAGAAACACTTGTTAAAATAACTTCTGATTCTGTTAAAGAACTTGTCGCAAAAATACCGGATAAGTATAAGTCCAAATTCCCGGAAAGTCTGTTCAGTTATAACGGCCTTTCTATGGAACAGGTGAATGAGATTGTTGCAAATGTTCTGGCAACGGAAGGTCATACTTATGAACAGGGCCTTCAAATTGCAAATTCAAATATCAGCAAGCCATTCGGATATAACGCCAAAAATGCTTTAATGCAGAGCATTGCTCAAAAAACACTTGAGCCGTTTACGTTTGATAAAATCTTTGATAAAAAGAAAAAAGCACCGGATTATGCACCTGTACACAATTTCAACAGAGTTTTGAAAGATTTGATTAACTCAAGGGTACAGGCTTATTTTGAAACTCAAAAATGTTTTGTTATTGATAAAAATCAGTTACAGAAAATCTTTAATTTTGCATATACAAACAAGGAATTGCAAAACAGACTGAAAGAGTTTGAAAGAACATCCATCCAGAATATTTCCGAATCAATTACAGCTATTAACTGGGAAAGGGTTCCTAAAAAATATCTCAAAACATTGGGCTTTAATGAGGGTGAAATCGCTTTGCTTGCCACTCAGGATGCAACCTCCGCAAGTAAAGTGTTAAGCAAAAAATTCACGGAAATAGCTGCTGACCCTGAAAAATATAAAAAGGTTATTGCAACAATGTCCAAATATGCAAAAACCGCACTTGCCAAAGAAGAACAGGCTGTTATTAAACTTATCGGTTCTTCCGATACAAAGGGTACACTCATTAAAGTCAAAGAATTGATGGAATCAGTTGCGTATAACAGTGTAGGGCACAATGTCAAAGATGCCCTTGCTATGCACTATAAACTAAGGATGTCTGAAGTCCACAGAAAATACAGAAATACTATAGATTCTTATGTAAGACCGATTAAAGCTTTAGATTTGTTCAAAAATATCGATTTCTCCGTTTCTGAAATACTGGAAAAAGATGCTTACGGCAAAGTCAAGGAAAACGCGGCAAATGACATTTATGCGTTATCAAGAATGACAGATGAACAAAAAAGAGCTTCTTTAAAAGAATACTTAAAAGATATTGTTTTGCAAAAGAACGATATTAACAGCTGGACAACAAAAATGGAAACAGAACTTCCGGGTTCAAAACAGGGCTTAAAACACTCACTGGAATCAGTAAAAAGAATAGCAAGACAGGTATTTGCGCCGTTGTCGGGTGACACTGCCGCTGCTATTGAAGATTCCGAATTTGTTAAAAAATGCAATGTTAACAACCAGATAATGAGAGCAACTTATCTGAGAATTGAAAATAAATTGTTATCCAGATATACAACCGACAAGAACGGCTTTTACCATATGATAGAAGATCTTATTCACGCCGGAGATGAAGAACGTTTATTAAATTATGAACTAATCAGCGGTGCTATTGAAGAAAAGAGATTGCTGTTCGGTGAAAGTTATTATAAAGAAACAAAAGACAGACTAAACAGAATATTTTATGATTATCAAAATAAAGAAATTGATAAAGCTATTCAGTTGGATTTAGACATACTGGCGAAGGATTTGGACTTCCACTATTCCAACAAAGCAATATCTCAAAGATCCGGTAAAAATGTTACTGATTTCTTTGTTAATGCTGCACAGGAAGTACGTTCAAGAAACAAATGGACAAAGCTGGTATACGGATTGTTGGGCGGAACTCTCGCCTTAAGCGCTGTAACAATAGCGTTAATGGGTAAACAAAATCACTTTAACAAATATAAATATGAGTATAAAACCCCCCCCGAAGGAGCAGATAAATAATGATAAACATTAGCTTAAACAATATAAACACTCATAGAATAAATTTTAAAGCATCACTGCTTTCTCAGATGATGCAGCAGCAAACGCCTGCTCCTGCACCGGCTGCACAACAAAACACATATGTGTCTGTTCCCGCATACAAACCCGTATCAACCCCTGTTGCGGATAAATACAATACTGCTCAGGGCAGTTTGCTCACGGCATTAATCAACAGAACAGGCAAACCAATGGCCTCTGCACCGGTTGCAACGGTAAAAGAACCAGAAGCACCATTGAATTACAAAAACAATTTGCGCTCGATGTTCCAGAACAATCAGGCTGTTATTTTTGCACTCGTGCCGAGAACATTTACCGCAAAAGACACCGACCATAACGGGCTTATTCAGGGAAATGAAAGACCGGGCTATTTTACAACAATGGTTGAACGTCTGGACGAATTGAAAAGCTACGGCATAAACACATTACACCTTTTGCCGATTAACCCGCCCGGTGCTATAGCAGCCAAAGGCAGTGCCGGTTCTGTATATGCACCGCTGGATTATTTGACTATTGACCCGAAACTTGATGACCCGACAAATCCAAAAAATGTTTATGAAGAAGCAAAAGATGCAATAAAAGAATGTCATAAACGCAATATTAAAGTGATGGTTGATCTTCCGAGCTGTATGTCCGTTGACCTTTACGAATCCAGAGAAGACTTAAGAGCGACTGATGCGGACGGCAATCCTAAAACACCGGAGGGCTGGGAAGATATCAGAATGTTCAACCCATGGCAGGATGAAGACAGAAGAATCTTAAACCCTGCGTTGTTGGATTATCACAAAAAATTTATTGATATGTGTATAGATTTGGGCATTGACGGTATCAGAGCCGACGTAGGCAGAGCAAAACCTCCGGAATTTTGGGATCAGATAACTTCTTATGCAAGAAGCAAAGACCCTGAGTTTGCTTTTCTTGCAGAATGCTATACCAACGAAGATGCATCTCCTATGAAAAACATGCCTGCCGACAGACCTTTTGAGGCATTAAAAGCAGGTTTTGATTCTTATTACGGTCAGTATCACATATTCCACATGTGGAAAGCAAAAGATTTCCATAATTTTATAAGAGAAAGTTTGAATATTTCTAAAGACCCGCAAACAGGCGCCTATATTTTGCCTAAAGGGAAATCATTAATAGGCTCTTTTGCCACTCACGATGATGACAGCCCAATGTCACACGGCGGCCCTGACTATTGTATGATGACTAACGTTATACAAACCACTTTGCCGATGACAAACCCGTATATATTATCCGGCTTTGAAAGCGGCGACAGATATCTTTATGAGTACGGCCAAAAGTATGTAGACAAAACATTTGCACAGCTTATCCAAAACCCTGTTTACGATATTGCAGTGCAGTATATTCTTCAATCCATAGACAATGCTCCGGCCATTTCAAAATTGTATAAATCGTCTGACAAAAACAGAACCCTTGCTGATTTAGAAAATGATCCGCAGTACTCGCAAGCAATAAAATTCTTGCTGGCAAAAAGCAAAAATAACAAAAAATTAACGGATAAAAATATTACATACGCAGCAGCATTGAAAAATGATGAATTCAGTTCTCTTGTAACTGATGTACTCTATAATGCCAAAGAGCATAAAAACATAAAAGAGTTGTTGTCTACTGACAACAAAAATAAAAAAATAGAAGAACTTGCCGGTGACAAGTCAAAATTCAAAAATATAATTCAATATTTCGAATCTTCATTCCCGACGAAGGATAACATAAAATATTATGTTCACAAACAGCGTTTGGATATCTTTAATGAATCAAGACAACCGGGAGGCAATCACCCCGAAATCGGCCAACACTTTGGTTATCTTATGAACTGCGTACGGCCAAAATACGGTGAATTGATTACAAAGGGTTCTTATATTCCGTTAAAAGTTGATAATGACAAACTGGATGAGGTTATTGCCTATGCAAGATGCAAAGACGGCAAAACACTCATTACTATTGCAAACCACGATGTAAACTCAAGACAGCATGTAAAAGTGGAAATTCCGGGCTTAAACGCTTCACAACAGTTGGTTGATATTGCACCAAAATATGGTACAGGCAGCAGCTGGATTGCCGAAAACAACGGCATAGATATAGACCTTGGCCCTGCTCAAGCTCATATTTTTGAGGTTAATACGCCTATGCTGCCGGAAACAGTTGAGTCTATGGGCGGAGAAGTTTTGCAACAGTATGTATAAATTTTGTAAATACAACCAATTGGTTTTAACAAAATAGTTCAAATCTTTGTGTAAAGGTTTGGTTGAATTGTTTTGCGAGAGGTAATAAGCCAGATACGAAGTATCTGGCTTATTACCTCTCATAAAAGCAACATTTAGTTGCTTTTATTCGGCAGAGTCTCTATCTCGAATTTCACTTCGTAAGGATAGGTTCACAATTTTCACTTTGTTCAAATGTTCACTTTGTCACATTTAGTCAATTCTCGACAGAGTTCTTGCCAAAGAATTGGGTGCAAAGAATGCATAAATCTTTATTTTTTTATCTAACATTTTTTATAAATTAATTGTCATACTCGTTAATTACGTTTTTAGGGGTACTCTTCAGTATGCCCAACCGACGTTCCCTGACGTTTCGCAATGACAGCATGTTTTTGGGCTTCTACAATGCGCGGCGGGTGGTATGAGTCTTTGTTTCAAGTTACTAAATGCAAAATTAAAATAGAATGAAAAAGTATAAACAGCAAAATCGAACAAAATAATTCTGGTTATTGTACAATAAATGTGAACATAACGAGGTAATATTGTGAATAGAGAAGAAATTTTAAACAAAGCTAATGAGTTGATAAGCGAAAAAAATTTTGATGAAGCAAAAACACTTATTGAATCATACATAAATGATTCTCAGGATACTTCTATTGAAGTTGAAAAAACGCTTGGACTTTGTAATATCAATCTGGGAAACAATAAAGAGGCAAAAGCAAATTTCGAAAAAGTAGTTGAACAAAACAATGATGATGCAACTTCTTGGTTTTATCTGGGTATGATTTATGAAGACCTCAACGAGCTTGAAAAATCACAAAACTCCTATGAAAGAGTGATTGTTCTGCGAGAAGACTATAAAGATGCATACAAGAACCTTGGAGTTCTGCAATTAAAACTAAAAAATTACGATACTTCTATTGAATTTTCGCAAAAAGCACTGGCACTCGATGATGAAGATTATCAGGTTTATTACATTATAGGGACAGCGTATACTGCTAAAAAAGAATATGAAAAAGCAATTGAATTTTTGAAAAAAGGTATCGCCCTGAAACCGGAACATCCCTTGATGTATAATAATCTGGGCTCTTGTTATCTGGCTTTAAAACAGATAAAAGAAGCGCAAAAAACTTTTGAAAAAGCGGTGGAGCTCGGCCCCAACAACGCAACCGGATATTATAATCTTGCAACCTCTCTTCAGCTGCAGCAAAAACATAAAGAAGCTTTTGAAATTTTTGAAAAGGCATATAATCTGGAGCCAAGCGAATTTCATCTTTCTGCTGTTGCAGTAGCTGCGATAAACGCTGATGAGTGGGAAAAGGCAATTTCTTATTATCAAAAACTTATTGTACTCCACCCCGAAAAACAGAATTTTCAATATAATCTTGCCTGTGCTTATCACGCTCTTGGCCGCTACAATGAGGCTATAAGGCTTCTAGCGCAGCTTGTTACTCTCAATCCCAAGTCTATCTCTATGGGCAAAATGCTTGCGGACTGCTATGAAAAAACAGGAAACAACGAGCTTGCCAAAAAGGTTTATACAAATATGATAAGGCTGGGGAAAATACCACCTGATGTTTATTACA
This sequence comes from Candidatus Gastranaerophilales bacterium, assembly GCA_944322935.1. GTDB lineage: Bacteria > Cyanobacteriota > Vampirovibrionia > Gastranaerophilales > Gastranaerophilaceae > Limenecus. The sequence goes on along the minus strand of CALUQO010000013.1, from coordinate 2,371 downwards.
GCTATGCACTTTTGTGTATGAAAACCGGTGATAAAGATAAGGCTGAAACTATTTTTAAAAAGGTTATTCAGCTTGACCCTAAAAATGGCTTGGCGCACAAAGATTTGGGCGTTGTTTATCTTTCCCAGCGATTGTTTGATTATGCAAAAGACGAGTTTTTAACAGCATTTGAGTTAGAACCTGAAAATCCGTCAGTTGTATTTGAACTGGCTAATTTTTATCAGGTGATGAATGACTATAAATCTGCTGCTCAATATTATGAAAAAGCGTATGAACTGGATAACAATTCAGTGGACATAAGTATTTTTAGAGCTTTGAATTATCTAAAAATGAATGAAACCGACAAATCTCTTGAACTGTTTTTGGAGGCGATGAAAAAATTCCCTTCGCAGTATCTGATTTTGTTTAACATCGGTTTAATTTATTATCAGAAGGGCAATTACGAAGCAGCCAGAGAGTTTTTGTCTGATGCATACAGCCTGTATCAGGATTCTGAAATTATGAATGTTCTTGCATTGACTTTCTTTGAACTTAAAGAATACGAAAACGCACGCAATCTTGCGCTTAAGCTGGCTGAAAAATTTCCTGATAACATAAATATTATGCTTTTGCTGGCTAAAATATATATAGAAATGGCGGATGCTAAAAACTCGGTTGAATATCTGGAAAAAATTCTGAAAATTTTCCCCGAACAACCCGAGGCAAAAGAACTTTATGAAAAAATTAAAGGAGTAAGCAAATAATGTATGAATTAAAGGTAATAAGCTCGTTTTCAGCGGCCCACCACCTTTTAAACTACGAAGGTGAATGTGAAAACCAGCACGGGCATAACTGGAAGGTAGAGGTTTTTGTCACCGGAGAGAACCTTGATAAATCGAATATTCTTGTGGATTTTAAGGTTTTAAAACGCGAGCTTAAAAAAGTTCTCGACAGACTAGACCACAAAGATATTAATGAACTTGAAGAGTTTAAAAATATTAGTCCGAGCAGTGAAATACTTGCTAAATTTATTTATGATGAGATGAACAAGGTGTTTCCTCAGGTGTCAAAAGTAGGCGTCTGGGAGAATGAAAATTCTTGTTCAATGTATTATGAAGACTGGGATTAGTAAAAAATAAAGGCGGATAGGATATGAATTTAATACAGGCAATTATTATGGGCTTGATTCAAGGACTGACAGAGTTTTTACCGGTTTCAAGCTCCGGACACCTCGTTTTAACCTCGAGTTTGTACAAATTTTTTACGCATAAAGATTTCGTAACCGGCAGCAGCGAAGAGGTTATATTTGATATAGTCTTGCATCTCGGGACTTTGCTTGCTGTATGTTTGTATTTTAAAGACGATATTATTAAAATTACAAAAGCTTTTTTCAAAGCTTGTATTAAGAGAGATTTCTCTGACCCCGAAGCAAAACTTGCCGGTTTTATACTTCTTGGTACAGTATTTACCGTTCTTGTGGCTTATCCGTTGAAGATTGTATCGGAAAGTTTAATCAGCCTGCCTTATATAGTTGGGATATTTATTTTCCTTACCGGCTGGATACTGTTCTTAGGCGAATGGGCTGCTGAAAAGAAGAAAACAAAAACTGATAAGGTTGATTTAAAAACTGCTATTATTATCGGCCTTGCTCAGGGTATTGCTTCCATCCCCGGAATCTCCCGTTCCGGTTCAACAATTTCTACCGGCATATTTTTAGGTCTGGACAGAGTGGCATGCGCCAGATACTCTTTTCTTTTGAGTCTGCCGATTATTGTCGGGGCATCGATTTTTTATCCGATATTGGAGCTTGATTTACACCAGATGATGAATTTTAACTGGCTTGCTTTTTGTGTCGGTTTTGTTATTTCATTTATTTCCGGATATTTTTGTATAAAATATTTTCTGAAATTTCTGGGTAAACACTCGATGAAAATATTTGCATACTACTGCTGGGCCGCCGGTTTGTTTATGTTTGTGTTTTTTAAATTTTTTGTGTAATTGCTTAGATTAACCGGTGCCTGTGCACCGGTTTTATCTAATCTAGTGTCGCAGTTGCTGCCGGCTGACCGCAGCCAGCACCTGCTCACCTTTTGCATTCTTTTGCATTCTTTTTCCACTCTGCCGAATAAAAGCTGACTAAATGTCAGGCTTTATTTTTATGAGGGGCTTTGATTTTGTGAAAATTGTAAAAATGGGGGCTTCACCATGTGAACAATGTGTCACTCGCCTACACTTAACTTCGTTAAGTTTCGGTGACAGGCTCACAAGTATCGCTTACGCTCTACTGTTCGCTTTGTCAAAAAATTCGTTCACGCCGCTTACCTCTCACAAAACCGGCCACTGGCTGCTTTTGTTCGGCAGAGCTTTATCACGAATTTTTCTCGAACAAATT
>CALUQO010000012.1 GCA_944322935.1 Candidatus Gastranaerophilales bacterium | reverse complement strand
AAGATTTTGCCACGACAAGCTGTGGTCAAAATCTTCTCAAAACACAACTGTTTCTAACCAAAGTCCCATCAGGGCTACGCCCCGAACCCCCTACGGCTTACTTTGTAAGCCGTGTATAATAAACAGTGAACATCAAACTGTATAAAATAATTATATTTTCATAATAATTGTTACAAAATTTGTCACCAAATTACGTAACATATACAAGAATGACAGTAGGATTTTTGACTGTATCAAGAATGTTAATGGCAGACTGAAGTCTGCCCTACGACACTCAATCGTGCTTGTGGAGTCCTTACAAAGGTCGGATTTTTATTATTTATGTTAAGAAAAAATTATTTCTGTCATCGAATTACGTAACATATACACGGATGACATCTTGTATTGCAAAGCTCCCTTTGCTTCAAGGAGAATGCTCGCATACAGCCCCCCTCTCACTTCGTCCCCCGTTAAATTATTCGTCATTGCTTTTACACGTAACGACAATTATTTATGTAACATTATTATAAAGTTTGCACAAAATGATATAGAAAATATAACCTTTTGATGTATAATATTATAGTGAATGTTGCTACACTTAGATAGGGAAATTATCAAAAGGAGAAATTATGGCAAGAATTCTTGTATCAATGCCCGACGAATTTTTAAATAAAATTGACCAGGTTGCAGACAGCGAACAAAGAACAAGAAGCGAACTGGTCAGAGAAGCTTTGAGAAGCTATATAAAACGCACAAAACTACCAAGCCCGCAAAAAGCTTTAAGTAACGCAAAAATTCTGGAAGAAATATTAGACTAAAACAATGAAAGAAATACTTGCAATAATACCCGTAAGAGGCGGTTCTAAGGGTATTCCGGGCAAAAACATAAAATTGCTGGCGAATCGTCCGCTTGTTGCATATTCAATAGATGCGGCCCAAAATTCCAAATACGTCACAAGAACTGTTGTTTCAACAGAAAGCAGGGAGATAAAACAGGTTGCGCAATCTCTCGGGGCCGAGGTTGTAGACAGACCACAGGAACTGGCTCAGGACGAAACAAAAACCGCACCGGTTTTGCTTCAGGTTCTGGATTATCTGAAAAAGAACGAGGATTATGAACCCGATATTGTTGTTTTACTGCAGGCAACCTGTCCTTTAAGAGATGCAAAAGAACTGGATGAAGCTTTTGAACTGTTTTTTAAAAGTGAGTCTGAGGGCTGTGACTCGGTATTTGCAGGGAAAATGCTCGGCACAACCCACGCGCTGTGGCGCCAAAATCCCGATACAAAAGAATACGACTGTATGTATGACTACAGACACCGTCCCAGACGTCAGGATACAGACAGGCATTTTCCGCTGCTCAGAGAAACAGGTGCCACGTATATAATAAAAACCGAGGTTATGAAAGAGGTCAAAGACTTTATCGGTAAAAAACCGCGGGTCTACTTTGACGGAACCTGTCTTGATATAGACACACTACAGGATTTTGACAGGGCTGCCGAATTGATAGAACAAAGACGCGCAGGCAGAGCTTAGACCATGGACAAAGACAATAAAGAAATATTGTATTCCGATTTTACAAGTCTTGGCAGCATAATGCATTCTGTTATGCAAAGCCCGTCACTAAAAGACGGAGTAAAAAAAGCCTCGTTGTTTAAATTCTGGCCCAAAATTGCGGGCAAAAAGTTTGAAAAATACTCACGACCCGAATCAATCACACCGTCAAACGTGCTTGTTGTAGCTTGTGCAAATGCTGCTGTCAGTTCGGAATTAACAATGTTTAAGCAGGATATTTTAAAGAAAATAAAAACCTATGCAAACCCGCTGGGCATAGAGATTGCGGACATAAATTTTTCCCACAAAATCTGGAAACAAACAAAAAATGAAGAAACAACAGATTACAAAGAGTCTAAAAATCCCTATAAAAAAGATTTAACAAACTTTAATCCGGACGAAACAGAGCTTGACCCCGAAGATGTTGAGGCAATAAAAAAAAGCGTTGAAAACAACAAATTTGCATCCGAGCAACAGAGAAAAAAAATGTTCGATGCGATTATTCTTGATTTAAAAATTCAAAAATATTGTTCAAAAAAACACATCTAACCCATAGATACCCAGAGTATCTGCCTTACGGGTTTTGCCAGAAGTATTGCAAGATAGCCGAACACAAAATCATAAATCATCTTAGTGCTGCTTTGCATGGAAATCCAACCTGTTACTTCGGAAAACGGGTCGCGATGAATGATTGCCATAAGTATGAGGTAAAACACACCGATTATGTGTATTGTCAAAACACCGAGAATAGCCGCTTTTGCCGATGAAATAAAATTAAATTTATCCTTAAGCATAAAAGACACTATAAACACAGCCGGAACATAAGCAAGAATATAACCGAAATTATATTGGAACAAGTACCCTATCCCGCCTCCGAGAGCAAAAACCGGAAAACACGTTAAGCCGAGTAAAATATATATTACAACAGACGTTATGCCGAATCTGCTGCCTATTAACGCTGCAATAAACAGTATAGTCGGTATTTGCGGTATGTAAAGGCAGTGTTTCATCTTTAAAAAGCCGGGGTCAGAGGGATTCCACGACGCAAAAATGTAATGATTAAAATCAAGCTGTGTAAAGGTCGAAATAATAATCAAAAATACACACCATCCCATAACAACAAGCGTACCAAGTGTTATGCGCAGTTTTTTATTTTCCGCATTAAACGTATCCAGTTGTTCTTTCAGACGTTTTGTGTTCATGTTTGCTTAAGAGGCTCCTTAGATGCTTTCAAACTATTATACAATGTTTTGAATTTTTCGTACCATATATTTTCCGTAAACATAATCAGCGCATTTTCATTATTGTCCTGATAGTAGCCCTTGCGCGTACCTATGGATTTGAACCCGTTTTTTTCATACAGAGATATCGCTGCTATGTTCGACTCTCTGACCTCAAGAGTAATGTATTTAATTTTGTTTTTATAACAATCATCAATAATCGCAAAAAGCAAATTTTGTGCAACGCCCATTTTTCTGAAATCCGGATTTACGGAAAGCGTTGTAATATGGGCTTCTTCAAATATATGCCAGCAGCCCGCATACCCCATTAAAGTATCATCGTCATTCAATGCACAATAATAATGAGCCAGATTGTTTTCAAGCTCATTGTAGAATGATTCCTTAGACCAGTGGTGCTCGCCGTAAGAAAGCGCCTCCAGTCTGACAACTTCGTTCACATCAGATTTTTGCATTCGTCTTATTGTTATGTTCATAGCAAAATTTTATCAAAACCGCTTTTTATAGTCCAGATTTTCGCAGAAATACCACTTCATATTGTCAACTGCTCCTGACCTCCCCCCCAATTTTTTAATTAGGGAGGGCCGGACGGGGAGCGGCAAAATCAATGATGGAACGTCGGTTGGGCGTACCCTGCCCAACGCAAAATCCTGCTGTCATTCTGAAGCATCAGGCTTTCAATACATACATAAATAATAATGTTTTTATCTTAAAAACGTCCTGCTGATTGATTACATTTTTCGGGGACAGAGCATAGACTTCCAACGAAAAAAATCCGTGATATGCCCGCGGATGGAATCGAGCCCACGAATCAAATGTATTTTGATAATTTTGTTACATACGTGATTTTATTTTTTGCATAGGGTACAATTTTGGTATGAAAAGGATAGTTGCTTATTTTGTATTATCGGTTTTTATATTAGTTCATTCCGGTGCTGCCGCTCTTGCACAGACACAGGCTTTGAATCAAGAGCAGGTGCAGGAGGATGTTTTTGCCGCTGCAGAGGCAGAATCTCCGGCAGCTTCTGCGGCCGGGAACAATACACAATCCTCTGATACGGCTGCATCCGGTACAAATGACGAGCTTTTTCGCGGACATGCAGAAGTTAACGACAGGCTGGAGCAAAAAAACAAGGAACTGTTTACCGGCGAAATTGACCAGCTTGTCCCTAAAGATGTTATAAAAATGACCGTGTCACAGGTTCTAAGCACCGGTTACACGGAAGAGGGCGACGAATTTTTTGCCGAAATAACAAGTGACGTTGAGGGTGATAAAGGGATTATTCTTCCTGCAGGTACCATTGCCCACGGCACGGTTAAAGAAATAGAATCCTCAAAACGTCTTGGCCGTGACGGCTGGATAGAAGTTACGTTTGATTATCTGATTACGCCTGACGGACGCGAAATCCCCATTCAGGGCCACATGAGTACAAAGCTGAATCCCGTAGTCGGCACATCAAAGGTTATAGCAAAAAGCGCAGGATACACTGCGGCCGGCGGACTTGTCGGCGGGCTGCTTGCACTTAATATTTTCGGATTGCCTGCTGCGGTACTAAGCCAGGGCTATACACTTGCAGGCGGTGCGGCTGTCGGCGGTGCAGTCGGTATGGGTATGGCTTTGTATAAAAAAGGCAAAGATGTTTTGATTTCCCAGGGGGATGAAATAAGGGTTAAAATAACTCAGGGCGTTGACCTTCCCGTGTTTAAAAAAGAGGCTCTTAAACAGGAAGAGTTTGTTTGCGACGGTTTAAACATAAAAATTACAAATATTGATATAGGGGAAGACCCTTTCGGAGAAATGAACACTATTACGGTGGCTCTTGTTATAACAAATCTTACGGACAAGTATTTTACCGGTTTTGATATATCAATGGTTAATGACCTCAATGCGTCTTTTTACCCGTCCGTATTCGGAGATACAACATTGATGTTTTCTAAAATAAAGCCCGGAGACAGGCTTTCGGGCAGAATATCATTTTCCGTTGATAATGTAAAAAGAAAGCATTGGCTTGTAATATATGATAGAATGGAAAGAAAGCCGGTTGCCAAAATATCCATTGACAACGCACAAAGAGATTTAAAAGACAAAAAAGAAGCAAAGAAAAAAAAGAAAAAGAAAAAAGATGTTTAAAAAATAAAAAATTGGGTATTATTATAATATAAACAATAAACTATAAACAAAAAGGGTTATAAGATGACAAAGAAAAATGCATTCACTTTAGCAGAATTATTGATTACACTGGCTATTATCGGTGTTATTGCGGCATTGACAATTCCGGCGGTAATGTTCAGTACTGACGAAAAACAGGCCGCAGCAGGTTTAAAGAAAGCTATGATGACACTTAACCAGGCTGTTGATATGGCAAGGACGGAAATTAAATTCCAGCCGAATCCGAAATGCTATATAGATCCTGACGGGGACAGCGATACTTCACAATGTGAGGATTTATTTAAGTATATGAAAAATATTATGCAGGTACAAAAATATTGCAAAGAAGACCCTGTCGGCAACGAATGTGTTGCAGAGTTTGTACCAGCTGAAGCCCCCTGTGAGGGTTGGAACGACCTTTCTGCAAAACAGGGCTTTTTGACTGCAGACGGCATGAACTTTTTCCTCTATGCGGCTAACGACCCGACTGTTATAGGCGTGGATGTTAACGGATTCAGAGGGCCTAACAAATGGGGATATGACATATTCTCATTACAGTTGACCGGTACAAAAACAACAATGCAGCAATACGAACCGGGCGGATGTGAATATGCTATGGAAGGCGGAAAAACCGGTACTCAATTGCTAGAAGAAAGCGATGAAGAAGAAGCTGCAGCATCAACTCCGTAACCGAACATTGCAAAATCATATTTTACAGGGTCTGACGGTTCAAATTCTTTGAGTTTGGCCGTCAGCTCTTTTACGGCGGCAAAATCGTTTTGTTTTCTGTTCAGCAAACCGAGCTTTCTTGAAATTTTGGAAACATGTACATCAAGCGGAATCAGCAGCTCGCTTGCAGGCATAAAGTTCCATATGCCAAAATCAACTGCGCTTTTTCTTATCATCCACCTTAAAAACATGTTTAATCGTTTACAGGCACTTTTTTTGGACGGGTTGGGCAAAAGGTGATAAAAGCCTTTTGTAACGGGCAAGGTAACACGTGCATAAAAGTAATCAACCACAACCTGCAGCATTGCCGCTACTTCTTTGCAGCGGTTCCATCCGTGTGCAAACAACTCTTCTAAAGAGCTTCCGCTTTTATATAAATCTTTTAATATCAATAAAATCTGTTTAAGGTCAATGCCTGTGGAAAACCTGTAATCTATATCATCTACGGCAGTGGAATCTTCTTTAAAATTTAACACAAACTCATATGGCTTGTTGTCCATTCTTTCAAAAAGAAGGTTTAACTTTGCGATAAAAGCCTCACGTTTGCCGTAAGCAAACATTGCAGCCAAAAAAGCCGCAATTTCTATATCTTTTTTATCTTTAAATCTGTGCATAAACTGCACTGGATCGTCTTTTATAAAATCGTTTGTTTCGTATTTTTTTACAAGATTATCCAGATATTCCTTTGTACAACAAGACATATTAATCTCTCATTTTTTTAAAGTATTGTGAAAGGAGCGCATCGCACTCTTTTTCCATTATCCCGCCCTTGAAATTTAAAGAGGCATTACATTTTTTTATAAGCTCCGGCATTGTTGTAAAAGCACCGTACAAAGAGTCATAGGAGCCAAAGTATAAATTATCTATTCTTGCATTAAGAATAGCCCAGGCACACATCGGACAGGGCTCCAGTGTAACATACAGGTCACAACCGTTTAAACGCCACGTGTTAAGCTTTTTAGAAGCTTCTTTTAAAGCAAGCATCTCCGCATGAGCCGTCACATCATTGTGCTGCTCTTTTTCATTATGATAGCACGCAAGTATCTTGTCATCTTTAACAAGCACTGCTCCTACCGGTATGTCTTCTCCCGAAAGCTGCGCTATTTCCAGCGCTTTTTGCATATATTTTATATCCATAACTATAATATAATATTACAAAATATTACAAAATTTCATTTTTTTTTAACGATTTTGTAATATTTCGTAATAAAACACTTGAATTCGTATATACTAAGTGATATATTAAGTATATACATTGATGATGTTTAGTTAGTCACCCTGTATCTCAGCAAACAAGCGGCAGATAGAGTCTTTCTATGCTGTGTAGTTTTAGTGCAAAAATTTAGGATATTTAATGCTATTGAATAAATTAGGAGTAAGTGTATGTCTAAAAATTATGTCTCGTCAAATGCAGCCTCAACCAAACCCCATTCCAACAACCTCATACCCATATCCGGTGATGAGTCTTTAAATCTTTACATCAGAAAAATTGCAAAGATAAAAGTCTTAACACCCGAAGACGAAAGAGCAACCGCAAAAATTGCAAAAGAAGGAAATGAAACTGATTCATTTAGAGCAAAACAAAAACTTGTACAGGCCAATTTAAAACTTGTTGTAAACATTGCACGAAAAACCGTGCAGGTATCGCACCTGCCGATGATTGACCTTATACAGGAGGGTAATCTCGGGCTTATGGTCGCCGTGGAAAAATTTGATTACAAACTCGGTTACAGATTTTCCACTTATGCCGCATGGTGGATTAAACAAGCCATATTCAAGGCTATATCAGAACAGTCGCACTGTGTAAAAATTCCCGTTTACATCCAGGAAACCCTTTCAAAATTTTCAAAAGTAAAAGCAGAGCTTGAGCAAAAATACAATACTCAGGTTAAAAATGAGGATGTCGCAAAACAAATGAATATTTCCGCAGAAAAGATTGATACATTTTTAAGTGCGTACACAAAATCAATTTCCATGGATTCAGCCTACGAACTTAACTCCGGCAGTGAAGTAACACTGGCCGATATACTGGAAGACCCCAAAGCCAGCGCATACAGCAGTGTAGAATACGAAAATTTAAAAAAAGATATAGAAACAGTTGTTTCTCAATTAAAAGAAAGAGAACAGGCCGTTGTAAGAATGAGATTCGGCTTGAATGAGTTCAGCCGCAAGACTCTTGAAGAAATAGGCAAAATATACGGAGTAACAAAAGAATGTATCAGACAGACCGAAAACAGAGCTCTTAAAAAATTAAGAGAACTGTCTCAGGCAAATGAACTTTTAAGCAGTTATATTTCATAATCGGTATTTTCCCGTGAACACTGTGCCTTTAAAAACGTAATTGGTAAATCACGGATTTAGCGCCGCAAAAAAATGTTTTGGTAATATCTGATTACCAAAACAGTCTTAACTGCCGGCCTTAATTGTTCTGTCCCCTCAAAAAACGTAATCAATCAGTAGGACATTTTTTAAATAAAAACATTATTATTTATGTATGTAGCCTTATAGCCGACCTTTGTAAGGGCTCCGCAATCAAAATTGAATAGGTCAGGCATTGCCTGACCTACGAATCTGCATAATTACCTGCATTTTTAAACAAAAAACAAAAAAATCCGTCATCAAATTACGTAAAATATATAAAATAACGGCATTTTAAGTTATCGGGCAGATACTGCACGCAATACGGCCATTATCTTTAGTAAGTTCTGGCAATATAAAAAATTTGTTAAGCTTCATCTATTTCAACAAACCAATCAATAAGCGGTTTTTTTTCACCAAAAGCAAAGTTGAATTTTTGCTCAAAGTCAGGGCCTGTCAAAAAGCTGTATCTGATATTAAAAGCAACCGGCTCTTCTTCAATGCCCGAGGCTTTAAATTTTTCCGCAGAAATTGTACTCTGGTCGTCGGCAAGTACGTTGGCATAGTTCAGCCCCTGAAAACAGCAAAAAGGAACCTGTGTTCTGCCGTTGGAACCTATATACAAAAGCCCGAAAATTCGACATATTATCCCCCTGTGCTCGTAGACAGAGCATTTGTCGTTTATTAAAAACGGACAATCGTAAAGAAATGTACCCTCACCCTTAAAATTTCTCTTTTCTTCTTTTATCCTCTTTACGTTATCCGCAATGATATTTTTGGTTTCCATATCCAGTTTGCTTATACCCATCATCAAATAAGAAACCTCAATTTGAGAAAACGGAAACTCTGCATTTTGGCAGCATTTTGCGCAACCCTCTTTGCAGCGTATATAAGGTTTTTGCTTATGAAAAAAAGTTGTCAGTTTGTCATTTAAAAAGTTTAAATAGTTTATATAGTTTTCCAACATTTGTAAAATCCCTGTAAAATAAGCTCACACCTTGCACTGCGCATATATACGGAGTGCACGTTAATAGTTCAGTCCATCAAAATTATAAATACAATATCATTTTGCTCCGTTAACTATCACATCTAAAAATAACCACTGTTGTTTTCCCTGTTTTAACAGCAGCTCAGGTTTTACTTTATTTTAAATACCTCTTATAAAATTCGTCAAGCTTTTTTACAGCTTTTTCCACATATTGAGGCTTGTAATACATTTCCATATGTGTTGCACCGGCAACTGTCATAAATATTTCCGTAAGACTGCGCAGTATCAAACATACGATACCCGACTTCGATAGCTTCGCTGACTGCCTTTTCGCATTCGGCACCGTTTGCTACCTGATAAACACCAAAACCGAGTATCGGCATTTCTACACCGTTATTTAATTTTACTGTTTGCATTTTTATTCTCCTTTATTCGTTATTAGCTGCAAAATTGGACAACAACTACGCCGCTGTAATTGTTCTCATCGGCGGCCTATATGTTGTTGTAGTATTATTAATTTTTTAGTGAATAAAATTTGTATATTCTACTTCTTCGCCCTCGGGCGGATTAACCCCTGCTTTTTGTGCTGCTTCCCTGCATTTCAGGTGATATGCAAAATTCTTTGCAAGAATTCGCATATTCTGCATACCTTCTTTGTCCTCTTTCACTTCAAACGGGCTTTGACCGTGAACCATATTCCAGTATCTGCCTGATATTACAGGCATCTGATTGATTTGAAAATACTTGTTAAGCTGGTCCAAAGTTGCAGTAGTACCGGCACGTCTGGCAGAAACAACCGCACTGCCGGGTTTATGTTTAAAAGAGTCGTGACCTGACATGTAATCAACAAAGAAAGCTCTGTCCAAAAACGGAACAACCACGCCCGAGGCAGAGGCGTAATGCACCGGTGAACCGATTATGTAACCGTCAAACTCCCGTGCGTGTTCAACAAAGTCGTTAACCTTGTCGTTGATTACGCAGCGTCCTATTTTGCCGCAAGCACGGCAGGCACGGCAAGGAGCAACCGGTTCTTTGCCGATGTAATAGATTTCGGTTTCTATTCCTTCTTTATTAAGGGTAAGGGCTATCTCACTCAATGCAGTGTAAGTACAGCCCTTTTCGTTTGGAGAACCGTTTATTAATAATACCTTCATTTTGCGTCCTTTTATGATGTATCTAATACCATTATTAAAAATTTTATGAAAATTAAAAGACCTGATTCTCCCTAATTCTTATCTGATTCTCTCAATAATTAAAAAGAAAGATTTTCTCTTTTGTCACACGTTTAGTAAAAATATTAACATGTAGATTAATGTCATACTCCTGCACACCGCTGACAATGGCGTCACATGCCTGCAAGAATCTCGCTGTCATTCTGAAGCATCAATTTTTAAAGCACACTTCAATTGTTTGTGCTTGGAATATGCGCAATAGAATTCATCCCCCTGCACATAAATTACGTTTTTTGGGGGACAGATACCTGCCCAACGCAAAATCTCGCTGTCATTCTGAAGCATCAGGCTTTTGAAACACTCACCAATCGTTTGTGTTCAGAATCTGACCAATGGTGGAATCTATATTTTGTTTGTTGCGTAAAATACGTTTTTCTTTTCTTTGATACTTTTCTTTCTTTGTATTGCGCAGGCAAAGAAAGAAAAGTATCGCAAAAGAAAGAACACCGGCGCTATTCAAAAGAGATTTTAAGACTCAGAAACGAAAATTTCCGTCCACTCCAAAAATGTCAAAATCGGTACGGTAAATTTTCATTCCTTCGTTAAAAATCTCTAATCGTATTCCATCAGGGCTTCGCCCCGAACCCCCTACGGCTCACAAAGTGAGCCGTTATTGTTATTGTCGCATTTGAAAATGGAAATAAATAACAATCATCACCGCTTACGCGGTAAAGAATGTTGATAAAAAAACGACCTTTGTAAGAACTCTGTGTAAAAGGTGCCTGTGGCACGTTTTACACAGAGTTCTTTTCAAAGAATGGGGTGCAAATAATGCATAAATCTTTATTTGTTTATCTGACATTTTTATAAATTAATTAATTCTCCTACTCATCGATTACGTTTTTAAGGGTACACTTCATACCTGCCCAACACAAAATTCTGCTGTCATTCTGAAGCATCAAGCTTTTGGAGTCTTTATCAGCCGTTTGTGTTCAGAATCTTTCCGGCGTTTTGAGCTTTCTTTGATACTTTTTATTTTAAATACGTCCAACTGATTGATTACGTTTTTTGGGGGACAGATCACACCTCCCGCCAATCCGACAATGATTTTATGATACATACAGCCGCCCGAGCAGATTTGTTAAGTTTTGTAAATTTGAATTTAAAAAAATTTTTAAAAAATTAAAAAAGCAAATTTATATAAAAAAGTATTTTACTTAAAAAACTTATTTATCATTAAATAAAAAATCACTTTTTTAAAAAGAGGTTCAACAATTTTTACATTTTCAAATAGCAAATTATTTTTTTACGTGATTTGTATTTATATCAGGTCTTTCATATCATATAGATGTACATCTCACCTAAAATTTTAAATTTTCGATATAAAAGACACTAGTTAGACTAACAGTTATGATTACACAAATTAACAAGACAGAAGTTTACAAAAAATCAAATATACAACCGGCCGTTTCTAAAAGCCAAGACAGACAGTCTTTTAAGGGAATACCGCCTGAAATTATAAACGTTTCCATAATTGACCTTGCAACAGCAATTTTGCCAAGAACATATGTTGACGCCAAAACAAACGGCTTTGCAGCTGCGGAAACCTTTAGACGTGAGTCATCAGGTCTTATCGTAAACTGTCTTATCCCCGGTTTTATTGTTTACGGAGTGGCCAAAGCTCTGGAATTTCTTAATCCGAAAGATAAGGGAATGGCTTCAAAATGGGCAAACCAGGACGCTATCACAACTTTAAACAAACATTTTCTCGAGGCAAAAGGCGGATCAAGAAGCTTTACAAATAAATTGCTCGATGACATCAGCGTGCTGAACGGACACGAATGGAAACCGCTAAAGGGCATAAATCTTGAAAATGAGCGTATGGAATTTGCCAAAACAATGGCAAACAAGCTTGCAACCAAAAAGGAAAAAGCAGCAGCCGTTTCTAACTTAGAGAAAAAAGTTCTGGAAACGACAGGTGCTTCAAAGCATATTAAAATAGCAGGCAAAACCTACCACGCAGATTTACATACACTGCTCAGAGACGCAATGGATGTGGGTCAGGACTTTTTGGAACATAAAAGAACAGCAGTACGCGAAGTTGCAAAAGACTTTAAATCAGGCAAACTCACCGGTTCTCGTTCAGAAGCAGTTGCCAAAGCAGTCGGAAAAGAACTTAACAACTACTTTAAAGAATCAAAACGCTTTATCAACAAAAAGAGCTTTTTGGGTCTTGCCATTGTTATTCCTCTTGCAGCTTCAATGCAATCCATAAACAGATGGATTACAAGAAAAACCTCCGGTCAGGAAGGCGCACCGATTTACAAAGATTTCGGCACGCAGAGAAAGAAAAGAGAAATGAGCCCGAAAGAAAAATCTTCTTTCCTGCTGCAAAAACTGGGTGCCGCAGCTTTGATGGTGGGAGTTGCTTATGCTTCTTTAAAAGACAAATCCAGCCTGTCTAATATTTTAAAAGGTCTGCAGTTTACAAAAAATATGCCTACAATGGACCAATGCAGATGGATTGCCACATCTACTTTTGCAAGCCGTATGTTAGCTTCCGAAGACAAAAACGAGCTTCATGAAGTTACCTGGAGAGACATTGCAACCTTCTGCAGCTTGTACTTCTTAGGTGATTATGTTGCAAAAGGTGTGGGATATGTTCTGCAAAAGTTTACAAAAATTCCGCTTTTGAACTATACTAAAAATGCACCGAAAAAGACAAACAATGCCATCGTTGACTTCGGTAAAAATGTTGCTCACTGGGCAAGCGGCACGGAACTAAAAACCTTCGGCGAAGCCGCAAAAGTATCCAAACATGCCAAAAACCTAAGATATCTCTGCGAAGGTGCATCTCTCGGATTTTCAATGCTTATTCTCGGTATGCTTGTACCCTGGTATGTGAGAAAGCAGACAGAAAGAAAAGTCCAAAAAGAAATGGCAGAAAAATATAACAGTTTCCACACCTACCCGTCTTTAAATTTAACTAGCAACAAAAAAACTTTTCAGGCGTTTGGTATGATGATGAACAAAGCAAAATAAATTTTTTGACAAAGCGAACAGTAGAGCGTAAGCGATACTTGTGAGCCTGTCACCGGAACTTAACAAAGTTAAGTGTAGGCGAGTGACACATTGAAAAGGTGAGCAGGTGCTGGCTGCGGTCAGCCGGCAGCAACTGCGACACTAGATTAGATAAAACAAATTAAAAAAACAGGACAATATATGCTATCGCAAATTACACAAACTCAACAACCGAAAACATTAAAGTACTCAACTCCCCTAAAAAATGACAGAAAAAACAATCCCAACTTTAAGGGGCTCGGAGCATTAGGCACACAAACACTCAATTGGCTGAACACAAGTCCGGCTATCGGCGCGTGTTTTATAGACTTTTTCTCAATGGTTATGCCAAGAACCATTGTAGACTTCGGTCGTTCAAAAGATGCCGGTTTTGAAACAGGTTTCAGAGAATCATCCGGTACAGTAAACCATGCCCTTGCAGGTATTGTCGGGCTGGGTGCCGGGTATGCGGTTTCTGCGGCATTCAACAAAGCAAACGGTGTCAAGGCTCATCTTATGTTTATGGATGCCAATGCAATAGACACGTTTAAAGAGTTTGTTAATGACAGCGCCGACAAAACAAAAGGCTATGATGCCAAAAAGTACTGGGAAACTTTCTTTAGAAGCGTAGAGGGCTTTAACACAACAGACGGTGCAAACAGCTGGAAAAAGCTTTCCGAAGACACAATACAAAAAGCATCAGACTTAATGGCAAAAGAGGGCGCTAAAAAATATAAAGTATCAGACTCCATTCTTGCGCAGGTATCGGAACTTATTACCGGCGAAACAGGCGCAGGCGCTACTTTCCGTGTTTCCGTCAAAAACAATCCAGACGCAATAGAAGCTCCGATAAAAGACCTCACAAGCAACGCAAACTCTATGCTTAAGGCTGTTACTGACAAAGCAAAACATGACAAAACCGCCATTGTCGAAGACTTGGAAAAATTTCTGAAAGGTATTAAAAACAAAAAGGCGGCAACCGTTGCTGCCGGCCTTGCATTCCCTGTTGCAGTCGGGATGTCTGCTCAGCCTATCAACAGATATCTTACTAAAAAACGTACCGGTTCTGACGGTTTTGTCGGTGTTGAAGGCAGAGAGCCTGACCATTCAACCGGCTTTAAAATTGCAAAACTTATTCTCGGCGTGGGTATGGGTTCTGCCATGATTTCGACTATCCTTAAAAAGCCCTCCGAGCTTTACACAAACCTGCCAAAAGCTGCTAAAGAGCTTCTTTCAAACCTTCAATACAAGGGAATGGTTCCTACTATCAACCAGTTTAAGTTTATCTACGGTATGACGATTATGAGCCGTATTCTTGCTGCCCGTGACAAGAACGAAGCAAGAGAATCCGCAATTAAAGATTCGCTCGGTTTTGCAAACTGGCTGATTTTGGGCGGATTTGTTTCCAAACTTGCAGCTAAAGCATTTAACAAGGGTATTATCAACTACGACGAAGCAAAACACGGAAAAGGTATCTGGAAGTTTATTCAGCATTCTGTTGAAAAAACTCACGAAGAAATCCTGTTCCCTGCACTTAAGAAATTCGGCATACAAACCGTAGACAAAAACGGCAAAGCTGTTCCGTTCAGAAAACTTATGTCCGAGCTAAAAGCCGTTGCGGCAAAAGAAGGCGCATCTGCAGAAACACAAAAAATCGTCAAAGAAACGCTTTCCAAACTCAAATACAAAAACGCCGCTCAACTGCTGGGCTACTTATATTCAGGCGTTGTACTCGGTGTCGGCATTCCAAAGCTTAACATAGCAATCACAAAATACGCAGAAAACAAAAAAGCTGCAAAACAAAATCCTAACACAGCAGCCGACAAAATGAAGCTTAACAGCGAGTTTATACAAAAAAATGCAAACACAAACACCTTCGGCGCATTTTACAATAATTTGTAATAAAATTTAGTTATGGAAATACAACCTTCGCAAAAAAACACTTGCCCGATTCACTTTAAGGGCAAAGTGTATTATGCAAACAAAACAGCGCGCAAATATGCAAAAGAATACAGAAATATCATCCATACGCTAAAGCACCACACCTCAAACAATGCGCTGGAGCATTTTATATCCCTTAATTTTTACAACAAAAACAAATTTGTTGTTTTTAGGCTGAACACTCAATACAAACATCCCTACAAAATCGGCGGTACGGATATACACAGCCATGAGATAACATATGTAGGAGACAGTTTGAAAAAGGGAATCGGCTACATACGAGAAAACTTGCCCGCAATAAAGGATTGGAAACGGGAAATAGACCTGACTCAACACCACGATGCGCAACATAAAGTAATACCTAAATCTAAAAAATCCCAAAATAACATTTTTGACAAAATAAAAAATTTTTTCACAAAAAATCAATGGCATTTTTCTTAAAAGCCGTGCAGAAATGCAGTCAAACCCAACCGCCAAAATGCTTTACATAAAAAATTACTAAAAAAATACGATGACAAAAACCCAAAGAATATGATAAATAAGACAAAGAACCCAAAAATCATTTGAAAAATTTTATAATTTTATATATAAAGCTGAAGTCGGTTGGACATACCTGCCCAACGCAAAATTTTGCTCACTATGCTCTTTTTTTCTAAAATTATCTCGGACACTAGTGACTTCCGCCGGTGTTACAGAGATATGCTACAGCGCATCAAAAATGTTTCGGCTGACCGGCAGGCTTTAGTCCGGCGAAACTCTTTTTGGGTTTAAAAAAATTATTTTTGCTGTCGAATCACGCTGCTGCATATCATTTAAGTATGCTTTAACCTCTATCCCGATTTCATCATACTTTGCGTAATCCGTGTTAAAACGCATTTCCGCATCAGAAGAAAATATTATAACGTTTGTTATATCTATAACTCTTTTATCAATACCAAAAAAGGCCTTGTAATAAACTCTGTCAGACTCATTTCCCTTAAAAACACAAACATCTTTAAAACAGGATTTGTATAAATCCATAACGGAGCGGAAAAACGTATTATCCTCATGTTCAAAATCAGCGCTGGAACACAGGTTTGAAACAAAAATTCCCTTTTTGGTTAAGGATTTTTTTATCAGGTTTAAATATTCTTCGCTCAAAAATCTTTCGTCTATCCCGTCATCAGAGGCAACATCTACAACAATCAGGTCGTATTTCTTTTTGTTTTTTCTAAGGTACACAATACCGTCTTGCAAAATAAAATTGACCTTGTCCGTTTTTTTAAAACCGAAATAACTCTGTGCAATTTCAAGGATATTTTCTTCAATATCAACAACATCAACACTTTTAAGATTTTCAAACAGTTTTTCCCAGTCATTGACAATTTTGCCTGTTCCAAAGCCGATAAGCAGAATATTTTTCACCTTGGGATTTATCAGATAAGGCAGGGTAAAATAGTTTATGTAAGGCAAATTACCCTTATAAACAGGAGTATCAATAAAACCGGCCTGATATGTATCTTTGTAATGCAAAAAACGTCCTATTTCATTTTCCACAACACTTATTGTGTGAAAATCAGACCGCTTATAATATAGCAGCCTGTCGTTAAAAACTTTAGCGTTTATTATATCAAGTAATTTTTCATCAGGTTCGTGTATGGTAAGATATTCAGGTATAATTATCATAGTTTTTATTGTATCATAGGTTGAAGAAAGAATGTTATATGAGTGATTATTTTTTAAGAGCAAAACTGTTTAAAACAAAAAAACGTCTCGGGCAGAATTTTCTTGTGGACGATGCTGTTATAAACAGAATAGTTGATGAGGTTACACCCGATGATACAGTACTTGAAATAGGGCCGGGAGCTGGTTTTGTTACGGAAAACATCGTTAATAAAGCAAAAAGAGTTTACGCGGTGGAAATTGATGAAGACGCAATAGAAGCGCTTTCACACATAAGAACAAACAAATTTCATCTTATACATAACGACATATTAAAAACAAACCTTAAAGATTTGGAAGATACTACTTTTAAAGTGGTGGCCAATATACCTTATTACATAACAAGCCCGATATTAGCGCATTTGCTGGGTGAAATTGATGACCTTGACAATGAAAACAGAAAAAGAATCTCGGAAATAATTCTTATGGTGCAGTGGGAGGTGGCTCAAAGGCTGGTTGCCGATGAGAACTCTCCGTCTAAACAGTATGGTCTGTTGTCTGTATTAACACAGTTTAACGCCGATGTGGAGCTGATACAAAAGGTGCCCCGCCGCTGTTTTTATCCCGCGCCTAAGGTTGATTCCGCACTTGTTCGTATAAAAATCAACCCCCTGCCCCGGGTAAAAGTAAACGATTACACATTCTTAAAACGTGTTATAAAGGCTTGTTTTGCCACACGCAGAAAAAATATAAAAAATTCCCTCATAAACGGCGGTTTTGACAAAACTTCCGTCCAAAATGCACTGGATGTTTTGAATATCGCTGAAAACACAAGAGGCGAAACACTTTCTATAGTGGAATTTGCAAAACTTTCTGAACAATTAAAGAGTAACGGATAGATGAATATGAATACAATTAAACTTGCTGCACCCGCAAAGATAAACCTGACACTTGAGGTGCTTGATAAAAGACAAGACGGCTATCACAACATAAAAAGCATTATGCAGGCAATAAACCTGTATGACTACCTCACTATAACAGTTGAAGATGCAGAACAAAACGAAATAAAGCTTGAGGGAAACAGCGCCAAAATACCTTACGATGACAAAAATCTTGTTTATAGAGCTGCGGAACTGTTTTTGCAAAAAGCGCAGATAACCGGTCAAAAAATCAAATTCCATATAGAAAAAAATATTCCGGTAGAAGCCGGCTTGGCCGGAGGGAGCACCGATGCTGCCGCAGCTTTCTTCGGGTTAAACAAAATTTTTAATGAACCGCTGGCTCAATCACAGCTGGATGAGCTATGTGCGTCAATAGGCTCGGACTTGAACTTTTGCCTGTTTGGCGGAACTGCGCTTTGCACCGGCAGAGGCGAAAAAGTTCAGCACCTGACCACCCCGAGCAGCTATGTTACGTTAATAAAACCCCTCGGGTTTGGTATTTCCGCTAAAGAAGCCTACTCAAAGTTTGCTGATGTTCATAAAGAGGAAAAGACCAATTATACGGAAAAAATGGCTGAAAGTTTTAATGTAAAATTTTTGTATAACAGCCTTGAACTGGCTTTGCTCAATGATTACGCGGAACTGGCAGAAATAAAAGACAAACTCCCCGACGCTTTGATGAGCGGTTCCGGCCCGACATGTTTTATTACCGAACGATATTGCCCCGTTGAGTTTGATGAGGACAGGTTCCTTGTAATCGAAGACTTGCATTTTATACCGGACGGAATAAAAATTATTAACTAATGTAAAGAATTAATTACCCAACTATAAAGTTTAGCTGAAAAATGTCGATAACTATTTTGGAAGTCAAAATATTTCCAAAAGAAATTACAGGGACTGATTATTTATAAAAAAAGAAAAGTCGTCAACAAAACCAAAGGAGATTTTTCATGCAGGTAAACAGATTAAGTTTGGGATTACAAGAAGCTTTAAAATCAGCTACAAATTTTAACACAGCCAGAAGCGAAACACTTTTTGACGAAGAAAAATACGGTGTCTCCAAAGAAGACGGTGAAGAACTGGATTTTTCAACATTAAATGTTGATGACTTAACAATTACTGAAGACCAGATTGCAGGTTTGTTCGCAATGTTTCAGGATGAAGTTATAGCAATATTCGGCAGCAATTTGCCGTTTATGCAAGCTCCGAAAAATAATCCTAACAGCCCTGATAATCCCGAGAAAAACGAACCGTCCAACGACGCAAATGTTGACGGCGCCCAGCCCGAAGTACAGTCAGGTTCTCAACCGACAAGAGTATTTACGGCTTAAAAAAAATTAATCTTAATTATCTCGTCTAAACTGTGAACCGGCTTATTATAAAGCCGGTCTTTTAATTTTAATTTATATTTATATGCTACCAGCACGAGCCGACAGAACCGGCTCCGCACAGCTTTCCGTTTGTCCAGATTGCGTATTCAAGCTCCGTATTTTTAAAGTTTGCTCCTTTTATTTTTGCATTCATAAGATTTGATTCTTCCAAATCGGCATCTTCAAAATTGGCACCCTCAAGGTTTGCGCCCTCAAAAGTCGCCTGCTCAATATCTGCACCTTTGAAGTTTGCATTTTTAAGGTTTGCATTTTTAAAATTTGCCTTATCAAGTTCCGCATTTTCAAAATTGGCGCACTCAAGATTCATCCCCGAAAAATTACGCCCTTCGCAATCTGCGTCTTTATAGTCCTTTCCGTCAGCAAATGCATAATTTATACCGGCAAATACCATGCTGCACATCATCAGATAAACAAAAATCTTTTTCTTCATAAATTTTCTCCTTGTTCTTGTTCCTCTTTTTTGGCAAACTCAGGCAATACTTTACCCACATATTTTGATATAGAAATGGAAAAAGCAACCCTGTCCTGTGATGAATTAGGAATTAATATTGCCGTGGTTATAGAGGTTGTAGGCTCTGGACGTATTTTTAACCCCGCACCAAATACCCCCCAGGATTCATCCCGCGAAGTCCAATCAACAGCGACCCTTAGTTTGTTAGGGATAATGGTCTGGTCAACACCAAGCATAACACCCGTTAAGGAAGGCATCTCTCTTTGACCTCCGACAAAACCGCCGGCTGTAAATGTTGTTCTTGTCTTTTTGCAAAGATAAGAACCGTGTGCATAAATCATACTGTCAGGCTTTTGACCTTCTGTTAAAGAAGGAGACAGTGTGGCTCCGACGGTAAACCTTGCCGCTTTTTTTATACGAAAGACCTTTTTTGCGGTGAGGTTCAGTTTGACAGAGGTTGTATCTTCAATATTTGTGCCGGCTTCTACCGATATTTCCGTATCTTTGCCGGTACCCATTATTAATTGAGGTGTTAATGATACATATTTCCCTTCACCAAACGGCCGAAATTTGTTGGACTGTTTGAGAATTATTTCTCCGTACGGAAGAACATCTGAAGAAGGTACGTTGATAATTGTCTGCTGCGCCGCGGCACAAAGCGGTGAAAGAAAAACAGCCAATATAGTTAAAATATATTTTACGTGTCGGGGCATAGCAACCTTTGTTTCATAAAAAAAGTATCTCACTTTATAATCGAGATACCTAAATTAATAACCTTTCCTTATTATTATAAAAACAATTTTTCAATTTAGCAATAATATTTGCTATTTTCTTTAGCTTAATTTACACTTATATAGCCGAGGCATTTATGAAGATTAACAAAATTATTGAAAATAAAAAGATTCCAATAGCTTTTAAAGCTCGCGAATATGCCGTTATAAAAACAACTTTACAAAACTGCAGTCAAACATTAAATGCATACAAGCTGGAATATTCCGACAGAAATTTTCTTGACGCAATGTCCGCCGGAATCAAACTGAAAAAATTAACTGAAGGGCAAAATTATCCCGACAGGATGCTGCGCTCGTGGAAAAAAATAATAAATAATGCTGTATTGATGGCAGGTTTTGACGAACCGCAAAACTCATTTTTGCTTGTAAAAGATAAAAACCCTTGTGCAATAATAAGCTATAAAAACATGCCGGATTGTTATCTTGATAATATAGCATCATGGCCCGTTTCCCAAAACAATTATGTAAAACTTGCCGGAACAAGCTTGTTCAAGCTGCTTTTTTACAACTGCGAAAAGAATAACACAAGAAAAATAGGGCTTGATGTGTTAAAAAACAGCCGTATAGATTTAAAAAAATACTACAGTGGTCTCGGTTTTGTCGACAACAGCAATACAGAACAATTTATTACCGATATGTATATCAGTAGAGCAAAAATGCTGGAAACAGCCCGTAATATGGACAGCTTTATAAAAATTCAGGAAGTACAAAATCCACTGCGTGTTAATCTTTCCAAAATTTTGAATATTAAATTTGTAGCGCGGGAAACACCTAAAAAATAAAAAACTTTCTTATAAAACTGGCAAAAAAAAACGAGGGGTTTTGTAATTCCCGATACCTTTCGATACCAAAATCTTACATCCCGACCCTCGTAAGGTTTTTACACTAGCCGAAACATTAATAACATTATTATTATAACACTGATTACATAACTTTGCAAATACATGGTTTCATTTGTTAATTAATATTACGTTTTTAGTAATATTTTTTATATATTTTTATAAATGTTTTATATAAAATTGCAGACTTTAATACATCAAAATACTTATGTAAACTTGTCAATAACAAAACAGTTGAAAATCATACAGGTATTACATAATATAATGTCATGCAAATTTTTGAAAAATTAGATTACAATCCGAATTTATCAATTTGCCTTGGTTTTTTTGACGGTGTTCACCAGGGTCACAAGGTTGTGTTAAAAAACACTGTTAACCTTGCACGCCAAAGCGGGCTGAAATCCGCTGTTATTACGTTTAAAGAGCACCCTTTGTGCTATCTGCAAAACAGAACCCCGCACTATATTATCCCTCCGCAAGACAGAATTGAGCTTATTGCCGCACAGGGGATAGATTACATTTATTTGCTGGATTTTGATGAACATATAGCGGATTTGATAGCTGTTGACTATCTTAAAGAAGTCCTTATCAAATATTTCAAACCTAAATTCATAACAACGGGATTCAATCATTTTTTCGGTGCGGGGAAAAAAGGTGATGCATCAATGCTTAGGGCGTATCAAAAGGAATACGGATACAAGTATTTTGAAATTCCGCCGATAACCTATGACAACACTTTAATAAGCAGTACCAAAATAAGGCAGTTGGTTGCGGAGGGTTTTGCGGAAAATATAAAAAACCTTCTCGGCTCTTATTTTTATATAAAGGGGAGGGTAGTCACGGGCAACAGAATAGGCCGTACGATTTCTTTTCCGACCGCAAATATAGAATATCCGCAAAATATTATAAAAGCTGCACGCGGTGTTTATGTTGCAATTGTTGAATTTGATAAACAAAAATATCCGGCAATGGTTAATCTCGGAAAACGTCCGACTATACAAGGTGCCTCTCACAATCTTTTGTTAGAAGCTCATTTGCTGGATTTTGACGGCAATATTTACGACAAGGACATAAAGGTTTCTTTTGTAAAAAAAATCAGAAACGAACAAAAATTTGCATCATTACCGGATTTAAAATCTCAGCTTGTAAAAGACGAAAATGAGGTAAGAGAGTTTTTCGGCAAAAATAAAACGGCTTGATTCCGTTGTAACGGTAATACAGCAAGCCGTTTTATTTTTATATAGTTTACAGCAGTTTACTTTTTCATAAAGACTTCTTTCAAATCTTTAATAAAACTTTCTGATGTCATGCCGTTGTGACCATCCATTTTTTTAATATCATCAGCAAATTTTTGAATTCTGATATTAGCTTCTTCTGCCGGCATTTTGGTATATATTTCAGGCAGAGTGGTTCTTCCGGACTTAATGTATTCGTGTATATAGTTGAACATATTTTTTCCGTCGGAAAGCTGAGCTCTGGAATAAGCATTTTTGTAAGCTTCCTCCAGCCATGTTGCCGCCTGATGCAACCTTTCCGCTTTAGTAATATCAATCGAGCGCAATCCTGCTGCCGCATCAATTGCGGGAAGATCAACCATACCGTTCGGGGCTGTATTTTCCGCAATAACTTCATTGGCCTTACTCATGCTTTTATGTATTACGTCATTTATTTTTTTGTTCAATCTTTGTGCTTTTGACGAAAAAACTTCTCCCAATTTTCCGGTCTTGTGTGCATAAATTCCTGTTCCTAAGGCAGCCAGAGCAACTGCACCTACCACAATCGGCGTTGTATAATTTTTGTTTTTCTTTGGCGGTAACGGTTTGTGTCCCCCCTGTCCGGTATTAGCGGTAGTGTTAGTCCGTTGATTTGCAGATTGATGAAAATTAACTGTGGTTGAAAAATTTTTGAATGCATTAATACCTTCTACTGCCATAGTTTACCCCTTCTCTATTTATTTTTGTAAAATCACACAAAAGACCTATTTATATTAAATTGAAAAATTTAATTTTTTGCTATTTTGTAAACAAATTGTAATAATTATATATATTATAATAATAACGCAATACAGAAAATAATAAACATATAAATGAATGAAATATAAGCAAGACTGTATATAAGTCTGACATTATTTTTTATGTATGACATTTTTTCCTCCCTGTTTTGTGTTAACCCGTATGCAACAAATATAATTTTTAGCAATAAATAGATTTTTTTATATTACCCTTTTGGATGCTTACGGAATAATTCAAAATGTTTTTTAGAAAATCTGCAGAATAAAAAACAAGTTCAACATTGGCTATAAAAAAATATATTATAAAGCATTAAACAGACCGCCGTATAACCTGTTATAGAATGTTATGGCAAGGTATGCAACAAATATTCCGATAACAACAATAGTCAAGGGCTGCAGCCAGGCAACAAAAGCATTCAAAAGGTTTTGCAGCTGATGTTCGTAGTCCTGTGCCACATCTTTAAAAGCCTGCCCCAATCTTCCCGTTTTTTCGCCCGTTGCAATTTGAGATAACGCAAACGGGCTGAAAAGCTGTGCCGATATAAAGGCTGATGCGACATCTCCTCCGTTTTTTAAAACATTGTTAACTCTTATCATACCGAGAGTTGATTGCTTTGTTTTAAACAGAGTGGAAGCAAGCTCCACCGAATGCATAATCGGTATTCCCGCATCATACGACGCAGAGAGTACATAAAAAAAGTTTATAAAATAAATATTGTTGACAAACGGTGCAAGCGGCGTTTTTTCCACTATAAAATCAATAATTTTTCTGTACACCTGTTTGTTGTTTGCAACATAATACACGGAGCAAAAGATTATTCCATACACAATTATTACTTTAATCAGGGTTGTAATAAACAGTATTGTTTTTGATGTCGGGCACATGCCCACAGTGTACATTACATCAAAAACCTTAAAGAAAAACGACTGGCAGAATATAAAAACCCCGATGCAGCCAAGCAGCATAATAGTCGGATAGGTAAGTGCAGCGATTAAAGAACTTTTTAAATTTTCCGTTCTTTTTATCTCTTCTCTTATCCTGTTTACTGCGTCTTCCAGCTTTCCGCTTTTATCTCCCGCACAAAAAAGCATTGCATACTGCGGGCCCACTATATCTTTATATCTCATCATGATATCGGTAACAGGCAGGCCGTCTTCAATTCCGCTTCTGAAAATCCGTGCCAGATGTTTAATATTTATGTTTACGGATGATGATTCTATTGTTTGAAATATGTCAGTATATGAAAAGCCGGCACTGTACAGACTTTCTATTGAGTTAAAAAACTGTTTTTTCTCCGATAGTTTTAATTCATTCATGATGTTTTTTATTATACATTTTTTTACATTAAAAGCACACAGTTTTAACCGGATTTTTTTAAGGCCAAAACATACACTTTTTCGCTGCTTGTTTCTGTTTCCGTTTTAGATGTGTAGTTTTTAAACACCCAGCTGCACACGTCTTTTCCGTATGTTTTGCAGTAAGAATTTTTTCCCGCTCCGTCAAACACAACAATGTAATCAGGTTTGTATTGCGCATAAGCGTTAATTATTCTTTCCGTGCCGTATGCACCTGCAATTGCTTCGTCATAGTGGCTGTATAAAGGTAGGGAATTTCTGCCTGTTAAAAAATTTAAAAGCGGAGCCTGACCGAGAACAACAAGTTTTTGCTCTTGATTGGTATTATTTTCAACATACTTTATAAGCGGTTTTAAAACAGCAGCTTCTTCTTTTGTTACACATATTTTTCCGTAAGAAGTTTGCAGCGTGTTATTTTTTAATACCAGCGCAACAAGGTTAAGCCTAAAAGCAGCAAAGCTTAAAAACAAAAGCAATGCACAGAATGTCTTTTGCAATACTTCGGATTCCTTTTGCGAAACAAAATAAAAGTTATTTAAAACCGCAAACAATGATACAACCAGCAGCGGCAAAAAGTATCGGCCGTAAAAATTAGCGGACAAAAACCAAAAAGATTTTAAACTTATCACAAGTGATGCAACGGTTAAAAACAGCACCTCTTTGTTATCTTTTAGTGCTTTTATCTTAAACAGGGACAAAAGCAAAACAGCATAAGTCAAAAAGCCCCAAAAACCATATGAAAAATATTCCGTTAAAGGGAAATAAACAAATACCGCAATAATTAAAGCACCCCACACCCCGCGCCGTAAAAATTTAACAGCCGTTGAGTTTGTGTCATAAAGCTTGTACATAACGGCAAATAAAATTCCCGCGGCTAGAAACGTTTTAAAAGCCGAAATTAAGGATTCTTTATTCAAATAGCAGGTTATGGCATAAACCTTTTTTAAGTACGGCTGGTGTACAAAGTTTTTCAATAGTTCGATATATGCTGATATTTCCTGAAAATTTAATCCCTGCAAAAACAAAGCCGCCGCGCATATAACAGGCACAAGCAGAAAAGATACCGCACAATACAAACCCGTTTTTAAATCACATTTTTTTACAAAGAAAAAGAGAAATAAAAATAAACCGTACAAACAAAATTCGTATTTGCAAGCGGCACAGAGCCCTCCGAATAAAAACGAGGTATACAAAAATATTTTCTTATCCGTTTGCAAAAAATTAATATACAGTAAAATCGATAACAAACAAGCGCTCAGCCCGTACACGACCGCATAAGAATACGGGGTTAAAAAATTCATAAGCCCCGCATAAAAACAGCAGTAATACATAACAAAAACCGTTATTACAGTTGAAGAAAAAGTGGTTAAAAATTTTCTGCTTATAAAATAAATACAGCCCAAAATAACAGCACTGTTAAATGCACCAAGCACATAAAAAGTACCCGTGTTAACCGGCGCAAATTTTAACACAAGTCCGTTAAACAAGTACGAAAACGGGCATACAAAAGTGTTAAAAATATCCCTGTACAAAACAGCGCCTTGCGACACCATTTTGGAAAACAAAAGCTCTCTGCCAAAATCCGTATGGATATTAATCATTTTGCCGTTAAAAATATATATGTTTATCAAAAACAACAATGCGATTATAAGAAAAGGCCCGTATGATTTTATTTTTTCCATAGCATTAATTTTAACAGCACCCTAAAAATGTTGCAAAGTTCAAAATTTTCATATAGTCAATTTGCAATTTTATTTTTGCATAATTTGTTTGGGAGACCCTTTTATCACTTTACAACCAAGCAAAGATGCACTCTTTTTAAATCCCATGTTCAGGTGTCACTTTGTCAAACAAAATTAAAGAATGCGAAGGTTTAAAATTATGTTATATAAATATGCAATCTTCTGTTATAATTAAGTGGAAGGAGTACTTACATGTTCTACAGTGAAAAATTACCGCTGATAATCGTTATATCAGCATTTGTTATCTTTGCAGTTTGCGGGCTAACAACAGTTTTGACAACGGCACACGGCGGGATAAAACTGGATAAATATCTGTGTGTATCTTCTGTTCCGGCTGCTTATTTTTACAATGACACTGTATACACCACCAAAGAATTATACCCACGGGAATATATATACGACAAAAATTCCGATGTTAACGATATATGTTCTTACAAAAGACGTGATTTCTTCGGAAAATTAACACCTGATAAATATGAAAAATGTAAAAACATATACAATAACACAACCAAAGCTAAGTATCATAACAATGAATGCAAAGTTCTTGGCAAGGAAAGCTATGTGACTGACGATATGGAATGCAATGTTCTGTATGTATGGAACAGCAAGACTCTTGTAAGTGTAAGCTGCGAAGGAGCAACAGCTGAAAAAAGGCAAGAAGCCATGTCTAATTTGCAAAAAAAGTTTAAATAATTTTAATATAGATAGCTATTTAACAATATTTTTATTATGATTGGATTCTAAACATTCAACACAAGAAAGGAATCATCACATGGGTATCAGTCCGCTTAATTTTACCCCGTCTTTCAAGGGATTAATTTATTCAGACAAAGACAATATCGCGGTCAATGCAAAATATATTACGTCTATGAAAGAACTTGACAGTGATATAAACGGCCAAAAACGAACATCAGTCCAGCTTACCGATAAAACTTATGTTGTCTTTAACACCTCATTGCAAAATTTGCTAAAAACCTATAACAGAGCCGCCGCAAGTGAAGTTTATACGGTTAAAGTGTACGAAGACACCCCCCAACTGCCTAAAACTCCAAAACCGGTTCCGCCAATATTAGAATAACGTCGGAGGGCTTATTGTATTTATAGTGCCGGCAAGAAGGAAAACATTTGCAGCCAAAAATAATGTATGTTCCCGCAGCCACTGATAACGTCTGCTGACAATTTTGTATTATCTTTGCCAAGTAAATTTCAGCCGCGGCAAATAAAGACACGTAGGTTGGATATACTTCAAGTTGCCAAACCGACAATTTATTTTATATACAATGTAAAAGAACACATGGTTTGATTTCTTGTTTGTAAAGGAACACAAGGTTTGATTTCTTGTTTGTAAAGGAACACAAGGTTTGATTTCTTGTTATAGATGGTTTGATTATTTTGGGACACTTTTTGTTGGGGTAGAAACCCCAACCTACAAACTAAACCTTATGGTGACAATTTAGTGACAATACCCATATTTTAATATAAAAAAGAGGCTTTCAAAAACTTTGAAACCCTCTTAAATCAAATGGTTGCGGGAGCTGGATTTGAACCAACGACCTTCGGGTTATGAGTTGAGAAAATCATTTTTTGCAGATTTTTGTAACTTCCTATAATCTCAAATATAGTAAGCATTTAGCCGATTTTATCTTTTGTAGTTTTTAGTCATTTTTGTTGAATTTTAATAAAAAAGTTGAATTTTTGTTGAATTATTTTTTACAGTTTCTTTATGCTTTTAAATCCTTCTGAGTTCTTTTTATTTCTTCCTGTCACTTGAAATTTTTGACTCAATGCCTTATAATATTTATAGACTGATGTATTTTAATAATGCTAGGTCTGTCACAGGCGGGGAATTCCTCGCCATTTTTAATATAGGGGAGAAATGAGCGAATTAGGAATATTTATAGATGAATCAGGAATTTTTGAGGCAAACCGCTCTCAAAAAGACAATTTGAAAGATTTGTATATAGTATCGTTCCTATTTCATAACAAATCTACGCCAATAAGTGATGATATAAAGGCTTTTGAGAATTTCTTAGTCCAAAATGGATTCAATGCACAATTCCCGATACACACTATGCCCTTAATCCGCCAGCAAAAACCTTATACAGACTTAGACGGCGATATGAGGAGAAAACTTTTTAAACACCTGTTTCAATTTATGCGTAAACTTAAATTAAAGCATAAAACCTTTGTATGTGATAAAAGCTATTGTCCAACAAAACAAGCCATAAAACAGCGGTTAGAGCTTTATATAAAACAAATGGTAACCGATAATCATGATTATTTTAGTAAGTTTGATGAGATAGTTATATACTACGATACAGGGCAAAATTACCTAACAAAAATACTGCATAATGCGTTTTCTTCCAATCTGAATAATTACAGGTTTAAAGAAGATGTTTTTCAAGGAAAATACAGGCTTTTGCAATGTGCAGATATGGTATGCTCGCTTGAACTTATTAAACAGAGAAAACAGAATAACGAATATATCAAAGCTATCGACAAATTTTTTATATCAGGCAGCAAGTATAATAAAAACTACGGCAAGGCATATAACGAGCTGGAATTGTAAATGTCTTCTTGACCATAGGTTAAATTCATACGTATTTTTCTGAAAACGCATAGTATATTCAAAAATACTATTAATAGTGACAAAAACGTTTTATATATCGTTTCATAACATCTTCTCCAAATACTCTTCACCCTTTAAGGTCAAGTAATCCTCTGGAACAGATGTAAAAAAGTGTTTTCCGATTTTTCTTATTAATTGAAATTTTTGCCCCTATGCCTTATAGTTTTTGATGCGGTAAATCATAGATTTACCGCATCCTACAAGACTACACAAATATTACACAAAAAAATTATTGCAGCGGAACAATGTCCAGCTTATATCCAAGCGGTACAAGAATTTTTAATAATGTATCTATTTGAGGAGCTGTCTTTGATTTTTCCAGCCTTGCTAAATATTCCTGTTTAATATTACATTTTTTGGCAAACTCTGATTGAGTTAAGCCTAATTCTTTTCTGATTTCAATAATTTTCCCCATAAGTTCAACTTTGAGGTCGATTTCAGCGAGTTCTTCTTTTGAAAGTTCAAGGGAATCTTTAAAATCAGCCCAATCAGCACTATATTTTTTGTTTTGATTATCCATTTTATAAGTTCCTTTCGTTAAAGTCTTTCATTAGTCGTATAGCTTTTTCAATTTCCCTTCTGGGAGTTTTTTGCGTACGTTTTACAAAGTGGTTAAGTATAACGTATCTGTTTTCCTGCTTAAAAAAGAAGAAAAATCTATCTCTTAAAGGACGCAGTTCAAAGATTTCGCAGTCAATGTGCTTTATATATGGCTCTCCAAGTTCAGTTCCGTAAGCTTCGAGCATTTCCATATATTCCACAATTTTATTAAGTTTTATTCTTGCATCTTTTGACTTTGCGGATTTATTTTTAAGCTCCATAATATAATCTTGAGCTTCTGAATATCGTTTTTATCCTGCCAAAAGACAATTTTATATTTCTTACTCATTTTAACTATATCTATATTATAACTAATTAGTTATAATATTTCAACCCTGTTTTAAAGAGAAAGAATTAAAAAAGAGGCTTTCAAAAACTTTGAAACCCTCTTAAATCAAATGGTTGCGGGAGCTGGATTTGAACCAACGACCTTCGGGTTATGAGCCCGACGAGCTACCAGACTGCTCCATCCCGCGATATTAAATTTTCATCTTAATACTTGCCGCAGTCTGTACCAGACTTACCTCTCGCTCGAAATGACATTTAGTCATTTCGACCTCGGCAGAGTATCCCGCGATATTAAATTTTCATCTTAATACTTGCCGCAGTCTGTACCAGACTTACCTCTCGCTCGAAATGACATTTAGTCATTTCGACCTCGGCAGAGTATCCCGCGATATTAAATTTTCATCTTAATACTTGCCGCAGTCTGTACCAGACTTACCTCTCGCTCGAAATGACATTTAGTCATTTCGACCTCGGCAGAGTATCCCGCGATATTTATTTGTCAAACCGAGAAATGCCCTCGACAAGTACATTATTAAACGCTAAAAAACAAAAATCAAGTCCCGCAATTCTTTATAAAAAACAGACGTTCCATCAATTATTGTAAGTATACTTGTAACGGCTGCGCCGCCTGTAAGTTCGTACCAAAACTTTATAAAACCGCCGGCGGTAATTAAAAAAAATGAGAGCATTCTCCGGTTGATGATGAAATGTTTATTGGCGGTGAGGTAATAATATTTATAAATAACTAATTGTGTGATATTATAATAGAATTGATTCGGAGGTATTGATTATGGCGCAATTATGGATGGTCAGAGCCCAAGGCGGTGAATTACTGCCGACATTTTTAGAAAATAAAATTGTTTCTATTTGTTGGTGTTCAGATATTAATTTTACCGGATTTAAAAAAGAGGATTTTAAAAAGGCCTTGCAACAAGAGTATCCGTCCAGTTTAAAATCAATACCGGCCTGGGTCGGCTTTTGTGACAATTTTGTAAATAAAATGCAAATAAATGATTATGTTTTAACATATGATTCCGCACAGCGGGTTTATCATCTGGGTATTATTACGAGCGATTATAAATACAATCCCAAATTACAAGATTCTCATACTCGGTCAGTAAATTGGTTTGATAAAACAATTTCAAGAGACTTAATTTCAAATACCACTAAAAACTCCCTGGGTTCGCCTCAAACAATATTCAGGCTTTCAACAGAACAGAAAGATGAATTATTGCATATTTTAAACAAAAAACAAACGTCCGTTAAAGACGATACTATTATAGAAAATAATAAAGAATTCTCTGAAACGTTATTTGATAATGCAAAAGAAAGTTTAAAAGATTCAATTAACAGTTTAAACCCTGATGAAATGGAAGAACTCATAAAAGAAGTATTAAATGCAATGGGGTATGTGGCAAAACGTTCTAAAAAGGGTGCCGATAGGGGAATTGATGTGTTTGCCTCAACAGATGGACTCGGGCTTGAAGAACCGAGAATATTTGTAGAAGTCAAACACCGCAGCGGACAAATCGGAGCTCCTGCTATAAGACAATTTCTCGGAGGGCGAAAACAGGGAGACAAATGCCTGTACATCAGCACCGGCGGTTTTTCAAAGGAAGCTCTTTATGAAGCTGAAAGAGCTAATATTGCGCTAACATTGGTTGACATCAATCTTTTAGCCGAAACTATAACAAGATGCTATGATAAATTTTCTGTAGACGGGAAAATGTTATTGCCGCTAAAAAAAATATATATACCGGCATAGTCAAAAATCTACGGTAATAAGTTAGATGCCGGCAGTGTATAATCTGCACAAAAATATAATCGTTCAATCTTGCAGGCTGCACTAAAATCCGTGATTTAGCTTATCAACAATATTATTCAAACAAATAAACAAAGACAGCCAAGAACACAGGAAAGGATTCCAACACAAACGATTGGCAAAAAGCTCTAAAGTTTGATGCAACAGCATTGTATATGTTATTTATTCTGTGAAAAATATTGCAACTTATGCCAAAATAACAGCCGGTTTAATGCCGGCAGACTAAAGCATCCGTAACGGACAGAGTTTAGTCTGCCATGCTAATCTAATCATCGTCTTTATCGTCGTCTTTTTCTTTTTTTTCAGGCTTTGCTTTTGTTTTATCTTCCGCCTTGTCTACAGGCTTGTCTTCAACTTTTGCCTCAGTCTTAGCAGTTGTTTCGGCCTCCGGTTTTATGTTTTCTTTTGCGGGTGCAGCATTTTTGTTTTTGTCATCTGCTGATTTTTCGGGTTTATTTTTTAAATATTTATCAACTGCATCACTTATGCCCAGTCCTGCCGCAAAACCCACAAGCCCCATTACCATTGTGCTGATTGTTTTTAACACAACGCCTTTAGTGCTGCGAAAACCTGCTATGGCCGAGCCCAGAGTCAAGATTCCTATAGCTGCCTGATGCGCAGGTTTTTTA
This sequence comes from Candidatus Gastranaerophilales bacterium, assembly GCA_944322935.1. Taxonomy (GTDB): domain Bacteria; phylum Cyanobacteriota; class Vampirovibrionia; order Gastranaerophilales; family Gastranaerophilaceae; genus Limenecus. The sequence goes on along the minus strand of CALUQO010000012.1, from coordinate 28,525 downwards.
TCCTTTAAAGCGGCGATATCGTACATAAAAGTTCCTGCAGGAAATTCTTTTTTAGTTTTTTTAGAAGCTGCCGCTGATTGTTGAGATTGTGCGGAAACTGCGCTTGCCGGTTGTATTTGCATATACTTCACTCCTTAAACATTTGACCACTATTGCTATGTGTATTCAAAATAGCATAAATAAAAATTTTTGTTAGTATTTACACAAATTTTTTACTAAACTTAATGTATATATGTAATAAATTTTTAGAATTTCAAGACAAGATTTATGAGCAAAATAATTAACTTGAAAAATATTGAATATACAACAGATACAACAAATCGGAAAATTGTTTTTGATAATGAACAAAGCTCGCTTACTTTATTTGCTTTTAAAGCGGGAACCAAAAGAGAGCTGCATTGTGACGAAAAAGACGAGGTCACACAAATAATAGAGGGGCTTGCGGATGTAACAATAGGCGATAAAGTATACAGGCTAAAAGCAGGCGAAATGATTGTTATGCCGGCAAGAATTCCTCACGGCCTGAGGGCGGTGGAAGACACAAAGATGCTGCTTTTGCGCCCGAAGCATACTCATTAATTTTAAAAATTAAAAACCCGCCCTGTTGTAAATAATAACAGGGCAGGTGAGGTCTTTTTAAAAAATCAAAATCAACATTCGTGTTCTATTTCTTCTTGTTTCATCATTTCTCGCATTTGTTCAACGCTGACGGTATCGGGTGCCTGTGCTTTTGGTTCCAGACCTTTTTCCAGCAGGTCGGCCTGTTTGTCTTTGAGTTTTTTATCGGCAATAACAATGTCTTTGCCTTTTGCTGCGGCCATTACCTGAATAACGTTTTCTGTCGGGGCGCCGTCTTCTCCGGCTTTTTGCTGGACTTTGTAGCTTTTCCAGTCATCGGGCAGTTTGTTAATTTCCGTATAGTCCATACCTTCGTTAGACAGGCGTTTTTGGATTTGGGTTTCCAAAACTTTTGTCACATATTCTTTTTGTGATTTGAATCTGTTAGGTATAACAACTTTGCTGCCTATAACCTCTTCGGGGTCGCGTTTTTCGTATTTTTTAAATAACTCCGCCGCCGTTTTGAGTTGGGCTATTTCGTATTCCAAAAACATTTCCCATATTTTTTTGATACGTTCATCCGTTTCATCTTCCACACAGGTATAGTAGTTGCACACTTCCGTAAACTCGTGTAAAAGCAGTTTTTCAAGCGGGGTCTCAGCCGGGTCTATCAGGGATTCGTACATTGTAACGTGTTCTTCTTCAATGTCTTTAATTTCCGCATATGTTTCGCGAATACACTGGTTTCCGTATTCCATACCGTGTTCGGCGTAATAGTTGTGGGTTTGCTGCTCGCCCGAGACAAGTGTATAAATATTTACCTTTGTTTGAGGTGCGGCAGTTGTTTTATCGTAATGTTTTCTGAGTCTTAAAGTGTTGTCGTTATGGTGGTTTTGGGTCGGACGACCGAGTATAATGTCTGTTTGGCCCTGTACAATATCGTTGGGGCTTATGCCGTGTTCAAGATAAGCCCACTGGCTGTATCTGTAAAGGTGGTCAAAGTCTTCCAACAGCCCGAAGTCAAAGGTCTCTTTTACATAAGGGTCGGGCTCGTTTTGCGCCATCCACGCCGTTAAATCAACAGCCACCTGCTCATAGCCGAGTGTTGTTTCCAAAACGGATTGGTCGGACGGAGTAAGCCAGTTAACCGTTGTTTGCTGCATATCTTCTATACGGCTTGTCAAAGCGGTAAAATTATTTATTTCCGTCTCAGCACAATTTCTTGCAAAATTGTGTTTAAAGTTCCACGCCTCAACCTCGATACCGTTCATCAATATCTGGCGTGTACGTGTATAACAGTCTACATCTGTTTTATTGAAGGGCTTTTTGGTTATTTCATGCCAGCTTCTTATTTGTTTTTCAATTGGGATTCCTTTTTCTTGTAGGGGATTAAAAGTCATTTTTTTACCTTTCTTATCTTTTTCATAAGTTCTGCAAAAGCCTGTATAGGGCTTTGTTAAAAGGATAAACGCAAAATTAGGATTTTTTATCGCCCGATGTATTACACTTATACAGCCGGTAATAAACTTAAAATAAGACAAAAAGGCAATTGTAATTATTACAATCGGGCAAAACATGCCGGAGTAAAAGCGAAAAAACTCCGCACAAAAAAAGACCCCGCCTGTATTTACAAACTTACGTATTTACAAATTAGCGAAGCCTCTTTTATTTTTTATATTTTGAATATGAATAATTGTTTTAAACTATACAACCAGACCGCCGTCAACGCCTATAACCTGACCTGTGATGTAAGGTGCATCTTCAGCAAGAAATCTTACTGCCTTTGCGATATCTTCCGGCTGACCGAGACGTTTTAAAGGAATGTGTTCAGCAATTTTTTCCGTATCCAAATCCTTTGTCATATCTGTTTGAATAAAGCCGGGAGCTATTGCGTTAACCCTGATGTTGCGTGAGCCCAGCTCTTTGGCAAGCGATTTTGTAAAGCCGATAAGACCGGCTTTTGCAGCGGAATAGTTTGCCTGACCTGCATTGCCCATAACACCTACTATGCTTGACATATTAATGATACAGCCGCTTCTTTGTTTAATCATTGTTTTGATTGCGGGACTTGTCATATAAAAAGCACTGCTAAGGTTTGTGTTGATTACTGCTTCCCAGTTTTCGGCACTCATTCGCATAAACAGACCGTCGCGCGTGATGCCTGCGTTGTTAACAAGTACATCGAGTTTGCCGAAATCCGCAAGAACTTCTTCAACTGCCTTTGCGCAGGCTTCTTTGTCCGAAACATCAAACTTGTAAGCTTTAGCGTTTACGCCGAGGTCTTTTAACTCCGCAACGGTTTTGTTAGCTGCTTCTTCGTTGCCAGCGTAGCTTACGGCAACGTCATAACCGGCTTTAGCAAGTTCTATAGCGCAGGCTTTGCCGATACCTCTTGAGGCGCCTGTAACTAGTGCAACTTTTTTTTCCATCATATTTTCTCCTATTTTATTACATACTATTTTGGCAAGAAAAATATATTTTCCTTAAAATCAAGCGTCAAATCCTTTGATATCGAGTGAACAAAGGTATCAATACCGGAAACAGATAATCTGTAAACAGTTCCGTTATCAGTATGAAGGCTAATCTGTCCGAGAACTATCCCTCTGATTATTTCTCCTCTTATCACTTCCACGCAGGATACAGCACCGAAAGGAATTTCAAGCATCATGTTTTTCTTATCAACAAGATAAAAGCATTTATTGTCATGATCCACTGTTATTCGTTTAAATTTTTCACGCCAAAGCACAATAAAAGTTCTTATCAAATATATAAGAAAAGCCAAGAGAATAAAATCCAAAACCAGCAATATCCAGTTTTGTTCGTTTATTGTCTGAAAGAGCAATCCCGCAGGAATAATCAAAAAGGCAATAAAAACAAAAAATGTCATTATTTTTGCGAACCAGTTAATTGAATAAGTGTTCAAAGCAGTTCTCCCTTGTTGCTTAAACGCTTGCAACCGTGCTTAATGCCTGTGCTGCCGCGTTCATAGATTCTTCATCATATACGTTAAGAACAGTCAAGGACGGATTAATTTTTTTGCACAAGCCTGCAAGCACCTTGCCGGGGCCGATTTCAACAATAGTATCCACGCCGTCTTGAACCATTTTTTCAACTGTCTGTGTCCACATTACGGAAGAATAAATCTGAGCAGTCATTTTTGATTTGAATCTTATTGCGCTTGTTGTCGGTTCAGCGTCAACATTTGTAAATACAGGGATTTTAGCATCTTTGATATCACAATCATCCAATATTTCAGAAAACTTAACGCTTGCAGTATTCATTAAAGCGGAATGGAAACCGCCCGAAACAGGCAGAGGAATAACTCTTTTTGCACCGGCTTCTTTTAAAGCTTCATTGGCTTTTTCTACTGCCTGTGCTTCACCGGTAATAACGATTTGCGCGGGAGAGTTGTAGTTTGCAACAGACACAATGCCGTCGATTCTGCTTATAATATCAACGATTTTTTCTTTATCCATACCGATTACGGCAGTCATTGCACCTTTGGTTGCTTCAGCCGCATTATTCATTTCAGTTGCACGTTTGTCAATTAATTTCATTGCCGTAGCAAAATCAACCACACCTGCTGCGTAGTATGCGCCATATTCACCCAATGAATGACCTGCAACATAATCAGGTTTTATATCTGTTTTTTCTCTTAAAGCTTCCAATGCGGCAATTGATGTTACAAGGATTGCCGGCTGGGTGTTAATTGTTTGTTTTAAATCCTCTTCCGGCCCTTCAAAACACATTTTAGAAATGTTTCTGCCAAGCACCTCATCTGCTTTTTCAAAAATTTCTTTTGCAGCAGCACTGCAATCATACAAGGATTTTCCCATGCCTACAGACTGTGAGCCCTGACCGGGGAATACGAATGCAACTTTTCCCATCTTTATTTCTCCTTAATAAAATAACGATTTTAAAATTATGTTATTTAAGCAATGCCTTCTCTGAGTCTTACAATTACTGTTCCCCAGGTCAAACCTGCACCGAAACCGCTCAAGATAGCTTTGCACGGAAGCTTAATTTTTCCTTCTTCGATTCCCTCTGCCATAGCAATAGGAATGGAAGCAGCAGAGGTGTTGCCGTATTTTTGAAGGTTAACGATAATTTTGTCATCGCTGTAGTTTAATCTTGATGCCATTGCCTCAATAATTCTGTAGTTTGCCTGATGCGGAATCAAGTAATCAACATCATCAGGAGTCAAGCCTGCTTTTTCCAAACAATTGCTGATAGATTCCGGCATGGTTGTAACAACAAACTTGTAGACCTCTCTGCCCTGCATAACAATTTTTTGTTTTTGAGGTGCACACGGCTCAACCAAAGGACAATTTTCACCATTCATTGGCATTTTGATAAAGTCACCGTCTTTTCCGTTTGAATGCATATCCATTGCAATGATGTCATCCACGCCGTCAACGGATTCTTTCATAACAAGTGCGCCGGCTCCGTCACCGAAAAGTACGCAGCTTGTTCTGTCATACCAGTCAATAAACTTAGAGTTTGCATCAGTTGCAACAAGCAGTACATTCTTGTAAATTCCTGAGGAAATAAAGGCTTTTGCAATATTCATTGCATAAATCATGCCTGTGCAAGCAGCAGTAATATCATAAGCTGCTGCTTTGTCTGCGCCTATTGCAGCCTGAATTTCACATGCCGTAGAAGGATAAGGATGAGCGGGAACTGAAGCTGCCGCAATAATCATGTCGATATCCATCGGGTCCATTTTAGCCTTTTCCAATGCATTTTTTGCAGCCTTTATGCCGAGGGTCACAGCATTTTCTTCCCCCGAAACTACACGACGTTCTTTGATGCCAGTTCTTGTTGTAATCCACTCATCGCTTGTATCAACAAGTTTTGTTAAGTCGTCGTTTGTTATTACTGTATCCGGTACACCGTAACCTACGCCTGCAATCATTACAGGAATTAAATTTAATGACATAAAAACTATCCCTCGTAAAATTCTGATATTTTTTTGTTTACTTCCGATTCAACGGCTTCTTTTGCTACTCTTACCGCATTTTTTATCGCATAAGCCATGCTTCTTCCGTGAGATATAACGGTTATTCCCTTAACGCCTAAAAGCAAAGCACCGCCGAATTCTTCGTAATTAACTCTTTTAAAAATTCTTTTCATTGCCGATTTTGCAAGAAGCCCGATAACCATTGATATCGGATCACGTTTAAATTCCTGCATTATCATTTTAAACAGCATTGAAGACGCACCCTCGATGCTCTTTAACGCAACGTTTCCTACAAAACCGTCGCAAACAACAACATCGCAATCGCCCAAGAAAATTTCTTTGCCCTCAACATTGCCTATAAAATTCAATCCGTCTTTGTTTTCTTCAAGCAGTTTGTAAGCAGCCTGAGCAAGTTCATTCCCCTTGCCTGCTTCTTCACCGATATTCAAAACACCTATTCTGGGATTTTCGCTGCCGAGAACATTTTTAGAAAAAGCAGAGCCCATAATAGCAAACTGATAAAGCATCTCAGGTGTACAATTGCTGTTAGCACCTGAGTCAATAAGTACAACAGGCTTTTTCATCGTCGGTAAAGTTGTAGCAATAGCCGGTCTTTCAATCCCGGGTAAACGGCCTAAGCCGAATAAACTGGACGCCATTGCCGCACCTGTTGAGCCTGCTGCAACAACAGCCTGTGAACTGCCTGTGGCTACAGCTTTTACGGCAAGAACAATTGAAGAATCTTTTTTCTTTCTTATAGCCTGACCGGGAGCTTCTCCCATTTCAATAACTTCAGAAGCGGGAGTTATTTTTATATCCAGCTTGTCAACATCTACTACAATCTTTTGTTTGGGAGCATTAATATTATTGGTTTTGATGCCGTTTTGTTTTACATCATTGATAACTCTTTGAATCTCGTCTTCTTTGCCGACAAGCTCAATTGCGACATTATAATCGGAGGCTGCCCACAAAGCACCCTTAACTATTTCATCAGGTGCATTATCTCCGCCCATTGCATCAATAGCTATTCTTGTCATATAAAACTCTTCTCCCTACAAACTTCCGACATTTTTATTAATACCTTAACCGCCGCATAAATTCCGTTATACAGCGGTTAAGGTTCAATAACTATTCTTCAGAAGGTTTTTCTTCTGATTTTTCTTCAGCTTTAGCTTCTTCTTGAGGAGCTTGAGCTTCAGATTCTGTAGAAGTTGTTTCTTCAGCCTTTACTTCTTCAACTTTAGTTTCTTCTGCTTTAACTTCTTGCGCAGCCTCTGCTTTTTTAGTTTTCTTAGCAGGAGCTTTTTTAGTTGTTTTTGTTGCCTTTTTAGGAGCAGCAACTGCTGCATCTTCTACAAAGCCTTCTGCTTTTCTTGAAACAACTTTGCCTTTATATTGTCCGCAAGCTGTGCAAACAGTGTGAGTCAAAACTAATTCGCCGCAGTTAGGGCAGGTAGTAGTTTCGGGTACTGTTGCTTTCCAGTTTGATCTTCTGTGTCCCTGTGCCGAAGCACCTGTTCTTTTCTTTGGTACTGCCATTTTTATTTTCCTTCTTTTTTTATCTTTAAATTTTTAAATACTTCCAAACGGGGATCTGAAATTTCCTTTTTTAAATATTTTTCCATTTCAGGGCTTCCATTACAATTTATATCACAAACAGAAGGATTTGGAAGGTTTAATGTTACAGATTGATAAATTAAATCATCAACATCTATGTAATCCTGACCTTGAAGTTCAGTGATAAAATCGCCGTCCTTGAGTTCAATTTCTTGCCCGGAATGCGCTTCTTTGGCGGATTTTACGCTTCCGAGTATATAAGTTTCGTCCACATCAACTTCTATTTTTTTTATAAAATCTTTTAAACATCTGTCGCAAACAAGCTTAACATTTGCAACAATTTTTCCTGTTACTTGAATATACGAACCAAATGCGCTGAAAATCAATTCTGCAACAACCTGACCGTCTGTAGCAAGGTCTTTTACAGTGTTTTCAAAGTTAATTTTCAGTGAATGGTCTTTAGAATTTTTTATGTCATCGATGGAAATATTCATAGTTTTCTTATTGTATTTTAGACAAAAACCATTGTCAAAATATTATTTCAATCAAACATCGTATTTAAAATCGCCGCCCACGCATGTTAAGATATATTAAGTTTTACATTAAGCAAAACCGTAACTTTTTGACAATAGAATTACTGAATTATAGAACTGGCGGTATTTTTATGGAATCTGTAAAAGCATTGGTTAATAAGAATTTTATAAATTTATTTTTTGGTCAATTATTGACGCATCTCGGTGACGCAACAATACAGATAATATTGATGGCAATACTTGTAAACAGTGTTGATAAACCCGGCGGGTCAATAGCGCTTATGCTGTTTTGTTTCGTGTTCCCGTCGTTGATAGTCAGTGTTTTTGCCGGTAGTATAGTCGACCGTTTTTCTCGTAAAAAAGTAATGATAATCAGCTCTTTATACAGAGGTGTAATTCTTGCACTTTCATTGGCTTTTTACTTTTTACTGGCAAACGAGTCGTCTTTTGTACCGATGATAAAGATATACGGCGTTGTTCTGAGTCTTTTAATCGGTATAGGTACTGCATTTTTGTACCCAGCAAAAATGGCATCCGTTCCTAATGTTGTTAATGTTCAGGGGTTAAAACCAGCCAACGCGCTTATCTCTGGCTCAGGCACATGGGCTTTGACCTTCGGAGCGCTTGTTGCAAGCACGGTGCTTATGCATGCCGGTATATTAAATATGTTTTATCTTACATGTGCAATGTATTTTGTGGCGCCGGTGTTTTTGTTCTTTGTAAATTTACATCACGATGAAGACAGGGCGATCTCGAATTTCGATATAATAAAAGATATAAAACAAACAGCATCATTCCTTGAAAAGCATAGAAAAGCTCTTAATATGATATTGCTTGCTGTTGTTATCTCTTTGATTTCCGCAACTTTTTACAATGCAATGAACGCACTTGCCACCGATGTTTATCAGGTTAGTGTACAGGGGCTGGCAAAACTAAAATGGATGCTCGGCTGCGGTACTTTCTACGGCGCGTGTGTAATGGTTCTGTTCGGCGGGCGTCTTAAAACGACAAAAACACTGGTAACGGCATTTTTAGGGTTATTTGTGTTTTTAATCACGGCTGCTTTTTGCACAACGTTTTTTAAAGCAAGATTGTGGCTCGGGGTTATAGGGCTTTGTGCTTCGGTTTTAAAAATTACCGTGGATACAATTTTGCAAAAGGTATCACCTAACTTTATCAGAGGTAAAATATTTGCATTTGCCTCTATGTTGGAAACTTTTGTTTCGCTTGTCGGCATAGGTTTTGTATCGGTATGCGCTGATATTATACATCCGCTTGCTATATTTCACGGCATAGCCGTATTGTCGGCAGTAATGGTCGTTTTGATTCTTGCTTTGAACAAAGATTTCAGATACTTTGTGCTCCGAATTACACTCGGGCAGATTTTCAAATGTTTGTTTGTTTATAAATTTGAAGGTGTGGATAATATCCCCAAAAAAGGGAAAGCTATTCTTGCAGGCAACCATACTGGACATCTGGATCCGTTTATTTTGCAACTGGCAACAAAACGTAACCTGTGGTTTGTGACAGGCCCTGCTGCTTTTAAAGTTCCGGTGATAAGACATATGCTCAAGTGGTTTAATGTGTTGCCTCTGAATTTTGGTGTGGGGTTGGAAGCTATAGAATCAGGCGTTACCAAGCTTAAACAAGGTGAACCCGTGATAATTTTCCCCGAAGGAAAATTCACTTCCGACGGAAACCCCGGAAGATTCCACAGAGGAGTGGCAATTATGGCCAAAGAAGCGGATTGCCCGATTATCCCGTTTGCTATCAGGGGAGGTTTTGAAGCGTGGGGAAAATTCAGAAAAAATCCTAAATTATTTACAACAATAATTATACAATTCGGTCAGCCCATAACGGATTTGTCCGCAGATGAAAAACAAATTACAAAAGAACTTGAACAGCGTGTCAGATTTATGAAAAGGTCGCTTGACAGCAGAGCTTTTTATAAAATTAAAGATACACAGTACACAAACTTCCTCGATATAATGAAACAGTACAGCGATACTTACGGGCAGACAAAAGCCGTGTCGCTTAAGGTAAAAGACGGGTATGAAGAGATAAGTTATGTCGATTTGAGCAGAAGGGCTAAAAAGTTTGCCAATTATTTAATTGAAAATACGGATATTCAAAGAAAGGACAGAATAGCTATCCTTTGTGAATCACGTCCCGAGTTTGCGGTAGGTATTTTTGCATCAATTCAAACAGGAGCAATAACGGTGCCTCTGGATGTAAAATTGACAGTGCCCGAACATACCCATATACTTTCGGATTGTACGCCGAAAATTTTGATGTGCTCAAGCCACTACCTTGACCACGCAATCGAATTGAAAAACAATGTTCCTTCCATTCAGCATATTTATGTTCTTGATGATGAAGAAAGACAGCATCCCGAGATACTTTCGGTTTCAAAACTCGAGGCGGATATTGAAAAGAGCATAGGACGTCCCCGTTCAATGGACGAAACTGCATTAATCGTTTATACCTCTGGTACAACCGGCAACCCCAAGGGGGTAATGATTAGTTTTGGCAACATATATTCGCAGATGAAGGATTTTGAAAAAATATTTAAACTTTCAAAAGACAACACGCTGCTGTCCATTCTGCCTTTGAACCACCTTCTTGAACTTAACGTAGGATTCTTTGGAATGCTTTTTATGGGTGCAAAAATTGTTTATATAAAAACACTGAACCCCAAAGAGCTTGCAGCGGCAATGAAGGAAAAACAAATTACAAATATGATAGTTGTTCCTCTTGTTGCTAAAATGCTTAAAAACAGCGTTGATAAGCAGCTTAAAAAGAAACCGCAGCACGTACAAAAGATTTTCAAAATAATGTATGCGGCTGCAAAATATATGCCGAGATTTGCAAGAAGAATTATGTTTAAGTCGATTATAGACGGCTTTGGCGGAAAATTTGAATGCTTTATCTCGGGCGGTGCTCCGCTGGACGCAGAAATTGCTGAATTTTTTGAAAGAATCGGCGTTCCCGCCTTTGAAGGCTACGGACTTACCGAAACCAGCCCGGTAATTTCCACAAACCGCTATGAAGCACACAAAATAGGCACTGTCGGCAAACCGCTGCCTTCTGTTTCTGTCAAACTATCGGAGCAGGGAGAACTCCTTGCCTCAGGGCCAAACGTTATGCAGGGATACTATAATAAGCCCGAAATGACAGCCGAAGTTATTGACGAGGACGGCTGGTTCCATACGGGTGATATAGCGGAAATCGACAAGGACGGATTTATAAAAATCACGGGAAGAATTAAAAACATGATTGTTTTAGGCGGCGGCAAAAAAATCTTCCCCGAAGAGGTAGAAGCTGTCCTTGAACAATCGCCTTTGATAAAAGAACTTTGTGTTCTTTCTTTGAAGATAAAATCCGGTAACAAAGCAGGTACGGAAGAAGTGGGCGTAATTATTGTTCCCTCGGACGAGCTTGCGCAAAAATCGGATGAAGAAATACAAAAGGAACTTGAAGCAGAGGTTAAAAAACTTTCGTCAGCAAACCTTGCAGCTTACAAAACACCTACTGTCGTGGTGTTCAGAAGAGAAGATTTGCCCAAAACTTCAACCCAGAAGGTTAAAAGAAAAGACCTGCTTGCGTGGTATGAAAACAGCACTTTAACCAATGCGTAAATATTGAAAGGCTGAAATTATGGCATTACATCAGTTAAAATATCCATACAGAAAGTTCATATTACCGTTAGCGAAAAAAATCTCTTTTATTAATCCCGATGTTTTCAGCTGGATGGCTTTTGTTGTAGCTTTTGTAACCGGATACTGCTTTTATGCGGGCAATGAAAACCCAAAACTGTTTTTATGGATAATACTTTTAATCTTTTTAAGAATGACACTTAACACGCTGGACGGCGTTGTTGCAATACAAAAGGGCGATGACAGCAAAATCCACGGCGAAATTATTAATGCTCTGCCGGACAGATACGGAGATATATTTATTGTAGGCGGTATTTTGCTTAGTCTTATTTGTAATGATGTTATCGGATTGCTGGGGCTTGCAACAATGTTTCTTGTAATCTTAAGGTCTGCGGGTATCATTTTTCTTATTTGGAAATATGTATGCTCCTTTTCTTTGTGCTCGGGCAGATTACGGTGCTTCGCAGAGTAGGCGGCATATATAAGGAAGCAAAATCGGTTGAAGAAAATTCAAACAAATAGATAGGAGAAAAGGTGGAACATTTTGTATTTACACACAACGTAAAAGTTGCAATTGTACTTTTGTATGCGTTTGTGTTCTTGCTTTTTGGTATAGTTAAAATTGCACAGATTGCGACCAAAAAAGATTTGGATAATATTTGGATAAGAGTTAAATCCTTCTTTTTTATTTGTTTGTTTTTTACGGCTGCGTTTTGTTTTAACAAGATAGTGGCATTTTTATTTTTGATGCTCATAAGCTACCTTTCTTTGAAGGAATTTTTCTCTCTTATTCCGACTCGGAAAACCGACAGAAAAGTTTTGTGGTGGGCTTATTTGTCCATTCCTGCGTCTTATTATATTGTTTATATACAGTGGGCAACCTTGTTTTATCTGTTTATTCCTTTGTATATGTTTATTCTTATTTCCGTTCGTATGGTTATGTCAAGCAATACAGAGGGCTTTTTAAAGAACCTTGCAGTTATACAGTACGGCTTGATGACTACGGTTTACGCTCTTGGGTATCTGGGGATGATTGCCGTTGTTCCCATGCAGTACAACCCTAAGGGCGGATGTCTGGGGCTGCTGTTTTATATACTTGTTCTTACTGTTGCAAACGATTTTATACAGATGTTCTGCGGAAAAGCACTGGGCAAACATAAAATTATCCCCAAAGTCAGCCCGAACAAAACCTGGGAAGGCTTTATCGGCGGGGTAATAGGTACAACCATATTATCCGTTGTGATGGCTTACTTCTTAACACCGTTCACGCTTTTGCAATCCGTATTCGGCGGTGCGGTGCTTGCAATATTCGGCTTCTTCGGTGATGTTACAATGTCTGCAATCAAAAGAGATTTGGGCGTAAAAGATACAAGTACCCTCATCCCCGGACATGGCGGAATATTAGACAGGCTGGACAGCTTATTGTTTACGGCTCCTTTATTCTTCCATTATTTTGCGTACCTTAACTCAATAGTTTTTGCAAGAGGATAACTTTATGTTTTACAGATTTTTGAAATATATAACTTTTACTTTTTTTATAAAACCTTTTATTTACCTTGTTTTTGGTGTGAATGTATCAGGAGCGGACAATTTGCCTAAAGTGAGCAGGGAAGCTTCCATAATAGTGGCAAACCACAACAGCCACTTTGACACTTTGATTTTGATGAGTTTGTTTTCGGGCTCTCAGATATTAAAAATCCATCCAGTTGCGGCTGCTGATTATTTTTGCGATACAAAGTTTAAAACCTTTGTGTTTACAAAACTTCTCGGTGTTATTCCGATTTCTCGCAAGGTCAAAAAAGCAAGCAAAGAAGAACTGTTTAAAGATATAAATGAGCCTTTGAGAGCGGGAGAAACCATAATTATTTATCCCGAAGGGACAAGAGGTAACGACAATACTCTTGCAGAGTTTAAATCGGGCGTTGCTCATATAGCAAAGATGAACCCCGACATCCCTGTTGTACCCTGCTATATTAACGGGCCCGACAGAATATTACCCAAAGGCAGCTTTTTGTTTGTGCCTTTTATTGCTGATGTCTATATATCGGAACCCGTATATTACGACAACACTTCAACAAAAGAATTTACTGAAAGAATCCGCTCCGAGGTTGAAAAGCTGAAGGAAGAACACAAAAGAAGAGAGGAATTGTAAAAAACAAAACGCATAGGAGTTTGTTATGTTTATGAAAAAATTTGCAACGATTTTATTTTTGCTGATGTGTTTCACTGTAATGGCAAGCGTTTCGGCTATTGCCGCGGAGTCCGATTCCGCTCAATTAAAAAACAATATCGAAACTCTTAACTTTATCCCTCACAGCATGGTAAGGATGGAAATGACCTCGACACTTGCCTCCGAATGGGACGGTATTGTCGGAAGTTCAGATGTTCCAAGCGAAGAACTTTTTAAAGGCAGGCTCGTCCTTCCTTGGCTGGATGGCAGCTATATTGTGTGGAATACAGGCATGGGAAACTTTCCTGATGTACACTACGGCGCACAATACAACAAGAATAAAGATATGGTCGGTTTTGTAGTGATTCAGGAAACAGATGAGCCGGAGCCCAATATTGTACCCAATATTGTAATATACCAGTATGATTACAAAAACTTTGAAGGCCCGCTTGAAAATATGATGATTTTTTACAAGGACAAAAACAAATCCGCATACTGGTACAGCGCAGACGGCAAACTGCAGGGCGTTTATTGCGCGGGCAAGGTCAGTGCAAAAACACAGGCTGCTGCTAAAAATATAAATGTTTTAAAAGAGCTTGTTCCTATTATGCAAAACCCGAAAGCTTATGCAAAGAAATAAAAACGCTTTAGCCGGATAGTATGCACTAAATCACGGATTTAGTGCAGCAAAAATGTTTCATCATATTATCGGCTTCACTCTGCTGGCAAAACAGCCGCTTGCCTGCAAAACCTCATTGTCATTGCGACGTGCCGGACTTTTGAAGCACACATCAATCGTTTGAATTCACAATATCAGCAGTACCCAAAAGGCGGTGTTTAAACATTATATTTTTATATTATGAACCGGGGGTCGGATTATCCCACAGCTCATCAGTATATTTCCAATTATTTTGCATGAGTTTTTCCGCCGTATCAAGAGGACGCACCTTGTCTGTTTTATCCATACCGGCATCATCCGTCGGATTTTCTTCCGCATTTACTTTAGCAAAAATCAACTCAAAGTCAAAAATATCTCTGCCCTTTTCATTTGGTTCTTTTTTAGGCCCGTTTATATCTACGGTAAAATCACATCCGTCATTAGTACACGTGGTAGTAATTTCCATACCGTCCGCAGTCAGATTATTTGAACGAAGTTTTAATTGTTCGGTAATCATATCAGCAGGGGTTTTTCCATCTTTGTTGTTTTTCCATTTATGAGGAGACCCGTACAAAACAATAGCCTCATCAAACGCCTCATTCAAAGTAAGATATGCTTTTTGTGCTCCTCTTTCGTATTGGCTTCTGTAAATTCTTTTTCTTAAAGTAGGAACGGTTATTGCCGCTATTACACCGATTATAAGCAAAACCAGCGCAAGTTCCGCAAACGTAAATCCTTTTGATTTTTCAAATACAGCCATAAAAAACCTTTCTATTTTTTGCAGGATAATGCTTGTTCAGCAAGTTTTCTGATGTTTAAATATCTTTGGATTTCAGTATTCAAAGTGTCCACAGTTTCCAGATAACCGCCGTCTATATGTACACGGTTGTCATACTTCTTATCTATGATATAAACCGTCGGAAAACCGGATATTTTATACTCATGTGCAATTTTTTCGTTAGCAGGGTCTTCTACATTAAGCAAAACTACATTCAAATCATTTTTGCGTGCATTTCTGATTTTATCCAGCTTGGGCATAAATCTTTTACAATATGTACACCAGTCCACATAAAACACGGTCAATACCGGTTTATCCTCTTTAGATGCCTGCTCAAGCGTCATTCCCAGGTCATAATCAGAAGGTTTCATATTTGCTTTTGGCAAAATAGCCATACAGCTCGTAACGGATATGCCGATGAGTAAAAGTATTGCAACTGCAATTAATGAAATTCTTAACTTCTTGTTCAAATTTGTGCTCCTTTTGGTACTACTGTCACTCCGCCCTCGGAAACATAAAACCCGCGTGATTCATCTTGTTCACGGTCAAAGCCGATATTTGTATAAGGCGGAATATCTACATTCTTATCTATTATAGCTTTTTTAATATGAGAATGTCTTCCGATATTTACATTCTCCATAATTATAGAATCTTCAACGCTTGAAAAACTGTTGATTCTGACCTTTGGCGATAAAATACATCTTGAGAGAGTACCGCCGGATATAATACACCCCTCGGAAACAAGCGAGTTTGTTGCCATGCCGCGTCTTTCAAGTTCTTCCCAGATAAATTTAGCAGGCGGAAAATTATAATTGTATGTTCTTACCGGCCACTCTTTTGTATATAAATTAAATTCAGGGTCATAAGCAAGCAAATCCATATTAGCCTGCCAGTACGCATCCATTGTTCCCACATCACGCCAGTAGCCGCGCTCAGACTCTTCCATGCCGGGAAATGTATTTTGAGCAAAGTCATACACAAAAATTCTATCCCCCTGTTCAAGCATTTTGGGGATAACATTTTTGCCGAAATCATGGTTTGAGTCTTCAATCAATGCGTCTGCCTGCAGCTCATCAATAAGTTTTTCCCTGTTAAAAAAGTAATTACCCATTGAAGCAAGGCATTTTGTTTCATCCCCGGGAATGTGTTTTGGCTTTGTTTTAGGTTTTTCAATAAAATTAATCAAACGCCAGTTTTCATCGACCTCCATAATACCGTATTCCCCCGCCTGCTCAATAGGGATAGGTATAGCAGAAATTGTTAAATCCGCGTTATTCTTTTTATGAAAATCAAGCATTTGCGCAACATTCATTTTATAAATATGGTCGCCGCCGAACACCGCAACAAATTTGCTGTCCTCGGCAAGAATATGGTGGATATTTTGAAATACCGCATCTGCCGTGCCTTTATACCAGTGGCTGTCGATACGCATTTGCGCTGGAACCAAATCCACATACTGGTTAATGATGGGCGACAGGGGCCATGTTTTTAAAATATGTTTGTTGAGAGAGTCCGACTTATACTGAGTCAGAATCTTTAATTTATAAAAGCCGGAATTAATAAAATTATTTATAACAAAATCGATGATACGATATCTTCCGCCAAACGGCACAGCCGGTTTTGCACGGTCGCGTGTAAGAGGATAAAGCCTTTTGCCCTCGCCTCCCGCAAGTATCATAACCAATGTATCATCAACAGGCATGAAAAACTCCCCTTGTTTCTTAATTCATATAAAAATCATAACACATTATTAATAAAATATGTGAGAAAATTTATTTGTCTTTAAGATTTTCTAATATATCCACCCTGTAGTCGCCGTATTTATTAAATATTTGCATAAGCTCAGGCGAATATGTTTTCCCATAACGCAAGCCGACATAAATGCAATCAAGAAAATATTCCGGCCAGATTAAAGCCTCTTCAACATCGTCTTTTTTAAATTCTTTTACGATAAAATCTTTTAATGATTGAATTTCTTTAGCTTTTACACTCCTTTGGTATTCATTGGAACAATATGTTTTAAACAATTCCCGTATTTCATCGGAATACTGTTTATGTTCTATTACTATTCCGGCATAAACCATTTGACCAAATTGCTGCACATCTCTGGCTGCATCAGGGGATATCTGCTCTTTAACCACTTCTCTTTTATCATAAAACCCCTTGTTTTCATTATAAAGAGAATCATATGCTTCACCGTATTTTCTAAAAAGCTTCATAACATCTTCGCTGTAAGTTTTTCCGTCGACTAATCCGTAATACACGGAAACACAAAAATCATCGGGACTGTTAAAATCAATATCAGCATATTTTTTAGACATTACAGACGCAGACTGCCAAAATTCAGATTCCTTATCAAGCAAATCATAAGTGGAAGAATCCGTGTCTACTTCACTTTTTTCGACGTCATAAACTTTTTGAAGCATTTTTTCCCAGTCATCTTTTTTAAAAATTGCACCTTTTTTGGGGTCTATCCAGGTATCAACAACATATTCTTCACCGGTTTCTTTGGATTTCATAAGCACAGCAACATGCGTTTTTAAATCGTCATACGGTTCCGACGCAAAAGTTATGTCACTAAACTCGTACTTATCCTTGTATTTATCAAAAATCATTTTGGACACAAGCTCTGCGCATTCCCCGCAATTTGCGGTTTTATACAGTTTGACAAGCGAAGATATCTTATCAATTGAAACCTTTTTGGAATTATCGAGATAATTTTCCCGTATCGCCCCTATATTATTATTTGTCTCCTCACTGCTGTCAAAATGCGGAGCAAGAAGCAAATATTCCATCGATGATGATTTTAAAACACCGTATTCCTTCAAAAAATCCCGGACAATACCTTTTGCATCATTAAACAGTTCGGAATCAACAGGAGTATCAATCAAATTATATTTTTGCACCTCATCTTTAACCCTTTTGGTTTGAGTCCACCAAACATAGTCATAAACAGGATTTTCAGAAACCTTTTCTTTGCTTGTGTCAACAGCCTCGGGCAGGGTAATCTCGCTGCCAACCAAAAACCCGTTTTTAGTTCCGTCCAATTTATCCTTATTTAAAGATTTAAGCTGTTCGTTCATTTTAAGAACATCTTCGTATTTAAAATCAGGTTTTGTCTGCTTCAATACCATTTTTGAAATACTGTCCATGGACTGGTTATTTTGCACAATCCATTTATCTGACAGGTTTTCTTTATTATTTTTTTGAGGAAGTACGGATTTCAAAAATTCACTAAACGCTTGCTTAAGACTTATGTCATCGGAGTCTGTCATATTTTCCAGATACTTTTCAAGATGCTCGGGCACAAAAGTATCGTCCGCACCGAGGATATTAGCCATGTCATACATAAAAACACCGGCTTCTTTTCCCCTGTTAATAACACCGTCGCCCGATGTATCATAAATTTCTTTAAAAACTTTAAGAAAAATATTATCCGGTTTTGCATTCAAAAGATTTATGTCGTTTTGCGAAGATAGCTCATATGTTTGGTTATCTATTTTTATTTGAATCTTTTTATCAGTCATTTCACACCTGTTGCTTTCTATTTTTATTAACGGCAGATTAAGCAAAAACTTTAATTATACCGGCAGACAAATAACAAAAATTTACAAAAAAATCGTCAGAGCGTTCCTTGTGCAATTAAAAACTTGTTTTAAATTTGAAATATTTTAAAACTCAATAATCCGGCAGAAAAATCAAACATAATGCGATATAATGTACGTGTGCTTTTTGCCATACCACTTGACAGGTTTTTCCGGTCATAGCAAGGATTTGAAACCAAATGTAACAATTTTGTTAAATAATATTAAAAAATGTTTCACAAAATTGGTTAAAACTCGGTGTTTTTCTTGACGGGCATGTTTTAGCAAATAAGATTATATAATGGTTAGATATGAGTATAACTATAACTTGTAATTACAAATTCACATATCATTAGAGTCCGGGGAGCAGTATGCGTACGGAGTCTATGCCCGAAAATTTAATAACAGTTTACAAAATTTAATGTAGTAAGCCACATTTAGCGAGGTAAATAAATGTCGACAAAACAACTAGCAACCAGAGTAACACCAATGGGTATCCCAAATACCAGATTGGATGATTTACCTGACTTAATTGAAGTTCAAAAGAATTCTTTTGAATGGTTTCTCAAAGAAGGCTTAAAGGAAGAATTGCTTTCATTCTCTCCTATTAAAGACTATACAGGTCGTTTGGAATTACACTTCCTTCCTAACTACACCTTCGATAATCCGAAATACACTGTTGAAGAAGCTCGTATTCACGATGCTACTTATGCAAAACAACTCCGTGTTATGGTCAGACTTGTCAACCGTGACACAGGTGAAATCAAGGAACAGGAAGTTTACATCGGTGATATTCCGACAATGACCGATAAAGGTACATTCATTGTAAACGGTGCGGAACGTGTAATCGTATCACAGATTGTCCGCTCCCCCGGTGTTTACTTCAAACGCGAGATTTCTCCGACAGGTAAACGTTTATATAACGCAACTCTTATTCCTAACAGAGGTGCATGGTTAAAAATTGAAACCGATGCTAACGATGTAATCTACGTTAAGATTGATAAAAACAGAAAAATCTTGGCTACTACATTGCTTAAAGCATTGGGTATCACTGTTTCTGAAATGGAAAACCTCTTTACTCACGCAGAATTCTTGAAAAAGACTCTTGATAAAGATACAACGGAAACAACAGATGATGCTTTAATCGAAATCTATAAAAAATTAAGACCCGGCGACCCCGCTTCTGCTGCAGGCGGACGTTCTATTCTCGAAGCACGTTTCTTCGACGAAAAGAAATACGATATCGGTCGTGTAGGTCGTTATAAATTGAACAAAAAACTGGGCTTGAACCTGCCTGAAACTCAAAGAACAATCACTATTCAGGATTTGGTCGCATCAATCGAATACTTAATCAACTTAACTTATGACGAAGGTTCCGTTGATGATATTGACCACCTCGGAAACAGAAGAATCCGCTCCGTTGGTGAATTGCTTCAAAACCAGTTCAGAGTAGGTCTTTCAAGAATCGAAAGAATCGTTAAAGAAAGAATGACTCTTCAAGACTCTGACACCTTGACTCCGTTGAACCTTTTGAATACTAAGCCGTTAGTTGCTTCATTGAAAGAGTTCTTCGGTTCATCTCAGTTGTCACAGTTCATGGACCAGATTAACCCGCTGGCTGAATTGACTCACAAAAGACGTATTTCAGCTTTAGGGCCCGGCGGTCTTGTTAGAGAAAGAGCAGGGTTTGCTGTTCGTGACATCCACCCTTCACACTACGGACGTATTTGTCCGGTTGAAACTCCTGAAGGTCCGAACGCAGGTCTTATCGGTTCTTTGGCTACTCACGCAAAAGTTAATGATTACGGCTTTATCGAATCTCCGTTCTTCGCTGTTAAAGACGGCGTTGTAACAGACGAGGTTCACTACCTGACAGCGGACGAAGAAGATAACCTTCGTATTGCTCCGGCTGACCTTGAGTTGAACCCTGACAAGAGCATCAAATATCCGTACGTACCTGTACGTTACAGATCCGAATTCGCAATGTCTGAAGCAAACAGAGTTGACTACATCGGTGTTTCTCCGATTCAAATCTTCTCCGTTGCTACATCGTTGATTCCGTTCATCGAGCACGACGATGCTAACCGTGCATTGATGGGTTCTAACATGCAGCGTCAGTCAGTACCTCTTCTTATCACTGACCGTCCTGTTGTAGGTACCGGTCTTGAAAAGAGAGCCGCTAAAGACTCCGGTATGGTTGTTGTATCCGATGTTGACGGTACTGTTGAAAAGGTTGTGGGCGAAGAAATCTACATCAGAGATAAAGCTAACAAACTCCACAGATATCAGTTGATGAAATATGTAAGAAGCAACCAGGATACCTGCATTAACCAGAAACCTATCGTACGTGACGGTGACGAAGTTAAAGCGGGTGATGTAATTGCCGACGGTGCGTCTACAAATATGGGCGAACTTTCACTCGGTAAAAACGTACTTCTTGCTTATATGCCCTGGGAAGGCTATAACTACGAAGATGCTATCCTGCTTTCCGAAAGATGCGTTTACGACGATATCTTCACTTCAGTACACATTGAAAAATTAGAAATAGACGCTCGTCAAACTAAACTCGGACCTGAAGAAATCACAAGAGAAGTTCCGAACGTTTCCGAAGAATCTTTACGTCACCTGGACGAAAGAGGTATCGTAAGAATCGGTGCAAGAGTTTACGCTGACGATATTCTGGTAGGTAAAGTTACACCGAAAGGCGAATCCGAACACCCGCCGGAAGAAAAACTGTTAAGAGCAATCTTTGCTGAAAAAGCAAGAGATGTAAAAGATAACTCACTGAGAGTTCCTCACGGTGAAGGCGGTCGTGTAGTCGACGTTAAAGTATTCGACCGTGAAAAAGGCGATGAACTGCCACCTGGAGCTAACACCGTTATCAGAGTTTACATTGCTCAAAAACGTAAGGTTTCTGTAGGTGACAAACTTTCAGGCCGCCACGGAAACAAAGGTATTGTTTCAAGAATTCTTCCTAAGGAAGATATGCCGTTCTTACCTGACGGAACACCGGTTGATGTTGTGTTGAACCCTCTTGGTGTACCTTCCCGTATGAACGTTGGCCAGACTTATGAAAACTTGTTAGGTATGGCCGCATACTTGAACAAACAACATTACGAAGCACCGTCATTCGATGAAATGTACGGTGACGGTATGTCAGAAAAAGTTACCAAAGAAGAACTTCTTAAAGGTATCAAAGCTACAGGCGTTGACTGGGTCGGCGAAGACGGTAAGGTAAGACTTATCGACGGCAGAACCGGCGAACCGTTCGACAGACCTGTTGCAGTTGGTTTGACATACATATTGAAACTTGTTCACCTTGTAGATGACAAAATTCACGCAAGAAGCACAGGTCCATACTCACTCGTAACACAACAGCCGTTAGGCGGTAAAGCTCAATTCGGCGGCCAGAGATTCGGTGAGATGGAGGTTTGGGCGTTGGAAGCTTACGGTGCTGCTTATACTCTGCAAGAAATGTTGACTATCAAATCAGACGATGTTAACGGACGTTCCAGAGCATACGAAGCAATCGTTAAAGGCGACAACATTCCGAGACCGGGTATCCCCGAGTCGTTTAAAGTACTCGTTAGAGAACTTCAATCTATCGGTTTGGATATCACTGTTGCTAAAAAAGGCGGTGAAGAAGTTGACCTTATGTCCGACACGGATGATTTGAGAAAATCCTCCGCAAAAAGAACTCTGTCGGATATCGATTCAGAGCTGTTGAATATCAACTTCTTTGAAACACCTACATCATTTAAAGAGTAAAACTACCTTAAGAATTAATAATTAAAGGAGATAATAAATTGTCTACAAGTATAGATTATTTTGACTATATACGAATCAGTATCGCTTCTCCGGAGCGTATACTGAAATGGTCATACGGCGAAGTTACAAAGCCGGAAACAATCAACTACAGAACCTTAAAACCCGAAAGAGACGGTTTGTTCTGCGAACGTATCTTTGGACCTACAAAGGACTGGGAATGTTTCTGCGGTAAATATAAAAGAGTAAGACACAAAGGTATCATCTGCGAACGCTGCGGCGTTGAAGTTACCGATTCAAAAGTAAGAAGACACAGAATGGGGCATATCAAACTTGCCGCTCCTGTTTCTCACATCTGGTTCTTGAAGGGTATTCCTTCATATCTGGGCTTGCTTTTAGATATGTCTTTAAAAGATCTTGAACAGGTTATCTATTTTAACAACTATGTTGTTATTGACCCTGCTGATTCAGGCTTTAAGAAATATCAATTGCTCTCCGAAGAAGAATACGAAGACTTCATTATGGAAAACGAAGAATCCGCTTTGAAAGTGGGTATCGGTGCCGAAGCAATCAAAGAACTTCTTGGCGAAATCAACATGACAGAACTCGTTGAAGAAATCAGAGGCGAGCTTGCTCAAGCAGGCGGTTCCGTTCAAAAGAGAGCAAAATTAATCAAGAGATTAAGACTTATCGAATCTCTTATTGCTTCTAACACAGAACCTACCTGGATGATTATGGATGTTCTGCCTGTTACTCCTCCGGACTTGAGACCTATGGTTCAATTGGACGGCGGACGTTTTGCAACATCAGACTTAAACGACCTTTACAGACGTGTTATCAACAGAAACAACCGTTTGTTAAGATTGCTTGAAATGGGCGCTCCCGAAATCATCGTAAGAAACGAAAAACGTATGCTTCAGGAAGCCGTTGACGCACTTATTGATAACGGCAGAAGAGGCAGAACGGTAGTTGGTCCTAACAACAGACCGTTAAAATCATTATCAAACATTATCGAAGGTAAACAGGGTCGTTTCAGACAGAACCTGTTGGGTAAACGTGTTGACTACTCAGGCCGTTCCGTTATCGTAGTAGGCCCGAGCCTGCACCTCAACCAGTGCGGTTTGCCTAAAGAAATGGCTATCGAACTGTTTAAACCTTTCGTTGTTAATAAATTAATCGAACGCGGTTTGGTACAAAACATCAAATCAGCTAAAAAGAAAATCGAACGTTCGGAACCGGTTGTATGGGATATCTTGGAAGAAGTTATTGACGGACACCCCGTACTGTTGAACCGTGCCCCGACCCTTCACAGATTAGGTATTCAGGCATTTGAACCTAAACTCGTTGAAGGTAGAGCAATCCAGCTGCACCCGCTTGTATGTACGGCATTCAACGCCGACTTCGACGGTGACCAGATGGCTGTTCACGTTCCTTTGTCAATAGAAGCACAAACCGAAGCAAGAATGTTGATGCTCGCTACAAATAACATCCTTGCACCGGCAACAGGTAAACCTATTATCACTCCTACACAGGACATGGTATTGGGTATGTACTATCTGACTATTTTGAAAAACCACGACGGAAAAGACGACATCAAAGGCTACTTCTACAGCTTTGACGATGCAATTTCCGCTCTGGAAGCTAAAATCATCGACCTTCACGATAAAATCGTTGTAAGAGATGAAAAAGGCGAAAGAATCGAAACTACTGTCGGAAGAATTATCTTTAACGAAACAGTTAGAAATTCACTTTCGTCATAGCGGCTGCGAGCTGAGGCTGAAGCCTTACGCACAGGCGGAAGGCACAACGCCCCAATTATAAAAATTAGGCGAGCAGACAAGATGCGGATTTCGTCAGTATTTCAAGACAAAAAACAAACTCCTCAGAAGTACAAAACAAACTAAGGGAAGAAAATAAAAATGGATACATTAATGCATAAACACAACAAGAAAACAATGGAGTTCATTAATCAGGTAATGAACAAAAAAGCATTGAATAACCTTCTTGCTCAGGTTTACCTCGAGTACGGCGGTTCTAAAGCTGCCAGCCTTGCTAACAGCTTGAAAAACCTCGGTTATAAATATGCGACAAAATCAGGTACAACAATTTCAATCAGCGACTTGAGCGTTCCTCCTGTAAAAAAAGAAATGCTTGCAGAAGCTGAAAAAGAAATTGAAAAATCAACAAACCGCTACTTAAAAGGTGAAATCACCGAGGTAGAAAGATATACAAAGGTTATTGACACCTGGTCAGAAACAACTGCAAAGTTGACAGAACAGGTAGTTGAAAACTTTGACAGATTAAATCCGGTTTATATGATGGCATTCTCCGGTGCGAGAGGTAACTTATCTCAGGTATCACAGCTTGTTGGTATGAGAGGTTTGATGGCAGACGCACAGGGACAAATTATCGACTTGCCGATTAAATCCAACTTTAAAGAAGGCTTGTCAGTAACTGAATACATCATCTCCTCATACGGTGCACGTAAAGGTCTTGTAGACACAGCGTTGAAAACAGCAGACTCCGGTTACTTGACAAGACGTCTGGTTGACGTTGCTCAAGACGTAATCATCAGAGAAGATGACTGTCATACAACAAAATTTATCACTATGACTGATATCAAAGACGGCGACAAAATCGTTGTTCCTCTTAAAGAAAGACTTTTGGGCAGAACAATTGCCGAAGATATCAAAGACGCTGACGGCAACGTTCTTGTTAAAGCAGGAACAACAATGGACAGAGAAGATATCAAGAAAATTGACTCTCTTGAACTTCATGCACTTAAAGTTCGTTCTGCTTTAACCTGTGCACTTGAATACGGTGTATGCCGCAAATGCTACGGATGGGCAATGACCACTCAAAAAATGGTTGATGTTGGTGAAGCAATCGGTATTATCGCTGCTCAGTCAATCGGTGAACCCGGTACACAGCTTACAATGAGAACCTTCCACACAGGCGGTGTATTCAAAGGTTCTGGTGCTATGAAACACATTAACTCCGAAATCGACGGTGAAGTTGTTTCTAAGTTAAGAACAAAAGAAATGAGAACCCGTCACGGTGATATCGTACAGGTTAACATTCAAGAAGGCGACTTGGAAGTTAAAGGCGCAAAACTGTCCAGAAAATACCACATACCGACAGGCGCAAAAATGTTTATTGCTAACGGTATGACTATCAAAAAAGGCGATATGATTGCCGAGTACGAACCCGCTTCATCAGGTGACGGAAGCCGTTTAACGGAAAAAGCTACAAAGGATATCAACTCTGATTTGTCAGGTGAAGTATTCTTTGAAGATTTCGTTGCCGATGAAAAGAAAGACAGACAGGGCAACGTATCAAGAACTGCCAACAAAAACGGTATTGTTTGGGTATTGGGCGGTGACGTTTATAACCTTCCGGGCGGTTCTAAAATCCTTGTTAAAGACGGTCAAAAAGTTAAAACAGGTGAAAAACTTGCTGAAACTCACATTTCATCCGAACACGGCGGTGAAGTCAGAGTAGGCGAAAACCTTGTTGTTGAAGAAGTTAAATTCGACGGTAAGAAGATTAAAAAGATTGTTCAAGGTAAAGAATTGACAATCGTAATCGCTTCTATCGCTCCTTCCAACGCAACATTTGAAACAACCAAAAAAGAACAGTTCTGGACGGTTGATTCAACAGGCGAAAAATACATCGTTAAATCTCCTGCTGATACTTCCGTTGAAAACGGTATGATTATCGCAGAACTTCTTGATGATGAATATGCTGTTAACTCTTCGGGTGAAATCAGATATCAGGGTATCGAAGTTGACGAAAACCAGATTATTACAAAACCGGGTTCCGTTATCTTCATTCCTGAAGAAGTTCACCAGATAAGCAAAGACGTTACTTTGAAAATGGTTGAAAATAATACCTTCGTTACAGCAGGTACAGAGGTTGTAAAAGACCTTTATACCCACATCGACGGTATTGTTGAAATCAAAGAATTCAACGACATAATTCACGAAGTTGTTGTAAGACCGGGTGAAATTTATACACTCGATTCTATCGGCGACTTAAAGGTTGAAGAAGGCGAAGTTGTTGAAGCAGGTACTGTTATCGCAGGTAAAATCAAGGCTAAACAAACCTCTATCGTTACAATCCTTGAATCTGAAGATGACAGCTTAGAAATTGATGATTTGGATGAAGAAATAGATGTTACTTCACTCGATGAAGAATCTATCGCTAACAAACCTATCCAAATCCTTGTAAGACCTGTTCAACAGTTCGAAATCAAACCTAAATCAGTAAGCATTGAATTTGAAAGCACGGACGAAGCTATCAGCATCGTTCCTGTTACTCAATTGCAATACAAAGACGGTGCAAGAGTAAGAAACCTTGACGGTTCTACATTGACAAGAACAAGCTTAGTTCTTCAAATGCAGGGTTATTTGAGCCACTTAAAAGGTATGGTTGAAATGACTAAGGACAATGCCCTGAAGGTAGTTGTACTTGAAACATTGATTGTAAGACGTGAAGTTGAAGGTACAAACAAAGCTTCCTTGCAGACAGAACTTCTTGTTGAAGACGGTCAAACCATTGCACCTAAAGAACCTGTTGCAAAAACTCAGGTACTGGCGGTTAACGACGGTGTTGCAAGCATTAAATCAGACAGAGAAGACTTGAGAAGATTGCTTCTTATTTCTGATAATGTTGAACAGGTTGTTAAACTCAAAACAAAACCGGTTGTTAAAGAAGGCGACTTTGTAAGACGTGACGGCGTAATTTCCGAAAGCGGAGAAACAACACCTACATCAGGTCGTGTTGTTGCTGTCGGCAAGGATTCCGTAACAGTTCGTATAGGTCGTCCGTACTTAATCAGCCCCGGTACAATGTTGCAGGTTGATTCCGGTTCTCTGGTACTGAGAGGCGATATGTTAGCCAACCTCGTATTTGAAAGACAAAAAACAGGTGACATTGTACAAGGTCTTCCGAGGGTAGAAGAACTTCTTGAAGGTCGTAAGCCTAAAGATTCAGCTATCCTTGCAGAGTTTGATGCAGTTGCCGAAATCGAGATTGAAGACGATGTACCGAGATTGTATTTGAACAGCGAAAACGGCAGAACAGAAATCAAATATCCGATTGATTCGAATATCATCGTTCAAGATAAACAACAAATCCACGTTGGTCAGCCTTTAACAAGCGGCCCGTTGAACCCGCACGATGTTATCAGATTAAACGGTATCGAAGCTGCTCAGCAGTACCTCGTAGACGAAGTACAGAGAGTATATCGTTCACAGGGTGTAGAAATCGCTGATAAACACGTTGAAATCATCGTTCGTCAGATGACTAAGAAGGTTAAAGTCGTTGATTCGGGCGACACAAAACTTCTTCCGGGCGAACTGGTTGAAATTCAATCACTTGAAATTGAAAATCAGGCAGTTGAAGAAGCAGGCGGACAGCCGGCTACATACGAACCCGTATTGCTCGGTATTACAAAAGCTTCTTTGAACACTGAAAGCTTTATCTCTGCAGCTTCCTTCCAGGAAACTACAAGAATCCTTACAGAAGCAGCAGTTGACGGTAAAAAAGACTTGTTAAGAGGTCTTAAAGAAAACGTAATCATCGGTAGATTGATTCCTGCCGGTACCGGTTACTACCACTTAACACACGCTTCCGAAGAAAAAGATAAAGAAGCTCAAAGAAGAGCAGCACAAAAGAACAATGCCCGCAAACCTTCCGCTATTCTGGAAGAAATTGAAGGTATGTTCGGTGCTCCCGACTTTACTATGGGCGAAGAATAGACCTGAAATAAATAACTGTAAAAAAAGGCCTTTGCAGCTATGCAAGGGCCTTTTTAGTATCCCGGGACAGAATATTTATAAAACGTATTGGCTTGCCCCGTATATGTTGAGAATCGTATGGCAGACTTTAGTCTGCCGGTACCCTCTCCGGCGGGAGCGGATTTTGAGCGGCTGTGGTGTCGAGTCTGTGAAACAGACGAGCGAACAGCCATGTGAACAAGGTTAATGAAGAGCGGAATCGGACGGGGCTGACCAACGGGAACGCCCCATACGTAGGCGGATGTTACTCCGCCGGAGTGTCCGATTTCAAGACGAAGAATTTTTATTCTAAAAATTCGAAACGAAATGCTTAACCTTGTGAACGCCAATAATCCAAGATGCGGATTTGCCTTCTTTTTCGGCTGAGATGGGGCGAAGCCTGAAAAATGGCTTCACGAAAAAGCTTTACTTTTCCCCAAATAAACTGTTATCTGTAAATAGTTAACGAACCCGGAAAGTTAACACAAGCGCCACAGATGCGCAAAAATCCCGCTGTCATTCTGAA
>CALUQO010000011.1 GCA_944322935.1 Candidatus Gastranaerophilales bacterium | reverse complement strand
GCAAGGGGCGAGGGATTGAACTGAATGAACTGTCTCCCGACAAGTGGCACGTCGAAATCTCTGATTTTGTTGATGACGCAACGGTAGCCTGAAGTCTGCCATGCGATACTTAATTGATATGGCCTACTCATCAATTACTTTTTTATTTGTACGCTTCAAGAACTCCAAACCGATAAGCTCACAATGTTAAATCATCCAGTGTGGCTTTTACCTTTTCAAGGTCTTTTTTGGTAAACCACCTTGGTGTGTTAGGCTCGGTTGAGTGCTGCCTTAGCAGGTAAGACGGAGGAAATATTGCCATAACCTCTATATCATCAAAAATATTTAGCCATTTGCCTCTGATATCAGTAAGTTTTAGATCCTCATCGACAAATGTGTGCATAGCTGTTGTGCCGCACAGAAGAATAATTTTGGGTCTTACTATTGAAATTTGTCCGAATAAATACGGCTGACAGGCTCTTTTTTCTTCATTAGTCGGAACTCTGCTCTGTGGGGTTTTACATTTTATGGTGTTACATATATAAAAATCATTTTCTCTGTCAAGACCTGCTTCTGCTAAAAATGTATTTAAAAGCTGTCCTGTTCTTCCGACAAAAGGTTTGCCTGCGGCATCTTCATCAGGCCCAGGAGATTCTCCTATCAGCATTATCGGTGCATCGGCCTTTCCGTCGGAAAAAACCGTACAAGTCCTTGTGTTGCATAATGCACAGGCCTTGCATTGATTACAAATATTTTGTAATTCAGCAAGAGCCTTCTGTTTTTCATCGCTGTTTTTGCAAACAACTCTGCTCAGAAGATGCTTCATATAAACCCTTTAATTGACTATAGTATTATTATACCATAGCTCCGCAGCATTTTTTATATTTCTTGCCGCTTCCGCACGGACAAGGGTCATTTCTTCCCACAGTTGAACCTAACTTTTGATGTATCTCTTTTGCTTTTGTTTCCTCAGGTGTGGGGATAAATCCCATTAAATCAGCAAACGCTTTAGAAGAGTATAGCACGCTTGTTGGCGAATAAATTTTATCTCTGAGGTAATCTATCTTATATCTTTCTAAAAAGCCGTTCAGGGTCATCTCAGACCCGTATAAATCGTTTAAAATATCAACGAAGTTAGGATACCTTGAGGCAAGTCGTTGAACAAGGCTGGCCGGAATTTTGTCGTTTTCCATAAATGCCTTAATACATTCTTCCCATCCGGGTACTTCTTTATAATTCTCGGTTTCCAGAATGTGGCAAAGTGTTCCGTAAAATGGAACAATGAACATTCCGAGTTCTTTATCAAAAATTACTCCCACATCATAACAGGAGCTGTGGCTGGAAAAACCTGCAAGGGATGATTCTATATATGTATCATAGCTGCTGTTAAACTCTGGAACCTTAAAATACGCGTATTGTTCAACCGGCTTTATCAGCTCTTTTATATCATCAGGAGTTTTCTCTGACGAATCAAAATAGTAGTCATTAAAATCGCTTATCAACTGGTCAACATATTTGTTTGTTGTTACAATTTCATCAGTGCCGAAACATTCGGTAAATTTTTCAGTAAATTTTGCAATTTCGTTTTCTATTTCCTTAAGTTTTTCAGGGTTGTCTTTATACAGATTTTCAGGCTGTTCAATAATTTTAGCCACTGCATATCTTAAAACTTTATCTTTATCAAGTGATGAAAATGTTTCCCGAATTTCTATAATGTAATACTCATTTTCATATTGGAAAATTCTGGCAAGCATGTAGTTGCCTTTGAAAATACCTTTTAAATGGCTCATTTTAACAAGAGGCATAGCAAAATATTTTTTTTCGTTAACAAGGCTTAACAGGTCAAATCCGTTTTTATTAACCTTGATTACTTCAAATAGAGCATCAATAGAATGTTTTAAGGCATCAACAACCGATTTTGTGTCGCTGTCAATGTCGGGGTTATCCTTTAAATACATTGAAAATACTGTGTCAGCACCTCTGTGAAACGCTCTTTCAAATACATATGTTACAAGCAAGGAACTAATCTTTGATGATGGCGCATTGAATGCTCCGATGGTCTTTAAATATTCATCAAAATCTTCTTTGATTTCCTGATTTGCTTGAGCGTATTGAAATATTTTGCTTAGTGTGTCACTTATTGATGATATTTTGTCTATTACTGACATTTTAAATAACTCCCCTATTTATTTTTTAATTTTAACACTGCGCTATGACGCGCAGTCTTGCCGTTTTCTCGTCTGTAAGAAAAGAATACATCAATCGAATCATAAGTACAATATTCGCAAATGTCAATTCTCTCAACTCCTAGCTCTTTAAGCTGATATAAATTTACGGTTTTTAAGTCGATATTATACTTGTCAGCTGTTTTGTCAAAAGAGTAATAGTCGCCATAATCAGTGCTCAGGCTCGCTTTTACTTTTTCAAAAACATCTTTATCTACCAGGTAATTTTTTAACGATATAGCAGGGCCGATGATTGCTGTAATATTTTGAGGCTCGGTTGAAAACTCATTGTGCATGAAATCTATTGTTTTGGGCACAATTGATGCTGCCGTTCCTCTCCAGCCGGCATGAGAAATTGCACCTATATTGTTTATTTCATCGTATAAAATTACCGGTGTGCAATCAGCAAAGTTTAATATTATTGCAACATTTGGGTCATCAACGACAAGTGCATCAGTATCTGTATATAGTTGTCCCTTGCGGGCTAATTTGATATTGCTGGAGTGTGTCTGTGTTGGGGTGACAAAATTTTCTTGCGGTATGTTTAGATATTTAGATATGTCATCAAGATTCTGTTTGCATACAGGCGAAAGTTCAGGCAAATCACGCGGAGTAATGACGGATTCACGAGTGGTAAAAAAATGTTCTGCCCGTGCAAGCAGAGTGGATTTTAATATTTTTTTATTATTAATAGTTCCAAATTTAAACATGAGTTTTATTTTTCAAATGTATTAAACAGTCTGTCACCTGCGTCACCAAGGCCCGGCACAATATAACCTCTGCTATTTAAGCGCTCATCTATCTGTGCCGTAATAATTTTCAAGTTCGGAAAATCTTTGCTTAAAAGTTTTAAGCCCTCGGGACAGCTTAATATAGATACAAAAACCATATTTTGAATTAAAATACCTTTTTTCAGAAAAAGAGAAATCGCAGCGTGGCTTGAATTTCCTGTAGCAATCATTGGGTCAAGTATAAACACTTTAATTTTTTCGGGGTTTTCGTACAAAACTGGAGTTTTGTCATAATACCAAACCGGTTCCAAAGTTGTTTCGTCTCTATACATGCCAACGTGCTGAATACTGGCGTCAGGTATAATTTCACTTGCAACATCAGATATTGCAAGACCTGCTCTTAAAATAGGTGCAAAGATAATTTTGTATTCATCATTGAGCTTTTGTACACAGCATTCCTTTATTGGGGTTTCGATATTATATGACTTTAATGGCAGTTCTTTTGTAGCCTCAAGAATCAGAATTGTTGCCAAACGTTTCATTGAATTTTTAAATCCGTCCGAGCTTACATATTTATCTCTAATTACTCCCAAGTTATGTTCACAAAGCGGGTGTTTTACAACAATTACATTATTTAGATTTTCTTTGTTCATGTTTACTCCGTTTTTCAAGTAAAGCTGATTCTTTATTCTGAACGATATCAAGTATATTATGAATTTGTTCCAATGCAATCGGGTCTTTAATAAAGTTTACAACAGTATCAGTGTTTTTGGGGGTCATCATACTCATAAAGTTCGTAGTCATTGTAATGAGGTCATTAGCAATTTGGTTTTGATAGACGTAAAAATCCTGCAAACGTTTAGGTTCAGTTGTTGAAATATAATTTTTGGCCAGCGAGCCTTCTTTGGGTACATACAGTTCCAAAGATTTTGAGCCGCCCATTCCTGTAAATTCAACAGTAGCCGCAAGTTTTTTCGGCATAATCATTTCGTTGTCGGTTATTATAAAAGTAATGAATACATCTTCGTCAACAATAGATATATCTGATACATAACCAACCTGATATCCCTGTATTTTAACGGGCGAGCCCTTAATAAGACCGTCTACATCATTGAAAAAAACATAGTAAGTATGTTTTTCGCGTATGTTTTTATTGTATACATATAGACTTATAAATGCTGTTAAAAATATTAACAGTGCCCATATGAGCAACTCTGCTATCCATAAAAGATGTTTTTTCATGTTTATAATTATACTCTATTTTGAATTTTAAAAAAACTTATTAATAAATTCTGCAAGTTCAAGATATCTGTTATTTGCCAGTTCCCTGCAAAAAACAAGATATGCATACGGTGCGATTTGGGTAACTTTATTTGTGTCAACAAATAAAGCTTCAACAAATCTTGCAAATAGTTCACTAGGGCGCCTGTAGTAGTTATTAAGTCTGTTAATTCTGGCATTAATTCGTTTTAGTGTTCTTTGTTTTGCTTTCAGTAAAAGATAGAGTTTTGTTTCTGTATCAAATTGAGGGAAATCCTGATTAAGCGTTGAAACGGAATAATCCTTGCTACCGCCGAAAAATGCATTTTTTACTCTTACTCTGTCATATTTCAAAAGATATTTTGCATCAGTTTTTTTTATTATTCTCTCAATTTTTTTGTAAGGTTCCGAACGTTTAAAATCTGAATATTTGTTTTTTATTTTTATTGAATAATCTTTGATTTCAGAAAGAATAGATGCTTTTTTTTCCTGTAAAAGCCTGAACCCTTTATTTTTGTCAAACTGTTTTGTTACGTCAAAAAGCTCGTTTTCAAGTCTGTCATAGTCGGAATTTGGAAATAATTTTTCAAGACTACCGTGATTTTGAGTTATAGCAGCATCAATTTTTGAATGTATGTAATGCGTAAATTCATGTATTAAAACTTCTATTTTTCTGTCAGCCGGTATATTGGCCGAAATATCAATTCTGTTCTTTAAGAAAAACCCCTGATGACCGCGTGCTTTGGTTGTTGTATTTACGGTTAAACCAAGTGAGCGTATATAAACGACCATTTCTGTAAAGATTTTTTCATAATCAATTATCTCGGGGCTTTCGATAGAATTCATGATGTCCCTTTGACAATCCATGCCTGATATTCTTCGCTGCCTTTAATAATTGGCAGTGAAATGATTTCAGGTAATGTATTTTCGTGAAGTTCTTTTATTTTTTCTTCCACCTCATTGAATTTGTCTTCCTGTGTTTTTATTATTAACAGAAGCTCTGAGTCAGCCTGAGTTATTTCTTCCCATTTGTATACAGATGTTATGCCTGGAACTATATTTACACAGGCTGCAAGGTTGTCTTCAACAAGTGTGGTAGCAATCAGGTTTGCATTAAACTCGTTTGGTACTGTACAGTAAATTACACAATTTTTCACTATAATCTCCTTTAGAAATACAATTATATCTTACAACATTTTTTCGGGATTTAAAATATAATTTGGGTCAAATACTTTTTTTATTTGTATCATTATGCTTAGTGTAGTTTTATCAATTGCTAATGGCAAAAAATTGGCTTTCTGGCATCCTATACCGTGTTCCCCTGATAATGTGCCGCCAAGTGATACAGACAGCTTAAACAGTTCTTCTTTTGCTCTTTCAAAGTTCAATTTTTGCTTTCTGTCTCTAAGGTCAAGTGCAAAATTAGGGTGAATATTGCCGTCGCCTATATGTCCCATAACCATTGTTATCAAATTATATTTTTTGCTTATTTCAAGAATCCCTTTTGAAAGCTGTGCAATTTTGGAACGTGGAACAACAACATCTTCGGTAATTACATTAGGGGCTAGCTGTGCGCAAGCTCCGAAAGCTGAGCGTCTTGCCGTCCATATTTTTTGTTTTTGTATTTCATCGGCTGCACAATCTATTTGCTGGACCCCGTATTCATTACAAATTTGTATTATTTTTTCTTGCTGTAAAGATACAGAGGCGCTGTCGCCGTCTATTTCGATAAGTAATACGGCTTCCTTATCGCATAACAGACCGTTTGGATAAAAGTGCTCGATTGTTTGTACAGTTTTTTTATCTATAAGGTCAATAACAGATGGTGTTAAATGGTTGTTTATTATTCCGCTGACTGCATCTACAGCATTTTCTATTGTGTTGAAATATGCGAGCATTACATTTGATGTTTCAGGGGCTGGTATTAATCTTAACGTTGCCTCTGTAACTATACCGAGAGTACCTTCCGAACCGACTATTAGTTGCGTTAAATTGTAGCCGGTTACGTTTTTAACAGTAGGAGAACCGGTTTTTATAACTGAACCGTCAGCAAGTACTACTTCAAGGTCTAATACATAATCCTTAAATGTTCCGTATTTAAAAGCTCTCGGGCCACCTGAACATAATGCTATACCCCCACCTATTGTAGAAACAGCGAGATTTGATGGGTCGGGCGGAAAAAACAGACCTATTCCTTTAACAGCTCTTTGTAAATCACCGACAACGACACCAGGTTGAACCTTGCAGGTTAAATCCTGGTTGTTTATTTCCAGAATTTTATTCATTCTCGAAAAATGTAAAATTATACCGCCTTTGAGAGGGTTGCAACCACCGGCATGGTTAGAGCCTGCTCCTCTTGCTATTACAGGTATTCTGTGTTTATTTGCTATCTTTAATATTTCGCTTACCTGTTTAGTATTTTCCGGCAAGACAACAACTTTTGGGTATTTTTTATTAAACGGTATATGTGCACAGTCAAAAGAGTATGCATATATGCCTTCAAAATCAGTTATTATGTTATTTTGTCCGACTATTTTGGTGAGGGCTGCAATAATACCGTCATCAAAGTGTGTAATTGTGTTGATATCCTTTGTTAGCATATATAAATTATAATTCAGTTTTTTGACAAATAAAACAGTTTATTAAGTATTTTAATTATAAAAAATATTTTAACAAAAATATTAATTGTCTTTTTTGTGTACTTACAAAGCATTATTAATCGTCAAATTTATATTCATAATTTCTTCGTAAATATAAAATCGAGAATGAGGAGTGTATTATGCGTAAATTTATTATTACTATGTGTATTGTGTCTGTTTTGAGCGGATTTTTACCTAATGCTGCATTTTGCGGAATTCTTGATTCAAACAGGTATGACGAAGATTCTGCAGTTACTTCCATTTATGAAAAGACATCACCATCAATTGTTTTGATTGAGGCTGATTTGCCCGACGGAGTTTCAACAGGCACAGGATGTGTTATAGATTCAAGAGGTTATATTTTAACAAGCTCGCATGTTATAACCGGTGCACCCTCTGTGCAGGTTACAATTTCAACAGGTGAGGTTTTTAAAGGTGACATAGTTTCTGTAATGGGCAAAGATAATGATCTGGCGATTATAAAAATTGATGCTAAAAAGAGCTTACCTGTTATATCACTTGGTGATTCAGAAAAGGTAAAAGTTGGTCAAAGGGTTCTCGCAATCGGCAATCCGTTCGGTTTTAGCAATACATTAACAACCGGTATTGTTTCGCGTATTGATTATAAAAAAAATAAAATCCAGACTGATGCGGCGATAAACCCCGGGAATTCCGGCGGCCCTATAATGAACATTCACGGAGAAGTTATCGGTATAAGTCAATCCATATATAATCCTGATAACAATATATCAAATATCGGCATTGGGTTTGCAGTGCCGATAAATGAAGCCAAAAATTTTATAAAACTTGCTATGTCTAACGCAAAAATTTCTAAAACAGATGATTAGTTATTGCATTAGTATTTGAAAGACCGCTCGATATTTTTTTGGAGCATTTGTTCACAAGATGAGTATTCTGTTTCTATCATTTGCAAGGTCTGTTTGTAATGTTCCATCTTCATATCGAGTTGTTTTTCCATTACATTCAAACGCTCTTTACGTGCTTCCAGTTTTTTTACCAGAGGGTCGTCGGCATCTAAATCGGTACCGACATTAAGAAGATCGGTACAGGTTTTTGCCAGATTCATTTTTGCTTCGGAAATCAACTGTATCTTATACTCCAGATCAAGTCTGTAAGCATTCAGATAAGTTAATCTCAATTGTGCTGTTGCCATGCCCATAACAGGACCCACCCTTGTCTAGTTAATTATCGTTGCAGGTTGATTCTGTTGCCTCTGAGAAATACGTGTTCGTTGTTTTCTGCAATCAGCTGCTCCATCTGGTTCAGTTTGTACATCTGGTAATTCAAACGATATTTGGCCATTTTACGCTTTCTGTTCATTGTAAGATACTCTTTGAGCATTGTAGTAATTTCGGCCAAAAATATCTGCAGCGGATTATGCTTTCTCAGATAAGCCATCAAGTAACCAAAGAAGTTAATTATTTTTTGCAAGTTTGTTGTTAAAGCTGCTTGAAACAATGTTTACTCCTTGTCCACTTGGACACCTACATAACAATAAAAACAGAACACAGTATATTATTGCTCTATATTCAAAATATTTTAATATTTCTTAATATATAAAGTTAATAATTACTGTAAACTGATGCCTTCAATAAAGACAGACAGTTTTTGTGCTCTAAAGTATTTATCGACACATTTTCACTTTTCTTTAGTATTTTTGAATAGTTAAACAGAATATTGTAATAAAACGTTACAATTTGTTTAAGCATACCAAAAGAGACCAGCTTATTATTAACAACTGATTTGTATCTTGCTTTTTTCATAAAACCCTTTATATTACTACATATTTTGAACTTGTTTGCTGTCGCCCTCAATAGAATCTTTTAGCATTTTCTTAACTATATCCCCCTGAGTGTCGAGCATTTTTACAACTGTTTCAATATTTCTTACTTTGTTAGAAAGTATTGTATCTGCGTTAGAAAGGATGTTGCCAGAAATATTTTGATACGCAGCCAGACCGGCAGAGGAAGTACCTTGAAGCAGGTTACCCAAAACCGTTGCACCAAGCCCAAAGCTGCCCATATAGGGCGCCATTGCTTGAACAACACCGGCGAACCCGGATACGATACCTGCAGCAGGCAAGACCCACGTAGTACCCGGTACGCCGAAGCCTGAGGCAACACCAGCACCGTAGGCAGCAGCATTAAGTCCGACTGAACCGCCTATGCTGCTTGCAGAGTACAAACTTGAAGCACCGCCGGTGATTGTACCGTCACTGTAGCTTGTATCCATACCAAAGCCCCAGGCAATCGGTGCAGCCCCGCTTGGAAATCCGGGGTAATTACCCAAATCGGTAATACCAAATGCAGCGCTACCGCTGTCCAAAATTGAATTACCACCGCTTATCGGCGACCAGTATGAAGTACCGGGAATATTCATTGTTGTATTTCCGCCCATAATCGGCATGAAGGCACTGGGTGAAATTAATCTTGCTATTTGCCACAGAAAACTGCCGGCTGTACCAAAGCCGCCGCCATCAAGTGATGAACCGCTTACCGTAAGATCTCTTAATCTATCATAAGTTTCAAATAATTCGGCTTTTGCATCAGAACTTGCTTTACCAAATTTATTTGCTATTACAAGATATCCGTCATTTTTGTAAGACATAATGTGCCCTCATGTATTCTAACTGTTTAATAATCTATTTACCTAATTATTGAAATGTTTTAAATACGTTTTCTACGTTTTTATCAATAACTTTCTTAACAGAATCTAACTCTGTTTGAAGAGCTTCCTGCTCTGTATCCAATTGTTTTAGTTTTAATTCAAGAGTTCGGTCTGTTTCTTGCAGTTCTTCGGTTTTTGCGTTGATATCGGCAACTTCTTTTTCGTAATTTGCTTTGTCAACGTTATATTGATCCATTGCATCGTTATAGCCCTGTTCATCATACTCTTGTGCAACAGAAAGGTCATAGTTGTATTGATAACCCTGATCGTCAGTCCAGCTTATAGAATTGTACAAACCTGAAGATGAAGTGCCGACTGTTGCATTATTAATAGTATTTGTTTGCTCCTGTTGTACTGTCATTACGCTAAGTAAATCTACAGTTTGGCTTCCTGCAGTTGTCGGGTCAAAGCCGGTTTTTGTTGCGTTAATGTAATAAGTCGAACCGTTAGATGAATTTGTGAACATGTAATATTGGTCTGTTGTTTCATTTTGATATGTCAAATTCGGGTTTTGGTTAAATTCATCAAGCATATATTGGGGCAAATCGGTAATACTGTTAGATAAATCATAATTATTACCGTTGCTCATGTATATTTTATTTCCGCTTGATGTAGCGTTTACATAAACTGACTGATTACTTGAAACGTTATACTGCGGAACATCTGCATTGTACTTTGTAATAACCGTATAGGTTTGCGGGTCTGTTCCTTCATTTGGTG
The DNA here is from genome assembly GCA_944322935.1 of Candidatus Gastranaerophilales bacterium. Lineage (GTDB taxonomy): Bacteria > Cyanobacteriota > Vampirovibrionia > Gastranaerophilales > Gastranaerophilaceae > Limenecus. Next base: position 51,070 of record CALUQO010000011.1, on the reverse strand, counting down.
TTATAGATGTAACAGTAACTTTACCGTCAGATGCTGCTGCGTCACTGTACTGATATACATCTGTATAATAATCTGATTGCGTTGGCGGTGTCGGTGTATTTAAAGACAATAACCTGCGGAAAAGCCCTGCACTTTCATTTGCCAAAGCAGTCCTTTGCTGGTTAACCTGTTGTCCTTCATACTCAACGTTAATTTTTCTTGCCGTAATACCTAAGTATCTTGCCTGTGATGCTGCCATGCCCATATCGTCGTGTCTCCATTCTTAACTTACTAACCATTTAAATTTAATTATCTTTCTTGAATTGTCATATTTAAGGCAGTTTATATTAAGTTTTATTACCTTAATTATAAATGTTTATATAACAATTTTTAAAGCCTCTTAAAAGAAAAATCCTCTGTTTGATGTACCCACAATTTTAAATAAATACCGGCTTTTCAATTTTCCAAGCAGACTATTAAAAAGCCGGTTGAAAATTGGAGTATTATGCAAATGTTTTGAATGTTTCTTCTATGTTTTTATCAATTACCTTTTTAACTGCGTCCATTTCTGTTTGAATTGCCTGTTGCTCAGTATCTAACTGGTCTAAGTGCAATTCAAGAGTTTTGTCTTGTTGTTGGATGATTTCAGTTTGTGCATTTATTTCAGATATTGTTTTATCGTAAATAGCTTTTTCAGCATTATATGTTTCCATAGCTGCATCATAAGCTTCATCATCCTGAGTTGTTTGCTGTGTCAAGCTGCAGGTTACGATATCTCCGTTTTCATTTGTAAATGTTACGGATGTATATCTTCCGGTACCGTCGCCTGCCTGTTCAAGAACAGCATCGTTGTACGTTTTGTATTCTGTTTTTGCAATACTTTCTGCAGAATACATTGTAAGCGTTCCGCTGTAATTTAATAAATCATCAAGTGTTTGAAGATCGTCAGATGTCGGAATATAGTATTCCACACCGCCGTCGGTAAATTTAAAGAAAGTTGTATCATCAGTGATAGTGCTGTCTGTAATACCGGCTTTTTCATCAGCATCTTGAAAACTTGATGTTAAAGCTGTGTAATTTTGAGGCTCAACAAGTGTGTGAGCTGTGTTATGTCCGATTTGGATAGTATATGTATCGTTTTCGCCTCTTGCGATTGTAAATCTGTTTGAGCTTGTACCGCTGCTTACAATTTCAGATCTGTTAGAAAGAACATCTGTTCTGGATCTGTAAGTAGATATAGTATAATAATAATTACCTTCTTCATCGGGTGTAGGATTTCTGTAAATGCTGTCGATTGTATATTCTTGACTTGTCGAGTTGTCTGTAAATACATACTCGGTTTTTGTATAATCATTAGCAGAAGGCGGAGTTGGCACATTGAGTGACAACATTTGGTTAAATAAACCTGCGCTCTGGTTAGCCAGTGCTGTTCTTTCCTGGTTCACCTGTTGACCTTCATATTCAACGTTTGTTTTTCTTGCTGTTAAGCCGAGGTATCTGGCTTGTGATGCTGCCATTCCCATTGCTAATACTCCTTACATTTTTTTAATTTGCATATCTGTTATATTTATCGGCATACCTTTGCTAAAACTTTAGTAATTTGAGTTATAATGTTACAAAAAATTTACAATTAGACTAAAATTCAGTAAAACTAACCATTTATGCATTAAATATGCTTTAATGATTTTTGAATATAAGTCAAATTTCACAAAAAAAGACCGGAATTTATTAATTCCGGTCTTATGCACAATGTATACAGATAGTTAGTTTTTATCTCTGTTAATAATTTTATCGTTATCTTTCCAGGCAAATTTAGAGCGAAGTTCTTTTCCTACTTTTTCAATTAAGTGTTCTTCCCCTTCCTTTTCCAGTGCACGGAATTTTTTCATGCCTGATTCATATTCTTCAATCCATTCTTTGGCAAATTTACCGTCTTGAATTTCTTTAAGAACTTTTTTCATTTCTTCTTTAACCGCAGGGGTAATAATTCTAGGGCCAATAGTTAAATCGCCCCATTCCGCAGTGTTAGAGATAGAGTATCTCATATCGGAAATTCCGCCCTGGTTAACAAGGTCAACAATAAGCTTCATTTCGTGCAGACATTCAAAATAAGCCATGTAAGGGGAATAACCTGCTTCAACAAGAACTTCAAAACCTGTTGTAATTAATGCTGATAAACCACCGCAAAGAACAGCCTGTTCGCCAAAGAGGTCTGTTTCCGTTTCTTCTTTGAATGAAGTTTCGTAAATACCTGCTCTACCTGCACCAATAGCGGAAGCATAAGCTAATGCAACTTCTTTTGAATCTCCGGCAGGGTCTTGATATACTGCTATCAAAGAAGGAACGCCTTTACCGGCTTGATATTCACTCCTTACTGTGTGGCCGGGACCTTTTGGTGCAACCATTAACACGTTAATATCTTTATCAGGAACAATTCTTTTAAAATGAATATTAAAACCGTGGGCAAACATCAAATATTGACCGGAACGCATATTTGGTTTTATTTGTTCTTCATAAACTTTAGCCTGAACTTCGTCAGGGATAAGAATTTGGATTAAATCAGCCCATTTAACGGCATCTTCTATGCTCATTACCTTTAAACCTTCGGCTTGAGCCTTTTTAGCTGATGCACCGCCTAATCTTGCCCCGATTACAACATCAACACCGCTGTCCTTCAGGTTTGTTGATTGGCCGTAGCCCTGTGAACCGTAGCCGATAACGGCAACTTTTTTATTCAGGATTTTGCTTTTATCAATGTCAGCATCCATGTAAACTTTTAATTCGTGAGCCATTCTTCTCTCCTTTTACGTAATACTCGTTTATTTTTTAATTATTCTAGCACATTATTTTTGTATCGGGTTAAATTATTGCGATATATTTATTAAAAAAATATTTAATAAAAATAGTTGAAAATGCTGGACAAAAATTTATTTTTATGTATTACTATATAGTGTAGTATTAACATTTTTCGGTAACAAAGATGAGAATCAGAAAATACCAAAAGCGACAGTTTTATACTAATTAGAAGCCTTCGCAATATTTTGAAAAGATTGCGGTAGTTCCGCATGAGCATAGAGCAGAATTTGTGGAGTCTTCTGATAAATTCGGAAGGCTTTTTTGTCTCTAAAAAATCAAAAATTTGTTACAAATTATAAAAATAGTTAATTTTAATAGCACAAACAAACCTTCACAGGTATTAAAAAAATAAATCAAGGAGAAATCAAATGTTTAATAATCGACGATATACACAATCAAGAGCAAACTCTCAAATTGTATTAGTTATGAACTTGGTATGGGGTCTATAGTACGCTATACCCCGGTGTATAAAGGAATTTTAAATGTTAATTAATAAACTTACTTCAACATATGGCGATCACTCAAATTTACTCCCCTTGTTTACAAAAGATGTAGTAAACAGTGCCGGAATGACGGCTTTTTCATACGATGCAGGCGGAAAAATAGAAGCAAAAGACAGAGGTCTTGACGAATTTGGTACAATGGCTATCTGGATGGGCGGACTCCCCGGTTATAAAGGGTTAATAGACGTTACTGCATATAAGCTTGCAAAATTGAGTCCTGATGTAGATGTCAGACTATTAAAGGATAAAGAACAGTTAAGTGCGGCACAAAATTATGCCAAAACGCTTAAAAATACCAATATTGCAGAAACTATTGATAATGTTGTTAAACACTCCAAAAAGGCTAAGGGGTTATTTCTAGGCAAATTCGCTGCAGCTACAGCATTAACATTGGCTTCGTTCTTTACTCTTGTTAAAGTTAAACAGCACTACACTAAAAAAGAGATTGAAAAACAGTTCTGGGCTAAAAAATCAGAACAGCACTTCTACAGCAATAATGTTGCAAAAAGTCCGGCATTTAAGGCCTTCAGACAAAATGATGAACAAAAAAATCAAACTAATAAAAATGTTACCTTTAAGGGTTTAGTCTCTACATTATCAGGCGTTATGTTTGATCCTGTTAAAAACCTATTCATCGTAGATGCTGGCATTACAGGAGAAAGACTTATTGCTTCAAGAACAAAAACCGAATTTGCCGAAACAGCTATAAAAGAAGGCAGCCTGTTGTTCTTTATGTATATTGCCGGCAGATATGTACAAGATGGCATTGAAAAGCTGAGTGAAAAACTGGGCAAACCAATAGGATTACACGCTGAAGTACTTGCTTCAAGCTATATGAATGATTCAATTACAAACGGAAAAGCCGCTAAGGATGTAAAAGAAGTTAAGGCATTAACTAACGCTGTTGAAGCAGCAAAAGAAAATCTTAAAACTGACAAATCAGATGCTGCTAAAGCTAAGCTGAGCAACGCCAAAAAGGCTTTATTCGAATTTATCTATGATGCAAAAAATCAGGATAACACTGTTATTAAAGCAGCAAAACATTCGGGCATAATCAAAACTATTGTTAACGGAAACTGGTGGCAAAGACTCACCGGAAAAGCGGTTAATACTCACAAAATTGACCCACAAAAATATATTAAGATTTCCGATATTGACAATTGTGCAAATAACGTAGACAAGCTTTATAAACAAGCAATTAAGCATAAAGACATCGGCGCATTCTTAAAATCCTGCAGAAATATGAAGATTGGTTCTGTTGCAGCCAATATGGGTATTACCTGCCTGTTCCTCGGTTTGATTGTTCCGTATTCTATGATGAAATACAGAGAAAAACATCAAAACGGCAAAAAAGAGTTTCATGTTCAATCTGAAATAGAAAGACAGCTTGAACAAAGCTTTAAAGGCAGAGTTGCATAAAATATTTGAAGCGCATATTAATTCGTTAATGATTCAAACAGCTTCTTTTCTGTTTTATAAATAACATTTTCGGATTGTATGCGCTTTCTTTCTTCTTTTGTTAAATCATCTCTTTTCAGCAGTGATTCATTTTCTTTAAGCTTTTTGTCCGCCTTTTCAGCTTGTGATTTCATAGCTTCAGTAGCGTTGCTATCAAAAAACATTTTTTCATTTTTATCAATAATGTCATACATTTCTGATTTGTCAGATGCCTCGGATAAATCAGAAGGTTTTGTGTTAACTGTTGTCAGCGCCTGTTTTAGTACTGATGTGAATTCTGATATGTCAAATCCGCTGTTTTTTAGGCCTGCTACTGTTGATGAGAGGCTTACCATCATTTCGGATATTAAATACAAATTCATAATCTTTGATGTGGCTTCCTGTGCTGCTGCTTTAATTTTGTCTTCGATAAGCTTTATTTTAGATTTCTTTTCCGAATCGCTTAAAAACGGATTATTCATAATATCAGCGATTTCAGAAGCATAACTCCCGATGGCGGACTTTAATGAGCCTATAATAGAATTTGCCTTTGACGAGGCACTAAGCGCAACGGAAGTAAGCTCATTTGCGTTTAATTTGCTTAGTATATCATTATTATTAATCATTTTGTCAGCCAAATCCATTGCTGTAGCCATTTCTGTCATATGCTTAGCCGTTAGTTGGCTTCTGGCTGAGTCAATTTCAGCAATTTTTTGGTTAAATAAGTTAGATTCATTGGTTGTCACAGTGTTAACTTCGTTGATTTGCGTGACATTTTGACCAAAGCTCGTGTTAAAAATAGCAACGTACATAAATTCACCCCTGAATAAATAAATGTCTGTAATATATTTATCGTTCAAATCGTGAATTTCTTTAGAGTGTTTTACTAAAAACGTAACATTACTTAACAGGTCTGTAGGCTTGAGGATAATAGTAATCTTCCTTAAAGCCCATTCTGCGGTACATTTTTAGTGCAGGATAGTTGTCGGTTTCTGTGCTGGCGTTAACTTCAGAAAGATGGTTTAGATGTCTGCCTATAAGTTTTGTTAAAGCTGTATGCAGCAGTGTTTCACCAAGCCACTTGCCGCAATGATCTTTTTTAAGTCCGATTATTGGTATATTAGCTATTCTGCCGGCTGTTATGTTGACAAAACATATACCTACAGGCTTTTTATTGTGCAAGAGTATGCAAGAACAATCACCCAAAAATTTGCCGTATATGCCGGAAGTAATTTTATTAATTACATCCTTACACCCATCTTTGGTAACGAATCGAGGGTCAAATAAAGCATCTGATGTATTTTCAAATGATTGATTAACAACAGTAGCCAAATCATCTTTATATTTTTGATTCCATTCAACGATTTTGTAGCCTTCGGGTAATGCTTTTGCCTTGTAAGACTTAAATATTTCTACTGAAGCGATATTTGAAAAAATAAGTCTTTCAACGGCAAGTCCGACAAGTTTAAATCCGTAATTAGTTATCTCAGGAGTAAACTCATCCTGTGAGCCAAGCATAGGATATGTCACCACTTTTTCCGCTATTATGTCTTTGTTTAATTCCATGAACTTATCCATAAGCATACGTCTTTTAGCATTTAGATTTTCTTCACCAAGACAGTGTATTATGTTAAGCTCTAATGCCTCACTGATTTCTGTTGTATACACAAGAAATGCTGTAGGTATTTGTTCTTCAAAGAGTATAATACATTTTATCAGACCTGCATTAACGCTGGCCGTAAACTCGTCGTATTCCAAAGGTTCTAGCTCAAACTTATATAACGAATACGCCTTGTTTTTAAAATCGTTATAAACACCTTTGAAAATGTTTTTGAATTCGTCGTTATATTCCTGTACTTTATATGCCAAAGTTTCTGTCATTATTTTTGCTCCAGAGTTTCTTTCATTTTATCTATTTCAAGCAGGTGATGCATTTTATTTGCTTTTGTACATAGATATCTGTAATTATACTTTGTGCATTCCGAATCGACATGCACTCTTTCAACAATTTCCAGGCCGTAGCCCTCTAATCCCACAATTTTTTGAGGATTGTTTGTGATAAGTTTAAACTTTTTAAAGCCTAAGTCAAGCAGTATTTGAGCCCCGTCACCGTAATCTCTTAAATCGGAGTTAAATCCGAGTGATAAATTAGCTTGAATAGTATCTTCACCCTTATCCTGCAATGCATAAGCCTTAATTTTATTAACTATTCCGATTCCGCGACCCTCATGGTTCATTAAATAAACTACAGCACCTTTACCGTAGTTATCAATCATTTTCATTGAGTTCTGAAGCTGACTGTTGCAATCACATCTCAGACTGTGGAAGGTATCACCTGTCAGGCATATGCTGTGCATACGAACAAGCGGTATTTTATCAGAACCGTCGTCTTTCAATAATGCAACGTGTTCCTGCCCTGTTAATGCATGTCTGTAGCCGATTAGGGTAAAAGTACCGAAAGCTGTCGGTAAATTGACCTGGGCCTCTCTAACCATCAATTTTTCATTTATTAGTCGGTAAGCAATAAGCTGAGCCACAGTAATAAATTTCAAATTGTGTTTATCCGCAAACTTTTTCAAATCATCACGTCTTGCCATTGAACCGTCAGGGTTAACAATTTCGCAGCAAACGCCGGCATCTTTGAGTCCGGCTAGCTTACATAAATCCACTGTAGCTTCCGTGTGTCCGACTCTTTCCAATACCCCTGCTTCTTTAGCAATGAGCGGGAAAATGTGTCCCGGTTGCCTGAAGTCAAAAGCTGTTGCATTGTCTGATGCCATAAGCTTGAGTGTGAGAGAACGGTCATACGCGGATACGCCGGTTGTAACGCCGTATTTAGGGTCGGCATCAATACTCTGGGTAAAGGCTGTACCTTTTATATCAGTATTGTGTTTAACCATGTAGTCAAGTCCGAGTTTTCGTGCCCGTGAAACACTGATAGGTGCACAAAGGACACCTTTGGCTTCTGTTATCATAAAATTGACATTTTCAGGGGTTGCAAATTCTGCTGCACATATCAAATCACCCTCGTTTTCTCTTGATTCATCATCAGCAATGATAATCATAGAGCCTTTTTTTAAGGCATCGATAGCATCTTCAACAGTATCAAATTGAAAACCTGTACCAATATTATATGCTTCATTTACATTTTGAAGTACTGACATTTAAATGAACCCGTTTCTTTCTAATAAATTAATATCAATGGTTTTGGCATCTTTGTTATTATTATCGTTCGATGATAAATATTTTTCAACATATTTTGATATGATATCAGTTTCAAGATTAACTGTATCGTTAGTTTTTAAATATTTAAGAGTAGTATTATTATATGTGTGAGGTATAACGGCTACTTTAAAAGAGGCGGAGTCTATATCAGAAACAGTCAAACTAATCCCGTCTATTGTCACAGAGCCTTTGTGTACAATTTGCCTGAGCAAATTGTGTTGAGGCGTAAAAGTAAATATTACAGTACCACCGTTTCTGGTAATGTTACTCACTAAAGCAGTTCCGTCTACATGTCCGCTGACAATGTGTCCGTCCAGCCTGTCACAAAGACGCAGTGTTCTTTCAAGGTTAACATATGTACCGTATGAAAAACTTTTAAATGTTGTAACAGCGAGTGTTTCAGAAGATGCAAAAATTTTAAAACCGTTTGTATATATATCAATAACAGTTTGACAGGCTCCGTTTATTGCAACACTGTCGCCAATTTTTAAACCATCAAGTACTTTAGTGCATTCGACAGTAAGATAAAGTGAATTATTACCCTTATCCGATTTGGTAATTTTTCCAATTTCTTCAATTAAACCTGTAAACATATCAATACTGTACCACAAATATTGGTATGTATTAATTATTTGTCATATGGAGGAGGATTGGTATTATAATCATACTCGGGATTTTTTGGCTTTTTACCGAATAATTTGTTAAAAAACATTTTTATTTTGTTAGGCTTTTTTAATTCCTGATTGCCCATTTCTTGTTTAAGTTCTTCGTTTACCTTTTCGCGCTCAAGTTGATCCTCATTTTTGTATTCAGGATTATCTTTTGAAAATGTAGAAACTTTTTCATTATTGTGTGATACAACGGGGTTATTGTCGTAATTCGGGATATTATCTGGAGATGGAATGTCACCTGATATATGCATTATTGTTCCTTTCAATTTATGCTACACAATATCATGTCGGCAACATTGCCGGTAATCTTTAAATTTTTACTGAATATATTTACTTATCTTAATCTTTTATAAATATCTTTTGCAGCAGCTTCGCCCATAGAAAAGCATGAAGACTGGATTCTTAGCGCAGCTTGTGCCTCAAAATCAGCTGATACAATTCTCCCCGCAATGTATAAATTATCAAATCCAGATGCTTTAAGGCACTCCATTGGTAATTCGTAATCAACTCTGGTTGATTGCAGAGTTGAACCGTCCTTATTGTATGAATGTATATCTATTGGGTAATCAGCATGCAAAACAGGATTATCGTATTTTTTACCGCTTAATATATCTTCTTTTGTATATATTTTTTGGCCCTCAACACGTCTTGACTCCCTTACACCGACCATATCAGCCATATTTGAGATATATGAATGCTCAAACCCTGGAAAATACTTCTTTAAAAAGCAATAAAGATGCCATATCTGCTTTCGAGCAAGTGTTAATGCTTTAGAACGTGCAAATGCATCCAATGGGTCAATATCCTTGTCTAACTGTATTCTTGGGCAATTTAGTGATATTGACCCCGGCATCCCCGGAATACTGAATATTTGGAAATATGCAGTATCCGATATTGTTAAATCACCATTTTTAACAGCTTCATCAAATATGCTCTTTAAAGCCCAATGTTTATTGTTATCCCACGTGCAAGCTGTAGAAAGATGTATTTCTCCGTTTACTTCACATACGGTAGTTACATTTCTGTCTGTGTCAATTTTTAAGAGCCAGTCAGAAAAAGTTTTCATATCGATATTTGAAACTTGAAAGCGCAATGTCATCGGCTGTCTGGATTTTGGATTTTTCAGCATATTATTTTTTAAAGCTTGGGAAAAATTCCCATCGCCGGTTGCGTCTACAAAATATAACGAATCGATATATAATGATAACATTTTTGAAGAAACACAAATTGATTTAACCAACCTGTCTTCTGTAAAAGCGTCCACAATTTCCGTGTTATATAATATATCGCAGTTAACTCTTTCCAACATACTGTCTAAAGCCAGCTTGGAAAGTTCTGGATTAAACCAGCCTCTATTACCGTCACAGTATGTGATTTGACCGTTAAATTTTTTAAGTTCGTCTATAAAGTCATTGTAAAATTCGCAATTAATATTTTGTGTATTTGATTTCATGACCGGCATAACCAGTGCGGATGTCATTGTTCCGCCAAGATGGATTCTTTTTTCAATAACCAGTGTTTTAAGACCGTATTTTGCTCCTATGTAAGCAGCAGCAACACCGGCTGTGCCTCCGCCACATACAGTTAAATCGTATCGGTTCATAAATTATTCTCCATTTTGTATTTTTTTATAAATTGGCTTGAAGATTGCAGAGATGAGTCCAATTTTTCTTTTTTATATTGTGCAATGATTTCATCCGCTGTTGATATTAATGCATTATCCCTGTAATAAATTCCGGCTTTTGTATGCATAAGTCCGATATCATATTCGTTCAGTTTGTTTTTAATTATGTTATCATTCACGCTTGCAATCGTACCGCAGTGTCTTTTATTCTTATCGAATAGTTTTCCGACCGAGAAGCCCGCATCCGACATGGCATGTCTTACAGCAGACGAATTTGAATATGTAACAAGAATACAATTTTGCGAAGCCAGCCTGTTTAACTCCTTAAAAAATTCCAGAGTCCACAATGTAGGTAATTTTGATGGGGTAAATGCATCCAAAAATATAATATCGTATTTACCAGAAAGTTGTTTTACTGTTCTTCTTGCATCTAAAAAATAAGGTTTAATTATAAAATTGTTTGTTTTAAGGCCATTAAACGGCTTTTTAATGCGTGACGATATACAATGATAATATATATTATGTAAAAACGAATTATTTTTAGTCTTGGGGTTATAACTATACCCAAGATAATAATATTTTTCCATTAAAGAACAGTAAAAGGGCTCAAAAAATTTTTTATTATTTTTAGCAGACATTATCAAATTAACATTATTTCTATTTTCATAAATTTGTTCAAGAAAGGAGGATGATAGGATGTAAGAAATTTCGGGATAAGTTTTAAATAAAGTATCTTTTACAAAAGGTGATATTGTTACAAGATTTTTATCGTATTCCAAAATATCTATATAAACTTTTCCTTTATATTTTATTTGCAAAATTTTTTTTAAGAATGCTTTTGTGTTATAGCCTATGCCATAGCATATATCCAGGACTCTTATCTCCGGCTTACTATAATAATTATTGATAAAATCCAGCGGTGCAATAAACTTTTCCTCAGCCTCTTCAAGAGCTCCATATATGGAATGATAAACATCACCGACAATATTATTATATAATCCCGTCGATTTATCGGCTGTAAAAGTAAAATTGAAGTAGTTGTCTTTATAATCCATTTTCATAATACTATTATAATTTTATTGTTAAATTATAGCTATTTATTAATAATGTTATCAATATGTATCGCACCGACACACAATGATAATATTTTGAAATTACTTCAAATGGTTATCGTTATATATCGATTCGTATAATTGAATTAACTACAAATATTATCAGTATATATCGAAAAGTTATAAATAAATTTTAAGTTTTAAGATTAAAAATTATGCTACTAATAAATTTTTTATGGTGATGTAGTTTGATTCAACTTTAATTATATTTTAATTAGAAAAATTCATGCGAGAGAGGAATTTGTTATGAAATCAATATCACTTCTTATGGTTGAAGACCATAAGTTACTCAGAGTTGGTCTTAAATCGCTCTTTAATGAAACACAGGACATAAAGGTTATAGCTGAGGCTGAATGTGCTAAAGACGCCATAGATAAGGCTAGAGCAACAAAGCCGGATGTTATTCTTATGGATATAGGGCTACCGGATATGTCTGGAATAGAGGCTACAAGAAGGATTTTGGCTAATAATCCAGAACAAAAAATTGTAATACTTACATCACATATAAATGAAAAGGAAGTAATGGATTCCCTTAGTGCGGGGGCCTATGCGTATGTTATTAAGGATATTAACACCGAAATACTTCTTATGGTTATAAAAACAGTCAATGATGGCGCAATCTGGCTTGATCCGCAAATTGTACCACTGATAAGGGATAAATCCTCTTGTTTTATTCCACAAAAACAGACGTCCAGAGCTGCTTTTCGAGCACAGCACGCCAATCTTACAGAAAGAGAGTATGAAGTTTTGAAACTTGTTGTAGATGGCCAGTCTAATGCAGAAATAGCCAATACACTTACTATAAGTGAACATACGGCTAAAGCTCATGTTTGTAATATTATACAAAAACTTGTTGTTGATGACAGGACTCAGGCTGCTGTTAAGGCTATAAAAGAGGGGCTAGTCTGATAATTTAGACAACATAGAGTTTATAACTTCCACAGCATCAGCAGGTATAGCAATATCTGCTGTATTCATAATTGGGGCATTTTTATCAATATTAACTGCTATTATTTTTTGTGCATTAGTTATACCTATCATATGTTGAAGCGCTCCTGATATTCCAAATGCAATATACAGTTTTGGATTCACAGAGTTTCCTGTTTGTCCAACCTGTATACTTTGTGGAGCCCATCCGAGTTCAACAGCAGCGCGAGATGCTGCTGGTTTAGCGTCTAATAGTTCTGCAAGCCGGTATATAAGCTCAAAGTTCTCCTTAGATTTTAATCCTAAGCCTCCTGCAACTATAACATCAGCATTAGTCCAGTCTTCAGGTTGTTCTTTGTCCTCTGTTTTAAGAATTTCATATTTATCGAGCATTCCAGCTACATCAGCTAAATTTGCATTAAAATAAGAGATTTCTGTTTGTTGCATTGGAATCTGCCTCAATTTAAATGCTCCCTGACGAACAGTTGCAAAGTTTGGCTTTGTTTTGGAAATAATTGTTGCCATCATTTTTCCGCCGTATGTAGGACGTGTCGCAAGTAATTTTTCGTCAATATCAAGCTGCAAATCCGTGCAATCAGCTGTTAGTCCTATGTCCAACTTTGATGCAATCCTCGGTGCAAGTTCACGACCGTTCGAAGTCGCTCCCATTAAAAATACATCCGGTGAAATGTTACTTATTAATTGTGCAATGACATTTGAGTATGAGCAAACATTGTATGTTGAAAGCAGTGGATTTTGTATGACAAAAACGTTTTCTAATCCCAATTTTTTTAATTCAGGTAATACAGCCTCTATTGAGTATTCATCACCGGCTATAACCCCGTAGACAGTTGAATCAGCAAAAAAATGCTTTACGTGAGATATAATTTCTTTTGAAACTCTCTCAATTACATGATTATTACTTTCAATATAAACAAGCGTTTTAGTCGTCATCGCGTTCCTTGCATTCTTTTATAATATCTAAAATACAATCCACAATCTTATCAGTGTTTTCTTCTTCAATAAGTTTTGTATTACGTTTAATTTCCGGCCTAAATGCTTTCTTAACCTGCGTTGGAGAACCAGCAAACCCTGTTTTTAATGTGTCCGCCATAATAGCGTCAGCGCTTAATACATTTACCTCAGTCGAATTAGCCCTGATATAGCTATTTATATCCGGCAATATTTCCGCATTTTTAATTGTTGTTGATATTAAAGCCGGGTGTTGAATTTTGATTTGCTGATTATAGGAGTTGGTTTCCTTAAACCAGATTGAATATTCATTATTCACATCTTTCAGCGCTGTAACGTTTGTAATTTGCGGAATATTGAGTTTTTGAGCAAGGCTGGATGGTGTTTGAGCAGTATCACCGTCAACCGCCTGATAACCGCATATTATCAAGTTAAAATCATTTAAATGAGTATTTATAAATTGCGACAAAACATAAGCTGTAGCAAGGGTATCAGAACCGGCAAATTTCTTATCACAAAGTAAAAATGCATTATCGCATCCCATTGCTAGAGCCTCTTTTAAAGATTCCTGCGCCTGCATAGGCCCCATCGATACAGCTGTTATTTCACAATCATTCAATAAAAACTTTACGTTTTTTGCCAACTGAATTGCGCCTATATCATACGGATTTATAACGGACTCAAGTCCTTCTCTTTGTATTGTATTATGCTCTGTCCACCTGATATCATCAGTATCAGGCACCTGCTTTATAAATACTGCTATCTTAAAAGTCATCTATAAAATATCCAATCCTAAGTCAATCACAGGAGCCTGCGCAACAATAGCGCTTGTGGAAATAACATCAACCCCCGTAGATGCAATTTCATTTATTGTATTTATTTTAACATTGCCGCTCGCTTCTACAATAGCCCTCTTGTTGATACATTCAACACTTTTTTTCATCTCGTCAATTGACATATTATCAAGCATTATAATATCGCAACCAGCCTGTACAGCTTCTTGTACCTGCTCAAAAGTGTCGCATTCTACCTCTATTTTGTGGGCATGAGATAAATTATTTTTTATTAATTCTACAGCTTTTGTAATAGAACCGGCATGCTTTATATGATTGTCTTTTATCATGACACAGTCTGATAAATTAAATCTATGAAGTCTTGCCCCGCCTATCATAACTGCATATTTTTCAAACATTCTGAACCCTGGAGTGTTTTTCCGTGTATCAGTAACTTTAGCAGTATAAGGTGCGATTGCATCCTGATATTTTTTAGTTTGTGTAGCAATACCGCACATTCTTTGCATATAATTTAAAGCTGTGCGTTCAGCTGTTAATATCGATCTTGCGGGGCCTTTTATTTGTGCTAGAGTGGTATTTTTTTCAACCCAAGCTCCGTCTTCATAAAATGTATTAACTACAACTTTATCTGATAATATAGAAAAAACTAGTTTGAATACCTCGATGCCGCATACAACGGTATCTTCTCTAGTATTCAACTGTGCTGTAATTTCGTCAGTATCGCTGTATAAAAAATCAGTAGTAATATCGCCAAAGCCTATATCTTCTTTAAGAGCATTTTTTATATGTTCTTCAACAATAAAATTATGCAATAATCTTTGAGTCATCTGCTTTGTCCTCTGATTTTTCAGCAAAACCGGCATGTTCATTTACGGTTGAAACAGGTGTAGAATCAGCCCTGTAATGAGCACCGATTGAGTCCTTCCTGCTTAGTGCGGCATTTATAATACATTTTGCAACAAGAATCATATTTCTGAGTTCATATTCGTCAAGGGATGCACATTTATCTTTGTTGGCAAATATTTCTTCAATCTTGTTAATCTCGGATAAAGCCGTCAATAATGATGATTCAGTTCTTATTATTCCGACATTATTCCACATGATGTTTTTAACTTGTGCTTTTAGCTCAGTAACATTTATATCAACCGAATAATAATTTTCCGTCTCTGCATAACGTTTTATTGTGCTCAAAACAGTTTCATCAATTATTTTTGAGCTGAGTAAATTTTGTTTCGATATAGTGCTGACAAATTCATGAGCGCACACAACGCATTCAAGAAGAGAATTGCTGGCCAGCCTGTTTGCACCGTGCAAAGATGTACATGCTGCTTCGCCTATTGCATAAAGATTGTTGACTGATGATTGCCCGTTAACCTCTGTCTTAATACCACCCATGCAATAATGTGCAGCAGGCGAAACAGGTATAAAATCTTTGGTAATATCTATATTATTTTCAAGACATGTTTTATAAATATTAGGGAATCTTTTCTTAAACTTTTCTACCCCAATAAATGATGCGTCTAAAAATACTTTATTTCCCTTGGATAGCTGCGCATAAATTTCTCTGGCAACAACATCTCTTGGCGCCAAATCTTTTTGCGGGTGATTTTTCATAAAGTATTCACCATTTTGATTGATAAGCTTGGCTCCTTCGCCTCTTACGGATTCGGAAATTAAGAATCTTGAGTCACTGTTTTCCAAAGAAAGCGCAGTCGGATGGAATTGTATAAATTCCATATCTTTAATTTCGGCGTGTGCCTTTATCGCAAGAGCCAACCCGTCACCTGTTGTTACAGAGGGGTTTGTTGTATATTTATATACCTGTCCTGTACCGCCTGTTGCAAGTACTGTTACTGGAGCATAAAGAGCTTCATATTCTTTTGTTGCCGCGTTATAAGAAATAAGCCCTCTGCAATTTTTATTTGCGTCAATAAGCAGTTCTACAGCAATTGTCTGTTCATATATAGTAATATTAGAGGCAATAGCCTTATCATTTTTTATTTTTTCTACAAGAGCCTTTTCTATGCCGTATCCGGTGGCATCCCCCCCTACATGCAGAATTCTGCGGACGCTGTGAGCACCTTCCAACGTAAAATTAAGCTGATTCTGTTCATTTTTGTCAAAATCAACTCCGCATGCCATTAAATCTTTTATTGCATGCTGGCTGTTTTCAGAGATAAATTTAACAACATTAAAGTCAGACAAGCCGCAGCCTGCTTTGATTGTATCTGCAACATGCAAGCTTATCGAATCTTGTTTATTTTCATCCAGAACACCAACAATTCCGCCCTGTGCATATCTTGAATTGCACTCAGAAAGTGTTGATTTAGTTAATAAAAGGATGCCATCCGGGACTTTTGCCGTTTGAGCGAGCTTTATAGCTGCATACAATCCAGCTATTCCGCTGCCTACTATAATTACTGAATATGTTGAATGTTTCATCGGCATAATTTATCCCCTTTAATAGAATTCTAATACAAAAGGTTAAATTTTACTACTAATCTTGCGGGTAAATTTCAATCAAAATTTGCATTTATAGATTGTTAGAGATATTCTTATTTTTACCGGAATATTTTATGGATGTTAATGCGTATCTGTTTTTTGTTAACTTTTGTTAATAATCCGGTATATAGCTAACAAATTTTTTTATATTTGGTTATTAAGTTATTGTAAACCACCTACTTTTGTTTAACGGAGGGAAAATGATAAACCAACCTACTACTTATTCACCCATGCCGCAGGCTCCGGTGATGCCTCAAGCTCCACAGTTTAACGCAATTAAAATAGATATTCAGGGCGCAACTGTCGGCTCTTCTGCTCCCATCATGCCGCCACAGACTGTTGCACCTCAACAACCTGAAAATGTTGGACAAAACGTAAATTATACCGCTTAATAAAAAAGCAACCGTTTATATCAAATACGGTTGCTTTTTTGACCTGATTAATTGTTACAAATTATTAATTAGCAAACCGCCAAATAGCAATTTTAATTCTTTAGCTATATTAAATAGGTAGAAATTAAATAAGATAAATAAGGGGAAAAAAATGATACAGTCACCTTTACCAAATTACACTATGCCGATTCAACCGGCACAAATTCCGGCACCGGAATATAATGCGATTAAGATTAATATCGTTGACCCGAAAGTTAACGTTCCGGGTGTTCAACAAACTCCAACGGTATATTCTTATCCTCAATCACAAATCTACAGCTACCCGCAGGCACAACAACAAGTTTACCCTCAGCAGGTTTATGCACAACCCCCTGTACAACAACAGGCACAGGTTATCATGCCTCAACCGCCAGTAGTTCCACAGGCTGTATCAGTTCCGGCTCCTCAAGTAATAAATACACAAAATGTTAACACTGCACCACAGTCAGTAATACCGCAACAGGCCGCACCTGCACAAGAAGCAGCAGTTGCACAGGCACCGGCTCAGGTTCAAGCGCCTGAAGCTCCGCAGCCAGCACCTGCCACAACACCGGCAGTAAATGTACCGGCCTTTACACAGAGAATTAAATCAGATGATATTGAAGATGTTGGCAAAGCAATAGAAGAAGTTGCAGATATTGCCCAAACAAGACACGCACCTGAACTTCTTGATACTGATTTAATGGAGGCTTTATTAGGTGTTATTGGTAAAGACAGCAGCACGCTTGAAGGCCCGACAGAAAAACAAAAAGATTTAAGAATGCAGGTTTTGGAAGGTAAACAGCTTTCCGAAGCTGACATGGCCGAAGCTAACAAGATCACTCCGCTGGAAATGGCAGAAAGAAATAAACAATATGCATTGTTTACAACAGCTATCTTGCAAAATCAATTGATTGATGAATACAAGAAAACTAATAACGTAACTCCTGACATTATGGCATTACCGGGTATGGAACAAATTACTAAAACAATCAAAGATAACCCGAACCCGATGTTAAGAGCAAGCGGCTTGGCAGCACTTGCATATAATGCAAGACCTGAATACAAACCTGTTATGAAAGAAATCTTTGAATTATCACAACAGGACGCTGATGAAAATGTTCGCAAAGTTGCGGCAGAAGGTCTTTCAAAACTGGCAACTGTAATGGATGCTCCTGCTTCTCAAGCAGCTCCCGCTCAGGCAGCATAGCAAAATTACAAAATATGGATAAAGGCAGATCTGTAACTTTTCAGATTCTGCCTTTATTTTTTACAAAAGTTAATATTTAGACAGTTTGACGAAAATGGTCTTTAATAAAAGTATGTCGGATGAAATAAATCAAAAAGTTATAAACATATTCAGTAAACACATCAAAAATAAGCCCGTTAAGTCTAATGAACAGGTTAAAACTTTTGCTGGATTCAGTTATGTAAGGATGGATAAAGACGTTAACGGCTATCCTTTTAAAGAAGACAATCTACTGGATTATGCAAAGGACTGTCACTACATTGTAAAAGTTATGAGAAAGAAAAATGGTTCCCCATCTTTATATAGCTATAATGTTCCCAGTGAAAAGCTGCTTGATTTTCTTTTGATGTTCAGAAATAATGAACTTAACGGAAGTATCATTGAAATAGATAAATTTTTGCCGAAAAGTATAATATAATGAGAAAACTTGACGATAAAACTCTTGATAAGCTTTTATTTAGTGTAAACAAGCCTTATCAGTATATGGGGTACGAGCTATACTCATATAATAAAGATTTTGAAAAGTCTGATGTACGCTTTGCTATCGCATTCCCTGACAAATATGAGGTAGGAGCAAGCAACCTCGGACACAGAATTATTTATGAAACCCTAAACTCTATTGAAGGCAGCATGTGCGATAGAGCCTATGCTCCAGATGCTGATTGCAAAGAAGAGATAGAAAAACAGGGACTATTTTTATACGGTGTAGAATCAAAAGTTTGTCTTGGTGATTTTGACTTGCTCGGTTTTTCTCTGCAGTATGAACTGGCATACCCTACTGTTCTTGCGATGATGAAATTATCAGGCGTTCCTGTCCGTTCTATGGACAGAAACGAGAACGACCCTATAGTTTTATCAGGCGGCCCATGCACGTACAATCCCGAGCCTATGAAAGACTTTATAGACGGCTTTTTAATAGGCGATGGTGAAGACATATTAAAGGAAATTGTTGAAACATACAAACAGGCAAAAAATTCCGGAAAAAACCGTTTTCAAATTATTGAAGAACTTGCCAAAATTGACGGAATGTATGTGCCGGCAATACACAGTGGAGAAAAAATCAATAAAAGAATTTATGATTTCTCAATTGATTCCATCCCTAAAAAGCCTCCAGTTCCTTTTTCAACCTCGATTCATGACCGTGCAGTAACGGAAATAAGACGTGGCTGCGGAAGAATGTGCAGATTTTGCCAGCCCGGGCATGTAAATCTGCCGATTAGAGAAAGAAAAGCTGAGGATATTATAAGCGTAACTAAAGAGCTGGTTAAAAACACCGGTTACGATGAGTTTTCAATGCTCTCATTGTCTTCTAACGATTATACAAATATTGAACCGGTGCTGGAAGAATTAACCTGCTATTTTAGCGACAAAAAGGTTTCAGCATCCTTGCCAAGTCAGAGAATAGACCGTTTTAACATAAGACTGTCAAATCTTGTTAAAGATGTGCGAAAAACAACCATAACACTTGCGCCTGAGGCTGGCTCACAGAGACTGAGAGATGTTATTAACAAAAATATTACAAGAGAACAGATTGTTAACACTACTCTGGATTGTTACAAGAACGGCTACGACAGCATAAAATACTACTTTATACTCGGTCTTCCGACTGAAACTTATGAAGACATAGACGAGATGATTGAATTGCTCGGTGGCATAAGATTCAGAGCAAAACAGATAAAAAACGAACTGGGCTTAAAGCAGGATTTAAAACTCAATTGCACACTCTCAATATTTGTTCCTAAGCCGTTTACCCCTTTCCAGTGGGTAGGACAGGATTCACTTGAAACAATTACACAAAAAATCGCATATATAAGAGAAAAATCAAAATCACTCAAAGGTGTAAGAATAAAAATTCACGAAAAATACATATCTGAAATCGAGGCTGTACTTACGCGTGGAGATTCTTCACTGTGTAATTATATTGAAAAATTATACGAAAACGCCTGCTATCTTGATGCTTGGGACGAAAATTTTGATAAAGATAAATGGTACTCTCTGGCGCAAGAATGCGGTTTTAACCTTGGAGAGCTTTCACAAAAAACGTACGAATTGGATGAAAACCTTCCCTGGGATTTTATCAATGTCGGCATTAAAAAAGAGTGGTTTGTAAACGAATATAAAAAAGCTTTGCAAAGTGAATCAAGCGTTCCCTGCGAAACAAAATGTTCCAATTGCGGTATATGTCAGGAATATAAAGTAGCAAAACATCTGGATAAACCGTATGAACCTAAATTAACCGAAAAAATTGACCATTCTAAAGATATAATTAAAAAATACAGGGCTAAAATTACCAAAAAAGGATATTTGAAATACCTATCACATCTGGATTGGCAAAATACTCTGGTAAAAGGACTGTTCCGTTCAGGTTTGCCCGTTGTGTTTACAGAGGGCTTTAACCCTATACCTAAAATTTCACTCGGTGCTGCATTACCTATTTTTATCGAGAGTTTAACGGAATTTATTGATTTTGAGTTGTACGGAGATACTCCTATAGCTGATATAAAAGCTGCTTTGAGCAGAGCATTTGATAAAAATGCTCAAATTATTAATATTTATGAAATACCTAAAAATGCTGATTCTCTTGATATAACGACTCAATGGGCGCGTTATGAGATATCACCTCTGGATGAGGGTATTTTCAAAATAGAACTTTTAGGGTATATTAAAGATAAGCTTACTTCAGAAGATGAAATATTCTTAAAGAAGAAGACTAAAAAAGGTATAGACAAATTAATAAACATTAAACATTCAGTCAAAGATGTTGAATTCAAAGAGAATAAACTATATGTAACCCTTAAAGCAGGACAGAATCAGGAGATTCCCGCGCTGCGTGCTGATGATTTAATGAAAATTTTCTATCCCGAAGATAAGTTTAATATTACCAGAATAGCTTTGTATGACAAGGATTTTAATGTCTTATAGTATTTTGGTGATTTTATAAAGGTTTATACAAGTTTAAAGGAAAATTTATATGGCTAAATCAATTGTTATTGCTGAACGCGACAATATCGCTGCTGTTTTTGAGGATAACCAGATTACGGAATTTTATATTCATAGAGGTGACATTCTTTTAGGAGATGTTTATTTAAGTAAGGTTGAAAATATATTACCCAGTATTGAAGCAGCATTTGTTAATGTAGGTTCTGATAAGATGGGCTTCTTGCATGCCGCAGATGTTATAGGCAAGGGCGGTTTACAGGATAAATTGTCTCCCAAACAAAAACTGGTTGTTCAGGTTGTAAAAGAGCCGACCGGACACAAAGGTCCGAGAGTTACTACATCTATAAGCCTTCCAGGAAGATTCTGTGTACTTATGCCTCAAGAGTCCGGCATAAGCGTAAGCAAAAAGATTATGTCATCCAAAGAACGCGCAAGGCTTAAATCTATCGTAAGCCTTCTTAAACCGGTAGGGTTAGGCGTTATCATTAGAACAGAAGCCGAAGGCCAAACTGAAGCGGAAATTCAGGAGGATTTGGAAATTCTTCTAGAGAAATGGAATACGATTGTTACGCAGGCAGAGCTTGTTGACGCTCCAAACCTTCTGTACAGAGATCAAGACTTACTTTATAGAGTTATAAGAGAGGCCTGCACAGAAGATGTTAAAGAAATTGTTGTCGACACTCCGTATGCAATGCACAGAACGCAACAGCTCATACAAAACTGGAACTTAAACAGAAATATTGATATATCCGTTTATAAAGGAAGTGAGCCTCTACTAGTAGCTTCCGGAGTAAAAAAAGAAATTGAACTTGCTCTTCAGGACAAAGTTAACCTTCCCTCAGGCGGTTATTTGTTTATCCAGGCTACTGAAGCATTAACAGTAATAGATGTTAACAGCGGCAAATTCATAAGTTCTGCAACACAGGATGAAACAATCCTTAAAACTAACAAAGAAGCTGTTAAAGAGATCGCCAGACAGCTTAAATTGAGAAATATCGGCGGTATGGTTATTATCGATTTTATTGATATGCTCAGCCGTGCTGATAAAATTGCAATCTTAGAAGAACTAGAGCTGGCAGTAGAAGATGACAAAGCAAAACCGCAGGTCGGTCAACTTTCTGACCTCGGTCTTGTTGAAATGACACGACACAGACAGGGACAGAGCCTTGCTGAAATATTTACTAAAAAATGTCCGCATTGCCACGGTACTGGCCACATTCTGGAAGATTTCGGCTTTGCTTCTGCAGTTTCAGAAGGTGAGCAGCGTTCTAAAGCAGCAAAACTTAAACTCCCTATGAACGGAAATAAGAATAAGCATAACGACAAACACAACAACAATAAAGTATTTAACTACCAAAATCCAGGACAAAATAATCAGCAAAAGAATGATTATGACAGGAGAAATCATAAATCAGAGGATGTTGCATCTGATATAGAAAATATCGAAACGCAATCAGAACAAAAGCCTGATAAGAAACAGCGTTTCAATAAAAACAACAGAAAAAACAGAAATAAAAAGGATAACTATAAAGAACAGGCCCAACAGCAAGAAATAAAAGAAACAAGCTCAGAAGAGCTGATTCAACAGCCGTCTGCTGAAATAACTGTTGATATCCCGAAGCAGGAGGAGCAGCCTGCACTGATTGCTAAAGATGAAATGCCGGCTGAAGAAAAACCGGCTAAAACAACAAGAAAAAGAACTCCCCGTAAGTCTAAAAAGGCTGAAGAAGCAGCGGCAAAAGTACAGGAAAACATTGTGAATACAACTGTAGAAAGCGTTGTTGAGCAACCGGCTGCAGATGCAGAACAACAAAAAAACGTTAAAAAGCCGACAAAAACAAGAAAAGCATCAAGAGCACGCAAAAAGACAGTTGAAAAGCAAGAAAATCAAGAAGCTCAAACTGTATAGAGGTATAGCAGCATGAACAAAAATAAATTATTTGTCTGTTTTGTATTTTTAGTATTAGGTGTATTTTCAATCTTGCCTGTTTGTGCAGAACAGTCGCAGCCGACAGCAAATGAAAATTCCGGCTCCAAAAGCGAACTTAAACATGTTCTTGCAAAGTTTGCTATTGCCATGTCGGTTGTGGGCGGTTCTTGTCTGGTTCTTTATTTAGGCCTCAGAACATATAAACGATTCAAAGATAAAGAAGATAATACCCAGATAAGCTATATTGATGTAAATAAAAACCTCTACACTCCCGAAACCATTGACGAAGCAACAAAATTATTTATTGAAAAATTTTAAAAGTTTGAAATCTTTTTTAGTGCTGAATCAGGCTCTCCGTATGTATTTAACAGAGCCTTAACTATTTTTGGCATCTGGCAGACAAATGAATAATTGTAGTTGCTGCTGTGAAGTGAGCATTTTTTGCAATCTGACTTAATTTCATAACATTCTATAGCTTGAAGAGTCCAGTTTTGCATTATCGATTTTGATATTTCACCATTAGTTTGCGGAACAAACAAATCTGTGATAGCCGTTACTGAAGAGTACATACAAATGCTCCTATGTCTATAACATACACAAAATAACCCTACAAATACACTATAACCTATTTTAGATAAATTATACTCGGCTTAATGGATGAAATTTAGATTAAACATTAACAACGTGAGCATCATAAACCATTTTTAAACCTTCAAGTGTGATATTCGGACTAATGTAATCAAATTGGCGTTTCATATACTGTGCTACTATATCAGAATAGCCGCCGGTAGCAATAACAACGGCTCTTTCTCCAAGCTCTGTTTCACATTCTTGAATTAATCCGTCAATCATACAGGCATGACCTCGTACAATACCTGACAACATTGCGTCAATAGTATTGGAACCTATAGCGTTTTTTGGAGCCTCAATCTTAATAAGCGGCAGTTTGGAAGTAAACTTTTTCAAGCTTTCTGCCTGGATTTTCATGCCTGCACAAATTATTCCGCCTATGAATTCACCATTTCCCTTAACTATATCAAATGATGTTGCAGTGCCCATATCCACAACGATGCACGTTTTATGATATAAAGTATAAGCAGCAAACGCATTTACTATACGGTCTGCACCAAGCTCTTCAGGATAATCAACGGAATATTTTAACATATTAGTTGTCTTATTGGAAACAACAAATGGCTCTATACCTAAATACCTTTTAAGAGCATTTTTATAACGTTCCGTGAGACATACCACAACACTGCAAAGGCATGCCGAATCAACGTCACGTTCATAGTTGTGTATTTTTAAAAGATTCAATAACAAAATACCAATCTCATCTTCAGAACGGTGCTTTTCAGATGCAATTGTCCACGTTTCCAGCAAATTATTGCCATCAAAAAGACCAATTGTTGTGGATGTGTTTCCGATATCTAATGTTAAAAGCATAGTTTTACCTCAAGATTATTTTAACAAAAAAAAACTATTAAGTAATTTTATGCTGTAATTAATTTTTGTTATAATATTGCCAGAATATAGAGTGAGGTCAAAATGAAAAAAATATTTATAATATTTGCAATTCTATTTACTGTAATTACCCCTGCTTTGGCAGAAACAAACACAATAGTTTCTGCAGATACAAATAAAATAAAAAATACTATTGATATAACCAAAATAGGATTTCATAAGAGACTTGATATATCGCCCGAGACACAAATTAACAATATGTTTAAAAACTATCAAAAAAATCTTAATGCAAAAGATGTTGATAAGTTTATGGCTCTTTATTCAGAAAACTACAAAAGTACTGAAGGATACACTAAAGACAAACTCAGAGAGATTGCTGAAGATGTGCTTAAAAATTATCCTGATATAAAGTATGACATAGATGTTGTGTCCGTTAATGTAGAAGTTGACAATGCTACAGTAATAACGCAAGAATCTCTGTATGCAAGTGTAGATTCTAATATACAGTATATTAAAGGTAAAGGCAGTTTTGACGCCAAATCAATCAATATATATTATTTAAAAAGATTTTCAAACGAATGGAAAATTGTCTCTGATTTCGTTGTAAATGAAAAAAGTGCAATTCGATATGGCTTTGCAAAATATGTACCAATGTTGCTCGATGCACCGGCGCTTGTAACTCCAGAACAAGAATATACTGCAACACTAAAAATAAATCTGCCTAATGACAAATATGCTGCAGTTGTTTCTATTGATAAAGAATTGTCTGCGTCAAATATAGCCAATAAAATACACGAAACAGCTCCCAGAGGCGTAAAATCATCAGGTATTCTCGAACGTGTATTATATAGCAATAATGAGAATAAAAACGAAAGCGTAATGGCTACAATCGGAATTGTTAAAGCAAAAGCCAGCAACTCTGGATTGGAAAATAATATTGAAGTTAAAGCAGAGATTGTCGGTGTAGCATTACTTTCCAGCAGAGTTAATGTGATGGAACCACAAAAAAAAATAGATATAGGTTACAATATATCTGAGAATAAGGATAATAATAAAGAAAGCCAAGAAAATGAATAACAGAAAACAGAAATTACTATGTTTTCATTTAATTCTGATAACATTGGCCATTTTGTCATTTTTAATAAGAACAATTTTAGTTCACAATTTCAACAATTATGATTTTGGTTTACTTAAAATTGAATTTATAAAAAACTACGGAGCTGCATTCAGTTTGTTACATACACATACGTCATTCCTTGTTTTCGTATCGATAATAATACTTGTTACGGCATTGGTTTACATATTCAAACATATCAAAGAGTTTACAAACTTTGATTTATTCTTTTCAGCAATGCTATGCGCCGGTATAATCTGCAATCTTATTGAGAGAATTGCAGACGGATACGTCACTGACTATATTCGGCTCACTTTTGTCGCATTTCCAATCTTTAATACATCTGATGTTTATATCAGCGTTGGGGCTTTTATTCTTATTTGTAATATACTTTTTAATAATGAACGAAAAAAGACTTGAAACATTTACTATAGAACAAGAGGATGCCAATATTAGATTGGACACTTTCCTTGCTGATGTTTATCCTGATTTGTCACGTTCTTATATACAAAAACAAATAAAATCAGGAAACGTAACAGTCAACAACACTCTGCAAAAGCCATCTTATACTCTCAAAACAGATGATACAGTTTGTGCTACTTTAGATAAAGCCGCCGCTGATTTTATAGAACCCCAGAGTATTCCTCTTAATATAGCGTATGAGGATCCTTGTATGCTTGTTATTAATAAACCGGCAGGAATGCTTACGCATCCGACTTCCACAGAAAAAACTAACACGCTTGTAAATGCGCTGTTGTATTATACAAACGGCAAACTGTCTGATTGTAACGGTGCTTTTCGTCCGGGAATAGTACACAGGCTTGACAGAAATACCTCCGGATTGCTGATGATTGCTAAGGATAATACGACATATGATTTTTTAAAAAAACAAATGCAGGAACACGCAATAGAAAAAAAATATTATGCTGTTGTGTGCGGAAATATAGAAGAAGAATCAGGAACAATCAATAAACCAATCAGCCGCCACAAAACACGACCTGAGAAAATGGCTGTTGCTGAAGACGGTAAGCCTTCAATTACCCATTACAAAGTCATAGAAAGATTTGGTACACACACATTTATTGACATCAATCTTGAAACAGGGAGAACACATCAAATAAGAGTCCATATGTCTTCCATAAAACACCCGGTTGTTAATGATACCCTATACGGTGCGCCGAAAATTCCCGTAAAAACCTCAGAACAAGTTCTTGAGTCTTATTCGCTCCGCTTTATATCCCCTTATGATAATGCAGAACATATCGTAAAAATTGATTTTGATGATGATATAATAAAAACATTAAATTACCTAAGGAGCAAAAAATGAACAAAACAATTGAAAAATATATGTATTTAATAATAGAAATTGCTATTGTGCTGGCATTTACCGCATTTATATACTTTAATAAAACGACTTATGTCACTTATTTTTGCCCTTTTATGCAAAAAATGTATACAACAAAACTAATATATCCCGCTTTACTAATATTTGCTTGCTCTCACATTGCAGGTTTTGCATTATGCGCATTTTTTAAAACAAAAGTCAGCGCACTGGTTGATGCATATCAAAAACGACACGAGAATATATCAATAGAAAAAGATACGGATAAAGCTAAAATTTCTGCTCTTGAGGCTAAAATTGCCACATTAGAGGCTGCTTTAGATTCCGCATTAAAAAACAAGTAGATACAAAGTATATACTTTATTTTTTTTAAGCAAGGCCAAAATCGTTCATCAGCCTTGCTTTTTATGTTGATTTCGCAATTGTAAAGAAATGTAACACGGTATATAAGAAATATAGCAATTTTCTATATCAATTTTTTTTTATATATATACAAGAGAGAAAAAGATAAACCGAGAGAGTTTATCAGCAAATACCTAATAAATACCATTCAATTATTTACCACCGTACCTAGACTAAGTTTTAAGGAGAAAAAAATGACTATAG
This sequence comes from Candidatus Gastranaerophilales bacterium, assembly GCA_944322935.1. GTDB lineage: Bacteria > Cyanobacteriota > Vampirovibrionia > Gastranaerophilales > Gastranaerophilaceae > Limenecus. The sequence continues at coordinate 23,416 of CALUQO010000011.1, read as the reverse complement.
GGGCTATTAACACAAGATTATTGTCTTTGACGTTGTACAAAAGCAACCTTGAATTCAGCATTACATCTATCAGTAACAAAAGACAACAAATTGCTTATCAAACTATGCAATTGGCTGATGTAGACTGGGAAAATGATCCGAGAGTTCAGCAATTACAGGCAATGGATTCTTACCTTGAATTGCAGCAAAAGAACTTGGAAACTCAACAAAAAGCTGCAGCATCCGAATTGGAAAGCATGCAGAAAATATTGGATACTAACGTTAAGAACGATTTCCAATTAAACGTAAATGCATAATTTTACAGGGAATGCATTTCGGTATTACTTAAATGTAACAAATACCTTATAATGTTTACCAATCCTTTATAATTAGGGTTTTAAATTTGAATTTCATACGCTTGTTTGCTAATATAAGCGTGATGAAGAAGATTAATATTTTTCAAACTTTTGAAACTTTTATGGCTGAACCATTGAGTATTATTCGTAATCGAATAATACAAATTTGCCATGTTGAAGCGGACGGTGTTGATATACAAAACAAAATACAGTTTAACTTATCAAACGAATCAGCCCAAATTAACGTATATAACAGCCCGGGAACATACAATCTTCTTTCTACCGTACTATATAAAAAAAAGTTGTTAAATGGTGAATATGATAATAAAACAGGCCAAATTCCTAACAAGCGCACAAAATCTCTCACAGTGTCCAAATTATAACCTGCCAGAAATAGCTTTACTCGGACGTTCAAATGTAGGGAAATCTACGTTTATTAACACAATTTGCAACAATTCAAAGCTTGCCAAAACAAGCAATAAGCCGGGAAAAACAAGATTAATTAACCTGTTTAATATCAACGACAAGTTTATAATAGCGGATTTACCCGGTTATGGCTATGCAAAAGTATCCAAAGAAGTACAAAATCAGTGGCAAAAAAATCTTGAGGAGTATCTTCTGCAAAGAAAATCACTTAAGCTGCTAATACAATTTGTTGATTCAAGACACGAAATACAAAAAAATGACCTGCAAATGCAGGAATGGCTGCAATACAATCAATTGAAATCTATTGTAATTGCAACAAAAATTGATTTAACAGCCAAATCCCGCACGCAGGCGAAAATTAGTGAGCTTAAAAGAATAACCCAAAGAGAAGTTCTTCCTTTTTCATCAGTTAATAAGCGCTATAACGATTTGATACTAAACTATATTGAAGAGACTATTTTATAGATTCTTTTTAAGATTTTCAGGGATATACTTTTCCCAGCTTTCATCCAGATTTTTAAAGAAGTTATGTGCGTCTATAACATCGTCGTAGCAAATCGCGTCAGGGCCGTCTTGAATTTGCAAAGCAAGTTCGGATTGTGAATATTTTAAAGCTTCTTTTTCATCACAATCGCCAAGTATAGCTATACCAAATGATTTTCCGCAATTCTGACAGATTATCTGTATAACATTGAGATTTTTTTCTTTTCTCAATACAAATACAGAATCATCCGTAAAATCCGATTTACATTCCGAACAACACATGTCCGAAAGCAGCATATTTATTAATTTCTTGTCCATACTTTCCTCATATTACAATAAAAAATGTAAAGATTTGTAACAAAATAAGCAAAATTTAGCAAAAAAGTGTTATAAATTCAAAAAAATGGGAATTATATACATGTAATAGTTAAATGTTGTAGTTAAACAGAATGAGTAGGTGGCATCATGGAAATTTTAACTTTAGTGGCATTTGGCGGTTTAATGTATTTAAGCTTAATCACAATTCCGGAAATTATGGAAAAGAGAGCAGCTAAACAGCAGTAATTAGCCAAAAAGATTCAAAAAACCCTTGGATATACAAGTTATATTCAAGGGTTTTATTGTTAAGACAGTAAAAAAACAGAATTGTTCCCGCCAAACTTATTTCAACAATTTGTCATCGTGCTCAGACTCTGTGTTATCACTTTTGGCGGCTTCTTCAAGATGCTTTTTTGCAAGTATAATATTTCTCGCATTCTTTTCATTAATTTTACTGAAAACTTCCCGAATTCTCTCTTCATTTGGAGAAATACTTGATGCACTACCAAAAGATATTGCAAAATCACCGTTATTAAGTGCATATAGAGAAAGGGCAACTATACACCATAACAAAACACCATGAACAAGATTCATAAAAGGAGCCTGTGCAAAAAATCCCGCAAAATAATTCCATACGTGCATACAAACCCAACCGGGAAAAATTAAAAAACCGGCAATAAGGCAGCCCACGCAAAATAAAGCAAGAAGCAAACCTTTAAAACCATTAATCCTAATAATATTAAATTTTTTATTCATATTAACTGCCAATCATTTGTCTGAATTCATTTTCATTTATAATATCAACACCCAGAGACAATGCTTTATCATATTTTGAACCCGGATTGTCACCAACCAACAAATATGTAGTATTTTTGCTGACAGATGATGATGTTTTACCGCCATGTGACTTAATCAAAGCACTGATTGTATCTCGTGGTTCTGACAAAGTACCTGTTATTACAAATGTTTTCCCTACAAAATTTCTAGAAAGCTTTGTATCATCTATATTTTGCGGAATCACACCGCAATTTGTTAAATCCTTAAGAATATCATTATTGTATGAATCCGCAAAAAAATCAAGAATACTATTGGCTATTTTTTCTCCGCAGCCGTCTATACTCATGATTTCATCAAATGACGCATTCTGTAAGCCTTGCAAGGTCAAAAATTTATTTGCAAGCAGCTCTGACATTTCTTTACCTACATGTTTAATACCCAAAGAATTTATAAAACGAGGCAGCGTCGGTTTTTTAGATGATTGTATAGCACCGTAGAGGTTTTGCGAAGCTTTATCAGCAAAAAGGCTAAGTTTTTTTATGTCACCCACAGATAATTTGTATAAATCTGCAACTGTGTATACAAGTCCGCAGTCAACCAATTGTGACACGATATTACCGCCAAGCCCCTCAATATCCATACAATCTTTTGCAGCCCAGTACTCAATTCTTGCTTTAATTTGAGCTGGACACTTATACTTATTAGGACAGTACCAATTAACCTCACCATCAAGCGGTACAAGTTCAGAAGCGCAAGATGGGCATAATTTGGGTCTGGCAAAAGGTTTGGCACTTTTTTTAGCATGCTCTGTTACACATATAACTTTTGGGATAATCTCAGCAGCTTTTTTTATCAAAACCCTGTCGCCAATATTGATATTAAGCCTTTTTATTTCGTCAAAATTGTGTAAAGTAGCACGCTGCACAGTAGAACCCGATATATATACAGGCTGCAAAACAGCAACAGGAGTAACTGCACCTGTTCTGCCGACATTGATTTCTATATCCTCAACAATTGTAGAAACTTCTTCAGGCGGAAATTTGTATGCTGTTGCCCATCTGGGGGCACGAGCAGTGTAGCCCATTTCCCTTTGAATAGCAAAACTGTTGATTTTTATAACAACACCGTCTGTTGCATAATCTAGCAATTTTCTTTTTGTGTCCCAAGTTTTGCAGTAGTTAACAGCCTCTTCAATAGTGTTACAAATCTTGTAGTTAGGATTGACATTAAATCCTTGTGATTTCAAAAATTCAAGCATCTCAGAATGCGAAGTTATGTTCAATTCATTACTGTCCAGACGTCCATAATAAGCAAACATGGACAGATTGCGTTCTCGTGTAATTTCGGGATCCAGCTGTCGTAATGAGCCTGCCGCAGCATTTCTGGGATTAGCAAAGACTTTTGCATTATTTTCCTGCTGAATATGGTTAAGCTGTTCGAATACGGCAACAGGCATATAGACCTCTCCTCTTACCTCGAGAGATGCAATATTTGCGTTTAATTTGGTAGGTATTGCCGTTATAGTTTTAAGATTAGGCGTAATATTTTCACCGACAACCCCGTCGCCTCTTGTTGCACCAAGCACAAATTCGGAATTTTCATAATTTAAAGAAATAGCTAAACCGTCAATTTTTAATTCACAAACTAATTGTGGCGGAGTACTAAGCGAATAGTTCTTTTGCAACCTTTCATACCAAAGTTCCAAATCCTGATATGAATATGTATTATCAAGGCTGTACAGTCTTGCTTTATGCTTATGCTGAGCAAATTTTTTTGCTGCAGAGGAACCGACACTATTTGTTGGGGAGCTTGCCGACTTAAATTCAGGATATTGTTCTTCTAAAGCCTGCAGCTCCTTAAAGAGTTTATCATATTCAATATCTGATACCGTCGGTGAATCCAGCTCATAATATTCTTTACTGTATTTAGTTATGAGCTGCGACAACTCCTCTATTTTATTTTTTATTTCCGTATTATTAATAATATATTTCCTGTATAATCTACAGTATAAATTTTACACCAAAAAAACGATGAGTATTATAAAAAAAATCATTGATTATTATAAAATAGATAACAGCCGGCTTTTTACCACGCCATCACATTCTCTGGGAAGCTTTATTGTACCCGAAGCAAAAGAAATACTGGGAAGCAAATATTTCAAAGCTGATTTTTCTGAGATTGAGGGGTTTGACAATCTTCGCGACCCGAAAAATACTATCAAAAATTTACTTGGAATACTTGCGGGAATATATGATACCAAAGCAACATTTATTCTTACAAACGGTTCAACATCAGGTATACTTGCGGCTATGTTCTCTTTGTTACAAGACGGCGATAAGGTTCTAATAGCAAGAAATTGTCATATATCCGTTTACAATGGTCTGGTGTTAACAGGTGCATGTCCTGTATGGTTTACACCAAAATATGACAGTCAATGGGGAATTTATAAAGGTGTTGAAACAGAAGACATTGAAAAATATTTTTTACAAAATGAAGATATAAAAGCTCTAGTAATAACCAGTCCCACATACGAAGGCCTATTTAGCAATATTCAGGATATATCCAAAATTTGCAGTAAATATAAAGTCAAACTTGTTGTTGACGAGGCCCACGGGGCACTTTTGAATTTCGGAAAATTCAAATACAAGCCGGCGATACAACTTGGGGCGGACATTGCTATTCAATCGTTACACAAAACTGCGGGGGCAATAAACCCGGCAGCGCTGCTGCATATTTCCAAAACAAGTGACATTTCCCCGGAGTGCTTGCAAAATGCACTTAATCTTATTAATACGACATCTCCTTCTTATCCGCTTATAGCAGACGTTGAAGCCACTGTTAAATACCTTAATTCCAAAAACGGAAAAAGTCATATTAACGGACTGCTAAAAGAAATTAATGATTTTACAAACTCATTACCGGATAGTATACGTGTATATTCAGGCAACAATGACCCGACAAAAATCTTATTACAATTCAAAGAGCGCAATGCAATGGAAATTGCTGAAATCTTAAATACAAAATACCGTATAGAAGAAGAATACTCAACTGAAAAAGCATTGCTGTTTATTACAGGTATAGGTACGGATAAAAATAAGTTGAATCACCTATTAACAGCATTAAAACAAATTTTAAAAACAATATCAAATAAAAAAGATAGCTGGCTTTCAGCGTGTTATCTGCCCAAAACATTAATTGAAACAAAATACCTACCGCGTAATGCATATAAAATGCCTAAAAAAACTATTAAAAAAAGTGAATCCGAAGGTAAAATCTGTGGTGAGTGTATTATAAAATATCCTCCCGGGATTCCTCTTTTGCTCCCGGGTGAAATAATACGCAAGGAACATATCCAATATATTGAAAACGATTACATACAAATTATCTAGTATTTTCTTCTTAAAGAGTAAATCATTACAGAGGTTAATTTTCCGTCATGTTCTGATTCTATATTGTATTGTCCTAACGTATCAAAATGATAAGCACTGGGATAAATAGTTTCAAAAAAGAGTTTAAAGCGAGGAGTTGCAATAATTTTATTTTTAATTTTAATATTCAAGACTCTGCTTAAATACAACTCTTTTGCTTGTAAATCAACTAAATTATCAAGTAAATCCACCGCGCAATAAAAAGCGACCTCCAATTTAGGAACCAATTCGGGCTTAATGAGTCTTGATGCATTTGTTACAAGATTTATAATAAAATCTTTAGACATTGAAATATCGTTTAACAAGAATGTGAGAGAGCCATTGTCTATTGACTTACTCTGTATGTAAGGTTCATGCATCGATGCTAGAATAGCCTTTTGTAATTTATCTTCCAATTTATCCGTGTCTACCTGTACGTCAGTCATTGCCGTAAGGTAAGAGGAATGCATAGTAGCGGAAATTTTAATTTTCAAAAGCATATGGCTGTTTTTCTTAAGCTCATTTATGAAGTCATGATGAAGTTCTTCATTGATTTTTTTTGCAATATTTTGTTTATAGTCCTCTACCTTTTGGTTCAAAAGTTTATGATTGCTTTCCAAAAATACAATAAAACAATTAAGAAAATATGTTATAACTACAAAAATTCCGCAAACCAGCACAGGTAAAATAGGCACAATTTCCCGATAAAGCGGTGTTCCCTTAATGCCTTGAGCCCAAAAATCAATAACATTCCATACAAATAATTCAAGCCAATACGGCATTGTCAGTCTTGCACTGAAGACAAGCCAGTATATAAAAAATAAGACAGCCATTGCGATACAAAAGAACACAACAAGTGTCACCATGTATTTTATTTCTTCAAAAAAATTATCAAGAAATCTAGCAATTTTATAAAACATTTATACCTCAAGTACAATATTGTCTATTAACCTAACACCACCAACTCTTGCTGCTAATGCACATATTGTTGTCTCCGTAATATTTTCTACCGGTTTAAAAGTATTGTAACCGACAAACTCCAGATACTCCAGTTCAACATTTTTATCAAGATTTGTCAATCCTGTATCAAACAATTTTTTAGTTTCTTTTACACCTGCATTATACAAATCCCTTATTGAAAAAAGAGCTTTACTTAAAGATAGGGCAGATTTTTTTTGTTCATGAGAAAGATACTTGTTTCTTGAACTTAATGCAAGCCCGCTTTCTTCTCTGACAAGTGGGCAGGGTATAATTTCAATAGGAAAATTCAAATCTCTAACCATCTTTTTAATTAAAAATAACTGCTGAATATCCTTCATACCAAAGCAAGCAAAATCAGGTTGAACTATGTTAAAAAGTTTTGTCACAACAGTTTCAACGCCGTCAAAATGCCCAACACGTGATTTTCCACACATGATATCTGTCAACTCATACGGAGGAGCGACCATTGTTAAATCAGAAAATTTTTGCAAATTCGGATACATTTCATTAACAGACGGAGCAAAAATAATATCTACACCAGCCTCTTGCGCAACTATTTTGTCATTCTCAAGGGTTCTAGGGTATTTGTCATAATCCTCACCAGGACAAAATTGAATCGGATTGACAAAAACTGATGCAACAGTTATGTCAGCAATTGAATGTGCTTTTTCCATAAGAGATTTATGTCCGTTATGAAGGCACCCCATCGTGGGAACAAGCGCAATGCTCTTACCCTGTTTTTTATATTCTCTTATAATCTCTCTAATTTTTTTTATTTCATTTACTACAACTAAGCTCATTTTCCTTTATCTCCTGCAATTTCTGTAATTCACTTAACGAGGTTTCATCAAGGTGAAAGACCTCTGATTCAGCAGGAAATGCGCCGGTATTAACATCATTAACGTAATTCAATGCTGCATTTTTAATAATAGAATGCAAATCAGCGTATTTTCTTGCAAATTTAGGCTTAAATTCTCCATATTTCCCCAGAATATCATCGGCAACAAGCACCTGACCGTTTGTGTAACGTCCGGCACCAATGCCGATTGTCGGAATGTCAAGATTTTCAGTAATGTATTTTGCAGACTCTTCCGGTACCATCTCTAAAACCACACAAAAAGCTCCTGCATATTGCAACTTTTTAGCCTGTTGGAGGATAAATTCTGTTTTTTCAGCAGATTTTCCTTGTATTTTGTACCCGCCTAATACATTCAAATATTGAGGCGTAAACCCTAAGTGTCCAACAACAGGAATTCCTGATTCTACACATCTTTTCACAACAGATAGTATGTGCTCAGACGCCCCTTCGAGTTTAACTGCAGAAGCACCTGCTCTAATAAGATTACCGGCATTAATTACAGCCTCCTCTACCGAAGCATGGTAGCTCATAAATGGCATATCAGCAACAACCAAACATCTTTTAGCACCTCTGGATACAGCAGATGTAAAAGTCAGCATATCCTGCATTGTTACATGAACTGTTGAATCATAGCCTAAAACAACCATTCCAAGTGAATCACCTATAAGAATAGAGTCAACACCTGCTTCATCAAAGTACTTAGCCGTTGAGTAATCATAAGCCGTGAGCATGGTAATTTTTTCGTTATTATGTCTTTTCTTTGCAAAAGTAGCGACTGTAACGTCTTTAAGTTTAGTTTCGACCGACATATTACACCTTACTTGTCTTTTTATTTCCATTTTTTGCTTTTAACTGTTTTTTGTACCAGTAGCTTATTGCTCTTGCCAATCTAGAAGGACTGTGACGAACATATTTTTCTTCATTTTCTTCATATAGTCTGGTAGCAACAATATTAATATTAAGAGCTTTTATCTTATCTGCATCAACGACAACAGGATAAGAGTTAGCCGCAGCATAATCAGGGGACAAATCATCCGGCAGAGAATTATTCACAAGCACAGATTCAATCATATCCGGATATCCGGCATGGTCTAATATTGCTTTAATATGTTCGGACGCAGTATAGCCTGTAGTTTCTCCGGGCTGTGTCATAATATTGCATACATATATTTTTTTCGCTGTTGATTTTGAAATCGCCTGAGATATCTCTCTTATTAACAGGTTTGGAATAACGCTTGTATAAAGACTTCCCGGCCCCAAAATAATTAAATCAGCTTCCTTTATCGCTTGTAATACATCGGGTAATGCTTTACAATTTGCAGGTTCAGTAAATAATCTTTTAATTCTTTTACCAGTTTCTGGAATACTGGATTCACCGCGAACAATTGTCCCATCCTCGAGTTCAGCAGCAAGTTTCATATCATCCAAAGTTGAAGGCAAAACCCTGCCCCTGATAGAAAGAACCTTGGATGACTCTTGCACAGCACGAACCATATTGCCGGTGATTGAGCATAGAGCAGTTAAAAATAGATTACCGAAGCTGTGACCTTCAAGTCCCTCTCCTGTTTTAAATCTATACTGAAACAACTTTGTTACTAAATCCTCATCATCAGCAAGAGCAGCAATACAGTTACGTATATCACCGGGTGGGAGTACACCCATCTCATGTCTTAATCTACCCGAGCTGCCCCCATCATCACCAACAGTAACGACAGCAGTTATATTATTTGTAAGTTTTTTAATACCCTTTAGCATTGTAGACAAACCTGTTCCTCCGCCTACAGCAACAATTTTAGGGCCATAGTTCAATTTTCTTCTTTTATACAAAGACTCTAACAGAGCATGTCTGTCCCTGTCTTCAGTCAAGTCGAGTATTGAATAGTTTGTGTTTTTCCAGCCTTTTAAAAAGATATAAGCGCCGGCAAATACAAGTATAATACCGAGCAATTCTTGATTTACAGTAGTCGCTATGTATTTAAGTATTCCTACTGCAAAATATACGGGACGCATATTAAAAAGTACACATAGCCCAAGTAAACTTATCACAGTACCTATTATTATCAATCCGAACCATCTTTTTATTTGCAGCCCCGGCAATAACCACCCAGCATCTTTAGGCATTCTAATTTTGTTAAAAATCTTTTTCAAAATGCATCTCCCAATATATCATTCACTCAATAATCTATTCTACCCAGCCTGATGCCACAACTTTGTTATAATTTACCGGTCTGGGTTCAAGAATTTTGTTTGCTTCTTTTAGAAAATCTAAAATATTTGTGGACTCAACATCAAAATGTATAGTATCACAATCCATTTTCACAAACTCATTTTCTGCATAATCAACTTCGCCATTATTAATCAAATGTTTTAAACGAGATAGCAATATCTCTGAATTATCAATATTTTCAGCTGAAAAATCTATAATCGCATTAGAATTATACTTCTTATTTATGATTATTTCCTGCGCAATATTAATATTTGCAGCTGCTTCTGTTTCTCTGATAATATTTCCGGATGCACCGTATAATACAAGCCATTCGCTGAATTTTTTAACTGCCTTAGCAATTGCAACTGAAAAATCAAAATTTTGTGAAGCTATTTGATACATCAAACCACAGGGTCTTACATGTTCAATATTAAGACTGGCTGCTTTAGTAAACGCGGAAATAGCCCCAAGCTGATACAAAACAATAGCTTCAATTTCTTCTTCTCTGAGAGAAAGCGGCTCACTAACGCGCTCAGGCAAGTATATAAGGGCTCCGATTTCTTTACTTTTAAACTTGCAGTGTTCAATAGCTTGTTTTATTGATAACTCTCCGCCTTCTTTGACAGCGCAGGATATATTTACAGAACTTACAAAATCAATCAATTCAAGTCCTTTATCGGTATTGTTATCATTAAAAAACCGGGCAAGGTCAATATTAAAATCTGCACGTTTGTTTGTATTTTCCATTATATTTAAAACCTAACTCCAAAATCTGATTCTACAAATAAGATTATAACTCATCAAATTTAGTAGTCTATATTTTTTAAATTAAGAAAAGATAAAGAATTATTCACAATTCTATTGAAAAATATCAATTTAATGTTATTATTAAATGTGTTAGGAAAAGAAACGGCACAACCGTTTCTTTTTTATTTAAAACGGAAATTGCAGGGGGATATATGCAGCCCGCCAACTTTAACAAAACTGAAATTCTTGAAAAACTTACACCGCTCATTGAAAACACAGCAATGCGGTATAATATGATTCCCATAGAAATTGATTTTTCAAAAGAATCAGGCAAATGGTTTTTAAGAATTTTTCTTTACAAAGACAGCGGTGTTACTCTTGATGATTGTGAAAATGTTTCACGCAGCTTAAATCCTTTTTTGGACGAGCTTATACCTGTTAAGTTCTACCTGGAAGTAAGTTCTCCTGGTCTGGAAAGAAAGCTAAAATCAGACAAAGAATTTATCATTTTTAACGGAAAAACAATTGATTTAAAACTTAAAAGTCTTATTGAAGGTACGGATGAAAAACACTTTTTATGCAAAATACTAGATTTTGATATAGAAAGAGGGTTAACAGTACTAAAGCTCGATGACAACAAAGAATACACAATACCTAAAGATAAAATTTTAAAAGCACAATTACATATGGAAGACATATAGGAGAATAAGATGATTAAAATCGGAACAGCTCTTTTTGAAGCAACAGAAGAACTCGAAAGAGAAAAAGGAATCTCTAAAGAAGTTATTATAGAATCCTTAAAAGATGCACTTGTTGCAGCTTATAAAAAACACATCAGGGCTAAAGAAGCACCTAATGTTGAAGCAATTTTAGACGAAGTAACAGGTGAAATCGGTGTTTTCAGAACAAAACTCGTTGTTGAAAACGTTGAAGATGAAAACCTGGAAATTTCATTAGAAGATGCAAAAGAAATCGATGATGAAGTTGAATTAGAGGATGAAGTTAAAATTGAAGTTACGCCTGAAAATTTTGGACGTATTGCGGCTCAATCTGCTAAACAGGTTATTACCCAAAGAATCAGAGAAGCCGAAAGAAAACTCGTTCTTGATGAATTTATGGAGAAAAAAGGCACTCTGACAACAGGTATTATCCAGCGTGTTGAAAACAGAAATGTCTTCGTAAACATAGGCAAAACTGATGCGATATTGCCATTCAGAGAACAAATCCCGGGTGAATACTACAAACCCGGCAACAGAATCAGAGTTTTTGTTCTCAACGTTAAAGAGACAAACAGATTGCCTCAGGTAATTGTTTCACATGCTCATGCCGAAATTGTAAGAGAACTATTTGAACTTGAAGTTCCTGAAATTGAAGACGGCATTGTAGAAATTAAATCCATTGCCAGAGAAGCAGGCTTTAGAACAAAACTTGCTGTACACTCAAATGACCCTGAAATTGATTCAGTAGGCGCTTGTATTGGCCCTAGAGGTTCAAGAATCCAGACTATCGTTGGTGAACTCAAAAATGAAAAAATTGATATCGTAAGATGGTCGGAAGATCCTGTAGAATACATTGTTAACGCACTTTCTCCGGCAAGAATACTTTCCGTTGACATACTTGCAGATGACGAAAATGCTCATGAAGCTCTAGTTGTTGTACCTGATGACCAACTTAGCCTTGCAATTGGCCGAGAAGGTCAAAACGTAAGACTGGCTCATAAGCTGACAGGCTGGAAAATTGATATAAAAAATGAATCACAGGCTGCACAGGCAGAAGCTGCATATCAGGCCCAATATGAAGAAGAACATCATGCAGATGAAGATGACTTTGCGGATGTTCCCGTTGACGATTCTGACGAAGAACCAATCGTAGAAGAAGAATACGGAATCGATGCGGAAGATATGGTTGAAGAAACGTCAGAGACAGACGAACAAGCCGATGAATAATTATAATAACCAAAACAAACGGGTTTAAATGCAAGCCCGTTTGTTTTATTATGAAATATTTACTACAGACTATTAAATAAGTATTTTATTTAACTCATTCATCAAGCTCTCTTTTTAAATCATTCACAAGTGCACCGGGTGCGGCAAAAGATGTGCCATAAATGTAACGTTGCGGTATTTTAAATTTAGAGCTTGTTTCTGCAGTAAGAATATCTGCTTTTCCGTCCTCATTAATGTCAAATGCCATTTTAGCATCTGATGTTTTTATTTTTTTAACTTTAAATACCCCTTTGCACCAGCGTATAACAAGTGAATTATCGCAGCTGAAATTTGCTTTGGAAACCCCATATTTATTCGCGGCACCAACTACATTAATATTGTCTGCCAATGTATAGAGATTTAGATATTCTTTGCCTTTATTTCCGGCAGAAACATAAATTTTTACACCCCTCGATGCAAGAAATTCCAGCTTATTTATTATATCCCTTATATCTTTAACGTCCGAATAAGAAGAAGCAAAAAACTTTTCCTTTATAAGTTTCTTATTCATTTTCAAATTTTGTGTATTCAAATCAACGCCCATTAATTTTGATAAATCGCTAATTTTTATGTCCGAAGACTTTGAAATATTAATTGCATCGTATTTTACACGACTTTTTATAATATCATCCAGTGCATTTTTAACGCTTACCTCATCTAAATTGGTGTCAAATCTCGAAATTTGCGCATTTGGCAGTCCCTTTTTTATAAAAGACTCCACAGCGACACCATGTATCATGTCCGGTTTATTGTCCCAATCAATCTTTACTGACTTTCGATGATATTCATCTATAACGGCAATTTTAGGCGTAATACTTTCATCAAAATTTAAGGTGTTTTCATAATGTTTAGACTGTCTGTACAATGATTTTTGCAAATATATATTATCAGCTTTTGTATTTAAAAACTTAACAAGGTTGGATACAGCCACAGCATTAACAAGATAAGAGCAAAAAGCAGGTACAAAAAGCAAAAGACTTTTTAATGCAAGTGTCTTATCATTTTTACTTAAAAACGCAAAAGCTCTCTTTGAAGCGTTAAACTCCTCCAGCAACAGCGGTGCAAACATGGCCATAGAAACGAGATAAGCGTTGTCTTTTAATACATCTAATGTTTTATATAGCTTTTTTAGACCGTGAGGCTTTTTATCCGCATCAGAAGTATCCGCAATACACAATAAAGCCGGAACAGGTGAATATAAGGGCATTTTACAGGCCAAATGCAGCCATTTTGCTCCGTGTTTTTTACATCCGGTAACACCATGCCCTATTTCATGGAAAAGTTCAAGCGGAGAATCTTTCCAAGCAACTGCAATGTTTGACGGAGATAAATAAAACGCGCATCTTGTTAATTTATGTTTAAGCTTAGGTACTGGACTACCGTATATATCAATATATGAACTTTTATTTTTTTCAGCTAGTACTGCTCTAAACCCTTTCTTGTTAAGATTATAGTGTTCTGTCATTTGACGTGCAAGATTTTTAATTTTTTTAATATCGGCAAAATGAATCTTATTAACACCTCTGAATAAAATCTGACACAATAAAGCTGCACCGGCAAGAGAAAAAGCAAGTATCGCCTGTTTGTGCAATTCTGATATATTATTTTTTAAAAGCCCCAATTTTTTTAAATAAATTTCTTTTTCATTTTTCGCATACTGATTTTTCTGCAACCTTTTTTGCAGTTTATCATACCTCATGTCTTTACCGCACAGATTAAAATCAGCGTATGTATTCAATCCGACAGAATCCATATTCAAATAAAACATTAAAATAAATTTTTTTGCCGATTTTGGACAAAAAATTTACATTAGCATATAATTGAAAAGTAAATTATTTTAAGAATAGTACACGGGGAGTAAAAATGAAAGCAGTTGTTTTCGATAACGGTTTAAAACTTGATAATAATTATCCCAAACCTGAACCAAAAACAGGAGAAGCATTAATAAAAGTAAACACCATAGGCATTTGTAACACCGATTACGAAATAACAAAAGGATATATGGGATACAAAGGAATACTCGGACACGAGTTTACCGGTGTTGTGGAAGCAATAAACGACAGTGACAAAACACTTTTAAACAAAAGAGTTGTGGGCGAAATCAACTGCGGCTGCGGAGAATGCGACTGGTGCAAACAGGGGCTTGCAAGGCACTGTTTTAACCGTTCTACCCTCGGTATCTGGAAAAGAGAAGGCTGCTTTGCGGAATATGTTTGTTTGCCGGTAAAAAATCTGCTGGAAATTCCCGCTAACGTTACTGATGAAGAAGCTGTTTTTGTTGAACCGCTTGCAGCAGCACTTGAAATTTTGGAGCAGGTACACATTCCGCCTTACAAAAGCGTTATAGTACTTGGTGACGGCAAACTCGGGCTGATTATTGCGTTGGCATTGAATGCTGCGGGTCTTGATATTACACTTGTGGGCAAGCACGAAGAAAAGCTTGCAATTGCTAAAGCTCAGGGCGTAAAAACAAAGCTGCTCAGTGATTTAAAAATAGAAAAAGCTTACGATTTTGTTGTTGAAGCAACAGGCTCTATTTCAGGATTCGAAACGTCCGTTGCTCTTACAAAGCCAAGAGGAACCCTCATTTTAAAAAGCACTATAGCTGCTTCTAAAGAGTTCAACCTTGCGCCCATAGTTGTGGATGAAATAACAATTGTCGGTTCAAGATGCGGGCAATTTGCACCAGCACTAAGATTGCTGGAAAGCCGCCGAATTGACGTAAAACCGCTTATTTCTGATATTTTTAGTATAGATGATTCAATAAAAGCTTTTGAGAGAAATACCGAAAAATCTTCAGTAAAAGTACTTGTAAAGGTTAATTAAGTTGAAAAAATTAAAACAGCACAAAGAAAAAATTATCGGACTTATTATAACTCTGATTTTTATAGCTCTAATTTGTTGGAATCTTGATTTTAAACAGCTGGTCGCAACATTTAAAATCTTCGATTACAGAGTTTTACTTATATTTGTACCGCTGTATATTTCTGGGCTTTACCTGCGCGGTGTAAGATGGAAATATCTTTTGTGTGACAGTAAAAAGTTAACCGTAAAAGAAGCATTCTTTGCTTTTACAACAGGAAACACATTGAACAGTTACCTTCCTGCACGTGCAGGCGATTTTTGGAGAGCATTTCACATAGGCAAAAAGCTTGAAGAAAGCAAAATGAAAATACTCGGTTCCATTATCCTTGAAAGGATTATTGACGGTGTTTCGGTATTATTGATTCTGGCCTTTGCTGTTTTAACTTATTTTAAACACCCGTGGGTTTTAAAAATAACATATGTGGCATCTTCGCTGTTTATAGGCAGCCTCATTGTATTTTTCTTAATTTTTAAATTCAACAAGACTACGTGGTTCTTTAATAAACTTGCTGCCATACCGGCGTTATCAAAATTCGAGCCGGCATTTATAAAAATTTCAGGTATTGTAAACCGTTTTATGGAAGGTTTTCAGGCCTTGAACAAACCTAAATGCCTGCTTATGGCATTTGCAACAAGCTGCCTTGCCTGGGGAATTGAATGCATAATAACATACATTCTTGTTCTTGGCTTCGGACAGCATTACGGATTTTCTATAGCTTTATTTATTATAAGTTTTATAGCTTTATCAACTATAATACCGTCATCATCAGTTTTTGTAGGACCTTATCAATATGCTTATATACTGGCACTAGGCATATACCATATAGAAAAATCCTACGCTCTCGGTATAGCTTTTATTCATCAGATAACAATAATGCTTACAATAACAGTTATATCAATGATTTACTTTCTTTTTACAAATACTAAAATTCAGGATATCAAAGAAGAAATAGAGGAAGAGATGGAAAGCCCTTCCGACAGCAAAGAAGGAATCGAGGCAGACAATGCAGGGAACGCCTAAAGCAAACAGGCTGCACATAGGTATATTCGGCAAAAGAAATGCCGGCAAATCATCACTTTTAAACAGTCTTGTCAATCAGGATATTTCAATAGTTTCGCCTACTGCAGGAACTACTACTGACCCTGTCGAAAAAACAATGGAATTTCTACCGCTCGGCCCTGTTGTTTTTATTGATACAGCAGGAGTAGACGACATCGGAGATTTAGGGGAACAGAGAATTGAAAAAACAAAAAAAATCTTTGACAGAACTGATATTGCAATAATAATTTGTGACTCAAACGGGTGGAATGAATACGAAAAAGCACTGTACAAAGAATTTGAAGAAAGAAAAATACCTGTTCTCGCTGTAATTAACAAACAGGATATTCAGGAAATATCGGACGAAAAACTGCAAAACATACAACAATACGTTAAAACTCCGCTCAAAACGAGCCTAAAATCAGGACGTGAAGTGGTCTACAGATTGAAAGAGCAGCTTGTAAATGTTTGCCCCGATGACTTTATAACTCCGCCGTCTATCCTCGGCGACCTTGTGCAGCCCAAAGATACGGTTGTACTCGTTATTCCCGTTGACAAAGAAGCCCCAAAAGGCAGAATAATCCTTCCTCAGGTGCAGGTGTTAAGAGATTTGCTTGATAACAGGTGCAAGGCATTTGTCACTCAGGATAGCGAGCTTAAAGAAACTCTTGAAGAACTTAAAAACAAGCCAAGATTAGTAATAACCGACTCTCAGGCTTTTGCCTCAGTATCGCAAGATGTACCCGAAGATATTGAACTAACTTCATTTTCAATCCTTTTTGCAAGAATGAAAGGTGATTTAAAAGAATTTTATGAAGGCGCAAAACAAATAGACAATCTCAAAGATAACGATAAAGTTTTAATTTGCGAAAGCTGCTCGCACCACCAGATTGAAGATGATATAGCAAGAGTAAAAATTCCGAGATTGTTAACCCAAAAGACAGGCAAAAAGCTTGAATTTGTTTACCATTCAGGCCACGATTTTCCACAGGAATTAACGTCTTACTCTCTGTTAATTCACTGCGGAGCCTGTATGACAAATCGAAGAGAAGTATTGTCCCGAATTATGAAATGCAAAAAGGCTGACTTGCCCATAACAAATTACGGCATTGTCATTTCATATTGTCTGGGCATTTTAGAACGTGCGCTTAAGCCGTTCAATCTTTAAATTGTTTTTACAAATAGACATATTCAAAGAAAGTTAATATAATCAAATAAAAGATACTAATGAGGAAATAAGAATGACAGAAGGCAGACGCTGGTATGACAAAGATCCGGTTTTAAAAGAAGCACTTGAACTTTTAAGACTCCAAACAGACGAAACAAAGGCAGAAGCGGCTGATTACATATTAAAGCTGCAAGAACAAGTAGCCGCAGATGTGATTGAACATCTGTATGAAACAATTGCAAAGTATCATGGCAAGGGTAACCGCTGGTATGATAATGACCCTGTTATGATGAAAGCTATCGAAATGCTCAGACTTGCACCACCCAAAATGCAAAGAATTGCAGCTCTAAAACTGTTGCTTGCTCTGGAACAAAAATCAACAGAACAGCTTGACGATTTTAAATAAGAAAGATAAATATGAAAAGCCGTATAAAGGATTTGCCGCTCAGGGATGTCCAAAACCTTGCCGACAACAGAGGTATTGATATCCAGAAAGTAGGCATCAAAAATGTAGATGTTCCCCTAATTATACAGAGAAAAGGTCAGGACAATCAGGTAGTTTATGCAAAAGCACAGATATGCGCTTCTCTTGATATGAATTTTAAGGGAACGCATATGTCTCGCTTTATGGAAATATTAAACGAATGGAGAGAAAAAGAACTTCTCGGCGTTGATATTAAAGGCTGCCTTGAAGCAATTAAAGCAAAACTCGGGGCTAAAGCGGCTCAGGTAAAATTTGTCTTTAAGTATTTTATAGAAAAAGAAGCTCCAGTTTCCAAACAAAAGTCACTTATGGCTTACGACTGTTCATTTGAAGGGATTCTTGAAGAAGATAACTACAAATTTTATCTCGGAGTCAAAGTACCGGTTACTACCCTTTGCCCTTGTTCAAAAGAAATATCCGACTACTCGGCACACAACCAGAGGGCGATAATAAAAGTTGTCATAAGCTACGATGAAACAGAACAAATCTGGTTAGAAGATTTGATTTCCGAAATCGAAAAAACAGCCTCCTGTGAAGTATATCCGCTTTTAAAGCGAGAGGACGAAAAATACGTAACCGAACACGCTTACGACAACCCCAAATTTGTTGAAGATGTACTAAGGGATATCGTTTTAAAATTCAGAAACAATGAAAAAATAAAATATTTTGAAGCCGAGGTAGAATCACTTGAAAGTATTCACAATCACAGTGCCTGGGCATATCAGCTTGAATCAAAAGGATAAAAAATGAAAGAACTGTTTAATGAATATGTAAAATCAATTGATACATATATAATGTTTAGGATTAAACAGGAAGCTGCGAACCTCACGCCTGAACTTGAAGCAAAAGGCAGAGCACCTATTGCATTGGCTATGGGGGCACCGGTTGCACCACCGCCGCAATTTGTA
Organism: Candidatus Gastranaerophilales bacterium; assembly: GCA_944322935.1. Taxonomy (GTDB): domain Bacteria; phylum Cyanobacteriota; class Vampirovibrionia; order Gastranaerophilales; family Gastranaerophilaceae; genus Limenecus. The sequence goes on along the minus strand of CALUQO010000011.1, from coordinate 4,428 downwards.
TATGACAAATTAACTGAAGCACTGAAAACACCGCAGATTCATACATATTCAACCCCCAAAGGCGAAGCTTTTTTTCTTGAAGCGATAGCTAAAAGAATGAAAAACAGATTCGGCGTTGAACTTGACCCTAAAACCGAAATATTTTCTCTGATAGGTTCAAAAGAAGGTCTTGCCAATTTTATAAGAGCACTTATTAACCCGACAACAAATCCCGCCGAACAAGACGTAATACTTGTTCCAGACCCCGGATATGCGTCTTACACGCAGATGATAAAGACAAGCGGCGGCAAAAGCTACGGAATCCCCTTAACCAAAGCCGACAACTATATGCCTGATATGAACAAAATATGGCAAAAAATGCTTCAAGACGGAATAAATCCGGCAAAAGTAAAAGCAATGGTTATAAACTATCCGTCAAACCCGCTAGGTGCAACCTGCACAAAAGAATATTTAAAACATATAGTTGATTTTTGCAGAGAAAAACAAATCTGGCTGATAAGTGACGCTGCCTATTGCGACATTTATTTTGACGAAAATCAAAAACCGCACAGCGTGCTTGAAATTGAAGGAGCAAAGGATGTTGCTGTTGAGTTTTACAGCTTTTCAAAACCGTATTCAATGACAGGCTTCAGACTCGGCTGGGTATGCGGCAACGCCGATGCAGTAGGAGCCTTCGGACGTCTAAAATCAACTATAGACACAGGTCTTTTTAAAGCTCTGCAAAAATGCGCAGCAGAAGTTTTAAATGCAAAAGAAGGTGATGACTACATCAAAGCAGCAAACAAAAGCTTTAAAGAAAAGCAAATGATAGTTATAAACGGATTTAGAGAACTCGGCTGGCAAATAAAAGACGAAGATATACCGTCAGCCACATTTTATATATGGCTGCCAATACCGCCGAGATACAAAAAATCAACAGACTTTACCTCTGATGTTTTAAAAACCTCAGGTATTGTACTCGTTCCCGGAAATGCTTTTGGAAACAACGGTGAAGGATTTTTCCGTCTTTCCGCTGTAGCAAGTGATGACCAATTAAAAGAAACAATAAACCGACTTAAACAGGACGGCTTTGTGTATAACGTTTAATTGCTGAAACTTAATTTATTAGCCTGCACAAAGCTCATAAGCTCATTAATCTTATTTTGCAAAGAATAATTATTTTGAATTTGTGAAGCTTTTTGCTTTAAGTTAAATAGTGCCGGAGTAGAATCAAACACAATATTTAACTCATTGTTGTTTTGATTGTTCATTTGTACTCTTCTTTTGTATAACTAAAACCTTGTATATTAATAAAAACAATTTAATGAAAAAATTTTATAAATCAACATAAAATCGTAATATTTATTTACAAAAAACGGAAATCATAAATTTGTTAAAAACTCACTGTTGGATTATAATTTTGCCATGCAAAAGACAAAAACTTTACTTCTTATAAGTGCAATATTATTTGTTTTTAATCCTGCTATAGCCCAGGGGCCGCCGGTGCCAATGGGGCCGAAAAAGCTGCAGGAACAAAAAATCAAAACAGAAGTTCACGAAGTAAGACAGCAACCTGCACAATCTGTGCCTGTACAGCAAAAACCTGCTCAAATAATACAAACTGAAAATACCCCAAAAGAGCAAAATGAAGAAGAAATTAAAGTTAAAGAAAAAAGCAACAATGAAGTAACTAAAAAGCCCCAAAAACGTCCTATTGCAAATAAATCAATATTGAATAAAGAAAAAAAACAAAATAAATCCCAAACCCCAAAACAAGAAAGTAAACTTCAGAATAACTTTAAAAACTTAACAAACAAAATCAAAAAAACAAAATCGACAGAAGATAAAACAGAAATAAAAAAAACAAAAGAGACTGAAAAACAACTAACAAAACAAAATAATCTGAATAAAAAAGAACAAACAAACAATGAAGCTCTTCCCAAAAGCATAAAAACAAAGGAACAGCCCAAAACTTTACAGGAGCAAAAATCCGAAATTCAGAGCTCCTCTAAACAAAATGAATCTCAAAGCACATCGATAAATCCATCTCAGATTAATGATGCACGGGAACAAGCAAAATTTTTGTATAATTCAAATAAACTTGAAGAAGCTCAACAGCTGTTTAATCAAATACCGGATTCGGAAAAAATATCGGATGACTGGCTGTTTCTGGCTAACATCGCTCAAGACAACGATAAACCTATTGATGCAGTATTCTTATTGAAAAAAGCTATAGCTGCTGACGACAACAACTACAAAGCCCACTACAATCTTGGCAATCTGTATTTTTATGACAATAAAATAAATATGGCAATGAGTGAGTATAAAAAAGCAATAAGATTAAAAAAAGACTTTGCTTATGCATACTACAACAAAGGATGCTGCTATTTAAGAAAACAAAGCTGGTTCAACGCTCGCTATGAGTTTGGACTGGCAATAAAAGCCAATCCTGATGAACCTGCTTTTTACTATAATCTTGCATACACATACAAAATGATGAAAAAAGATAAAAAAGCACAAGAAGCACTTGAAATGTACAACAAATTAATGACACAATAAATATAGGTAAGTCGGGTAATAGGCTAAAAAAAATCAACGGGTAATATAATAAATAACATTTAATTACCCAGACACGATCCAGCTATTTACCCGCCTGATTCACACCGGACGGGTTTTTATTTTTTATAACAAAGCTTTACAATCAGTGTTGACACCGGCTTATGTGCTTGTTACACTTTATTATACGAATATTAGATAGGTCGGCTGTCTATAAATGCTGGGGGATGGCAAAAGGTTAGAAAGACCGAAGAAGGCAAAATATAGCCTTAGCCACGAAATAATTAAATTAATAATACCCCTCTGCTACAGCCCCTCAAGTGAAAGGAAACACAAATGTACGCAATAGTTGAAACAGGCGGAAAACAGTACAAATTAGAAGAAGGCCGCTACGTTGATATCGAACTTATCGACGGTGAAGAAAACGACAAAGTTGTATTCGACAAAGTTGTTATGCTCGTTAACGGTGCAAAATCAAAAGTAGGCGCACCTTATGTAGAAAAAGCAACAGTAGAAGGCAAAATCGTTAAACACGACAAAGCTAAAAAAGTTATCGTATTCAAACAAAGAGCTAAAAAAGGCTACAGAAAAAAACAAGGTCACAGACAGTTCTTTACAAGAGTTATGGTTACAAAAATCAGAACTACTGCCGCTAAATCAAAAGCAGCTGCAGCAGAAGCAGAAACACCTGCTGAATAACTCGCACTCGGGGTAATCCCGTATTAAACAAAAAACTAATTTAAAGGAGATAATAAAATGGCACATAAGAAGGGCGTAGGCTCATCCAAAAACGGTCGTGACAGCGAAAGTAAGCGACTTGGCGTTAAAAAATTCGGCGGTGAACAGGTTCTTGCCGGAAACATCATTGTTCGTCAAAGAGGAACAAAAATCCACCCCGGTAACAACGTAGGTATCGGTAAAGACGACACTTTATTTGCTCTTATAGACGGTAAAGTTGTTTTTGAACCTCACAGACGTGACAGAAAACAGGTAAGCGTTTACGCTGTTTAATAAAAATTCTCAAAAACTAAAAGGCTGTTGTTATGCAACAGCCTTTTAGTTTTATATTTTATTCATTATCAATTAATTACTCGCCGAAAATAAACTTTTTGTAAGTTGAAAGCACGTCGGTTATATCTTTGTTACCCCAGTCTGTGCCAAGTGCAGCATTATAACTTATTTTACCGTCCATTGTACCGTCATTGCCGGATGCATCCATATAAGCAAATACTGCAGCCATTTCTTTGTCATCTATTGAACCGTCTTTGTTTGTATCGCAGTTTGCAAAAGAGTTGTTAAAAACATCCTGCATACCTGATATGTTCATATCGACCTGTTCATTGAACATTTTTTGATAAACAGCCTTTTGCTCTTCAACATATTCGGACAATTCCATTTTACCATTGTTATTTGAATCGTAGTTGGCGATTCTTGATTGTGCAATGTTTAAAACATCAATTTTATAGGCTTCGCCCTTTTTTTCCGCAGGCAAAGTTTTTATATCAACCTTCATAAAATTAAAATCAGGTACACTTTGCCCGTTTAAGGCCTTATCATAGTTATCTTTGCTGGCAAACCAGTTTTCAAAACTTGAACCAAAATTAACAGTCATAAATCCCCCCGTGAATAGTTGATATATTAATAAAAACAAATTAAGAAAAATAATTGCCGAAAATTGATAAATTTTTTATTGTTATAAAAGAATACAGATGTGCATTACCAAACCTAAAATGTACTAGTGATAATATTTATTATGTAAATCTAAAAATAATATTGTATTTTTATATTAATCTATTGAGTTGCTTTATTAGATATTGCTTAAGCGGTGTGAGCGAATTTGCGGACGGATGAAATCCGGAAAGTGAGGTACAAAGTGAGCTAAGGCGCAGCGCA
>CALUQO010000010.1 GCA_944322935.1 Candidatus Gastranaerophilales bacterium | reverse complement strand
ATAATCGAACTACAATTATTTTGTTCGAGAAAAATTCGTGATAAGGCTCTGCCGAACAAAAGCAGCCAGTGGCTGGTGAACGAATTTTTTGAGTGACACATTGTTCACATAGTGAAGCCATTTTTCACAAAATCAAAGATTTTGGAAAAAGAAGGCAAAGGTGAGCAGGTGCTGGCTGCGGTCAGCCGGCAGCAACTGCGACACTAGATTAGATATATTAAATACCGGAGTCTTGATGATTGAACAAATTAACAGCTATATAAACAGACTGAAAAATGCTCTGGATAACCTCGACAGAAAAGAAATAGAGCAGTTTGCGCTTCTTCTTGGCAGGGCAAGAGATAACGGCTCGAACATATTTATTATGGGTAACGGCGGCTCTGCGACAACCGCAAGTCATTTTTGCTGTGATTTTAACAAAGTTGCAAGCTACGGCTACGACCACAAAAAACGTTTCAAATTCATTTGTCTGAGCGATAATATTGCCACCGTGATGTCTTATTCAAACGATGTCTGCTACGAGGATATTTTTGTAGAGCAGCTGAAGAATTTTGTTCAGCCGCAGGATATTGTGATAGGCATCTCAAGCAGCGGCAACTCTGAAAATGTTTTAAGGGCAATAAAATACGCTAACGAAAACAACATAACTACAATCGCCCTGACAGGCTGCGACGGCGGAAAATTAAAGCAGCTTGTAAAACACAGCGTCAATGCGAATATAGATGACAAACAAATTGCAGAAGACATACATCTTGTGCTTTGCCACATGCTGATGCAGATTTCCTGCAATCAGGAGCCGGTTGAATTGTGATATAATTGACAGAAAAGGTAAAATAATGGTCTTAGAAAACAAACTCGGTATTACTGATTCCTCTGAACTCGCACGACAAGAAGAAAAAATAAGCAAGAAAAAAGCACTTGAACTGTTTGAAAAAGGGATTCTTGATTCTCTTGAAGCAGGAACTTTTGATGCATTAGCCAAAATCCACAAACATTTATTTGATGAAATTTATTACTTTGCGGGAGAAATCAGAAATGTTAATATTGCCAAAGGTAATTTCAGGTTTGCACCTGTTATGTATTTAAAACAGGCATTAGAACATATTGAACAAATGCCGCAATCAACTTATGAAGAAATTATCGCAAAATACGTTGAAATGAATGCAGCCCATCCTTTCAGAGAAGGCAACGGACGCGCTAACCGTATATGGCTGGACTTAATCCTGAAAAAAGAGCTATCTAAAGTAGTTGACTGGAGCAAAGTCGACAAAGACGACTACCTGCTCGCAATGGAGCGCAGTCCGATTAAAAATATCGAAATCAGGGAGCTTTTAAAACAGGCTCTGACAACCGGCATAAATGACAATGAAGTCTACATGAAAGGTATAGACGCAAGTTACAATTACGAGGGGTATTTTACCTACAAAACCGGTGAACTGAAGTAAATCCACGCTACAGAAAAATAAATATAAAGGAGTTTTATATGAATAATGAAGTTTTGACAAAACTGTCATACGGTGTTTATGTTGTAACAACAAACTGCGAAACAAAACCCGTGGGCTGCGTTGTTAACTGTGTTATGCAAATCACCTACGATACGATTTGCATAAGCGTTAACCACAAGAACTACACAAACCTTTGTATTGATAAAAGCAAAAAATTCGCAGTATCAATACTCGGCGAACACGTAAACGATAATATTATCCCTACTTTTGGTTTCAGCTCCTGCAGAGAGGTGGACAAATTCGAAAACATCAAAACCGTAAACATAGACGGGCTCGAGATTTTAGAGGATTCTGTAGGATACATAATCTGTGAACTCACAGACAAATTCGAAACTGAAACCCACACTGTGTTTATAGGGAAAATGATTGACGCTGATATGCTAAACAAAGATGTACCGATGACTTACGACTACTACCACAGGGTCAAAAAAGGGAAAAGCCCGAAAGCCGCGCCTACTTATATAGAAGAAAATGTGCAAACTGACAGAATCGCATACAGATGCAAAATATGCGGCTACATATACGAAGGCGACATCACAAAAGAGCCGGACACCTATGTTTGTCCGATATGCAAAAAGGACAAGACCTTTTTTGAAAGAGTGTAAAGCTTTAGCTGTATTAGGTAATGTTATGTTCTGACAAATTAATTTGTTTGTTGTATAATAATAAAATCTTTTTAAAGGATTGTTTATGAATAATTATCAATTCTTTTGTGATTTTGACGGTACTATCACAAAAGAAGACACGTTAAATAAATTTTTATGTCTTTATGCTGACAAAAAATGGTTGGATATTGAGGATGATTGGATAAAGGGAAAAATCGGCTCTAAAGAATGCATTGAAAAACAAATGCAGCTCTTTGACAATGTTGACGAAAATTCTCTTAACGAATTTATCGACTCTATTGAAATTGATGAAACTTTCAGCGATTTTTTAAATTACCTTAAATCTCAGGATATTGATTTTTATATTGTGTCTGACGGGTTTGATTATTTTATTGAAAGGATACTCAAAAAGTATAATATTGTAGGTGTGAAAATATTTTCCAATAAGCTGGAAATAAAAGACGGGAAATTTATAACTTATTTCCCAAATTTTAATAAAGAATGCACACCGGGGTCTGGAGTATGCAAATGTAATGTAATAAAATCCAACAGAATTGTTACAAAACGGGTATTGTATGCAGGGGACGGGTTATCAGACTTTTGCGCTGCAAAAAATGCAGATTTTTTATTTGCGAAAGGAAAATTGTTGCAGTATGGTAAAAGTACACACTTAAAGAATTTAATTGAGTTTAATACATTTGCAGAAATAAAAGATTACATGAAAATGTTATAAATTAAGGAGAGAGAAAAATGCTCGGCACAAAAATGCAGTTATCGGATGAGGAAATTAAAGCAATAGACAAAGAATATTGTTCCTGGGGTGATACTGTTCATTATCACGATGATCAAACTATTTTCAGAGATTGCGAAGGTTCGTATATGTACGACGGCAAAGATACACCTTATCTGGATTTACAGATGTGGTATTCAAGCTGCAACCTCGGTTATAAAAATAAAAGAGTGCTAAACGCAGTCCTGGACCAGTATCAAACAATGCCTCAAATTTCTTCAAGATTTGTTTACGATTACAAAGCATTGCTGGCAAAAAAAATCGCACAGGCAAACATAGACAGATACGGAATCAAAGGCCGTGTTCAGTTTAACGTGGGCGGTGCTCAGGTTAACGAAGATATGCTCAAGTTAATCAGAAACTACACTAAAAAACCGAGAATGTTTGCATTTATGGGTGGTTATCACGGAAGAACAATCGGTACAACTGCGGTAACTTCCAGCTACAGATACAGAGAACATTTCGGACATATCTCCGACACTGCTCATTTTGTTCCGTTCCCTTATTGCTTCCGCTGCCACTACGGCAAAAATTGCGAAACCTGCGGAATGTACTGTGTAAAACAGTTTGCAAGATTATTTGAAAGCGAATACAACGGCGTTTATGACCCGAAAACAAAAGACTGTGAATTCGGCGGATTTATTGCCGAACCTCTCCTTGGCACAGGCGGATATATCGTCCCGCCAAAAGGTTACTTCAAAGCACTTAAAGAAGTTCTTGATGAACATAATATCCTGTTTATGGTAGATGAAGTGCAGATGGGCTGTTTCAGAACAGGTAAACTCTGGGCAATGGAACACTTCGGCGCAAAACCAGATGCAATGACTTTTGCTAAATCTATCACAAACGGTATGAATCCTCTTGCCGGTATGTGGGCAAAAGAAGAACTCATCAATCCGAAAGTATTCCCAGCAGGGCGAACTCACTCAACCTATGCGGCTAATCCGATTGGTACACGCGCAGGCTATGAAGTTATGTGTATCTTTGAAGAGGAAAGAGAAAATCTCGAAAAAGAAATTGCACGCAAAGGTAAAAAATTCCTCGACGGATTAAAAGTTCTTGAAAAGAAATATAAAAATATTGGAACTGTTAACGGTCTTGGCTTTGCACTGAGCGTTGAAGTTACGGAAAACGACGGATTTGCTCCGGCAAGAGAACTCTGTGATGAAATTATAGAAGCAGGTCTTAAAGGAGATTTGACCTACAAAGGTAAAAAATGCGGTCTTATCCTTAACAACGGCGGCTACTTTAAAAATATCATCACAATCGTTCCTCAATTGTACATATCCGATGAAGAAATCGATATGGCGCTTGAGCTTATGGATCAGTTGTTTGAAAGATATATGGAAAAAGCTTAAAATTATTTTGAGTGACACGCTGAAATGGCGTATTCTGTCATTCGAAAATAAAACAGACTGACGGGACAACACCGGATTAGACAATCAGTAAAAGGTACATATCTTTGGGACAGAGTTTAGATTTTGAGTTTATCCACGAAAACCAGTGCAAAAGAGCTGTTCTGCTATTCCACGGAATGACGGGCAGCCCTTTTGAGATGAAAAAGATGGGACGTGCATTGTTTGAAGCAGACTTTGATGTATATTGCTACTGTCTGCCCGGACACGGCACAAGCCCCATCAATATAAAAACAGTACGCTGGGAAGACTGGTATACAGACTCAACAATGCACTACAGAAATTTAACCCAGAAATATGAAGAGGTATATCTGGGCGGTTTGTGTATGGGCGCTGTACTTGCGCTGGCAATTGCTTCCGAATACCGAGAAGTAAGGGGCATTGTTTCTTTATCAACCACTCTGTTTTTAGACGGTTGGACAATACCATGGTACAACTTTTTTATGCCGCTGGGGCTGCACACAATCTTAAGATACTACTACTCTTTTCCGGAAAGAGAGCCTTACGGATTAAAGAATGAAGTATTAAGAAAAAAGATTGCAGCACTTCAAAAAAGAAACACAGAGGCTCTGGACAATTACCCGATGTCTTGCATATACGAACTTTTAAAGCTCTCAAAATTTGCACAAAAAAATATGTTCAGAGTCAAAGCTCCAGTGCTTTTAATGCATGCAAAAGAAGATGACCTGACAAGCGTTAAAGGCTCGCAGTTTGTTTACCGCAACGTCGGTTCCAGCATAAGAAAGTATATTGAACTTGAAGACAGCTACCATCTTGTTGTTATGGATAATGAAAGAGATTTTGTTTTTAATACCTCGATAGATTTCTTAAACAGTCTTTCCAATTATGCGCCTGAGGGGACTAAAAACCTTGTTGCAATAGGAAGCGAGGCCGCCGATGCATATTGATACAGCTCAGGTTATAAAAATCATAAGCCTTTTGCCTTTGTCGTTGAAGGTTATTATTGTCACAAACGTGCTTTTGATAATAGGTTTTGTAATCGGCAAACTGGCGCTGTACAGGTTTGAAAACGCGGTTAAGTTTTTTGCTTACTATTCCGTTGTGATATCTATTCTGTTTGTTTTATATTTTATTTCAATAATATGGTTTTCCATAAGCAATCTGTTTGCCGGAAATGCTGTCTACAGTGCAATCTTTCCGATATTTTTGTTTTTACCTTTTATTATCGGACATTTTGCAAGTTACGAGAAAGTGCACTTTTACACTAATATACAGATTTTGACATTGATAATAAGCCTTCTTCTGGCTTTATCATTTATATAAAAACACAGTTTATTACAGGGAATAATTATGTTTGAAAGATACTTTAGTGAGCTTAAAGAACTTAAAGAAAATTTTTGCGAAAGAAAACTCATATCCTTAAAAAAAGCGGGAAAATATATTTTTGAAGATAACAAAAAATATCTCAACCTGTCTTCGAACGATTATCTTGGTATTGCAGAGGACAGAGAAGTTTTAAATAACTTTTTAAAAATTGCCGATTTTTCCATGGGCTCGGCCTCATCAAGACTACTTACGGGAAGCTCCTATGTTTATGCAAAACTCGAGTGTTTGCTCTCCGCCCTGTACAAAAAAGAAAAATCACTGATTTTTAACAGCGGCTATCAAGCTAATACGGGGATTATGTCTGCGCTTTTGTCTAAAAAGGATGTAGTATTTTGCGACAAACTTAACCATGCAAGCATATTAGACGGCATAAAACTTTCCGAAGCACAAATGTTCAGGTACAAACATCTTGACTATGACCATCTTGAAGAACTTTTGCAAAAGCACAGAAACGACTATGATACGGCTATAATTGTGTCAGAATCACTGTTCAGCATGGACGGGGATATTGCTGACTTAAACAAACTTGTTGAACTTAAGAACAAATATAACGCGATTTTAGTAGTGGACGAGGCACACGCATTCGGAGTCTATGGAAGCAGAGGACTCGGGATTGCGGAAGAACAAAAGTGCATAAAAGATATTGACCTTATTGTCGGAACTTTTGGAAAGGCAATCGGCTCAATGGGGGCATTTTGCAGCGGACGTAAGGTTTTGATAAACTATTTGATTAACAAAAGCAGACCGCTTATTTTTTCTACGGCAATCCCCGAGATAAATATTGCGTTTTCTTATTTTGTCATAACAGAGGTTTTACCGAATTTGAAAACACAAAGACAGGAACTTTTAAAAACCGCACAAAAACTGAGAAAAAATCTTGCAGCATTGAATCTTGAAACAATGGGCAGCAGCCACATAGTGCCGGTAATACTGGGAAAAAACAAAACAGCTGTTAAAGCATCAAAGGTTTTAATCGATAACGGATATTACCTGCTGCCGATAAGACATCCGACTGTTGCGCCTAACAGTGCAAGAATCAGGATATCTTTAAGAGCGGATATCAGCTATGAAGAAATTGAATTAATACCGGATTTGATACACTACAGTGTAACCGGTAACGTGCAATAAATGTATGAGCGGGCTTCTGTTCCGGTTTGCTTTTTTGCATTCCGGGCAATAATAAAAACTTTATTGTTTACTGATATGGAATCAAAAGACGAAGTAAATTGATTCTATAGTTTGTTTGTTATAAATTTATTGTACGAAACATTACTAAGGATAGGGAATATAAAAATGACAACAGATGTGCACACGCTTTCATCAATGAAAACACACTATAACGAAGATTTAACAATCAAAGATATAGACAAAGAAGTTACGCTCGCAGGCTGGGTATCTGCCGTACGCGACCTTGGCGGAATTATTTTTATCGAATTGAGAGATAAATCCGGTTTCTTTCAGGTTGTTGCAGACCCGCAGATTAACCCGCAGGTTCACGAAGTTTTCTCAAAACTCAAAGACGAATACGTTATTCAGGTTAAGGGCAAAATAACCAAAAGACCGCCGGAAACTTACAATCCGGATTTAGCCACAGGCGAAATAGAAATGTATCCGAAAGAGGTTAAAATTTTCTCAGAAGCGAAACTGCTTCCCTTTGACCTCTCATCTGACGATACAAAAGAGGATATCCGCTTAAAATACAGATATCTTGATATCCGCCGTCCGCAAATGGCTAACAATCTTAAACTAAGACACAAAATTGTTACCGCAATCAGAAGTTATCTCAACAACTGCGAATTCACAGAGGTTGAAACACCTATCCTTATCAACACAACCCCCGAAGGCGCAAGAGATTATCTGGTACCGAGCCGTGTTCAAGAAGGCAAGTTCTATGCTCTTCCTCAATCACCTCAAATCTTTAAACAGCTTTTGATGGTAGGCGGTATTGAAAAATATTACCAGATTGCAAAATGCTTCCGCGACGAAGACCTCAGAGCTGACAGACAGCCTGAATTTACGCAGGTAGATATGGAAATGTCATTTGCAACACAAGACGATGTTATTGCAATGACAGAAGGTTTGATTGTAGAAGCCTTTAAAGCTGCAGGTGTCGAAGTCAAGCCGCCGTTTGTCAGAATCAGCTGGCAAGAAGCCATGGACAGATTCGGTTCGGACAAACCGGATGCACGTTTCGGTTTAGAGCTGTTTGACATCTCAGATATTATGATGGAATCAACTTTTGAACCGGTTAAAGAAACTCTTAAAAAAGGCGGTATTGCAAAAGCAGTTAAAATCCCAGGTATCGCTGGATACTCAAGAAAAGAAATGGATGATGTCCGTGCAACGGCTATTTCTTTCGGCGCTAAGGGTATTGCCTGGATTACCTATATGGAAGACGGCACTGTAAAATCACCGATTCTGAAATTCTTAACCGAAGAACAAATAGAAGCCCTGAAAAATCGTGCACAGGCACAACCAGGGGATGTTGTATTCTTTGTTGCTGATGATAAGAAAACAACTTACGATGTTATGGGCAGATTCAGACTTTTCTTCGGCGAAAAATTAAACCTCATAGACAAAGACAAACATGCGCTTTTATGGGTAGTTGACTTCCCGATGTTTGAATACAGCAAGGAATTTGACAGAGTAATGGCAATGCACCATCCGTTCACTTCTCCGAACCTTGAGGATGTGGACAAGATGAAAACTGACCCGATGAATGTACGCTCTGTTGCTTACGACATAGTATACAACGGTACAGAACTCGGCGGTGGTTCTGTCAGAATCCACTCACCAGAAGTACAAAGCAAAGTGTTCGAGGCTCTCGGTTTCAGCGAAGAAGAAGTTCAACAAAAATTCGGATTTATGATTCAGGCCTTCCAGTATGGCACACCTCCTCATGCAGGTCTTGCAATAGGTTTGGACAGACTGGTTGCACTTTTGACTCACAATACTTCTATCAGAGAAGTTATTGCTTTCCCGAAAAACTCTGCAGCTAAATGTCTTATGACCAACGCTCCGACTTATGCATCAGAAGAGCAGCTGATGGAGCTTCACCTTAAATCAACTGTAAAACACGAAGCTAAAGTGTAATAAGAAATAAATAAAAAAATGATATAAATGAATTGAAACCCTAAAATCGGACAAAGTAAAAAAACGGTTTTAGGGTTCGATTTAATTCACTAATTTTTATTTTATGGCTCTGGGGTATATTATTTTATAATGTTTAGTTGACTATACAAAATACCCTTAACAATTCTACAAAGTATCATGACAAAATACTGCGGCTGCGTTAATATTAAAATAATAAGTCAGACTAATGAGGAACAGGGCTATTAACGACAAACTTCCGGATAACCCGGGTTCTAATGCAAAAGATAAAATCCAAGCCGGGTCTAATATAAATTCAACGGGTAATGCTAGTTTTAAAGGGGATAATATGACAAGTCCGATTACACAAACAAACACTTTTGCGGATAATGACAAAAGTAACCTGAGCGCTTCGTCTCTGCTTTCAAAAGCAGGAGTTCCCATTTCTCATATAGTGGCGGCAGACAATTATATGTTTGTAAAAAAAATTTACGGCACACCTGTTGTAAAAAGCCGTATAACAAATAAGGACAAAGCATTGCTCGGCAAGTATGATTTTAATCAACTTGAATATACAACAGTAAAACAAATTAATGAAGAGCTCGAACTTTTGAAAAAATGGTCTTCTTCTCTTGATAAAAATCTTAAAACCGATGCTGATAATATCATTGATATCAGACTAAAAGAGCTGAAATATCTTGCCGCGTGCAGATATACGCTTATAACTAACGAAATTTACAACGGGTATATAGCACTTGAAAAATATTTTGAGGATATTTCAAAATATTCTATATAAATATTAACATTTGTAAAAAATAAAAATTAATTTATCAAATATTGGCATTTTAATGTTTTATCTTATATATAGGCAATTGTGTGAAAGATAAGGAAGTGTTATGTCTAAAGTATTATTTTTAGTTTCACCAACATTGAATTCTTATGTGGACAGAAGAAAAGGTACAACGGGAAATAAAATTGACTGTGCTTTTCAGCATTTTAAAAATTCAACAATATCAAATGTTCAAATCGGTGCGGTAGCCGGCGCAACAGCTTTAGTAGGCAAAACTGTATTTGATTCTGCTGTTAAAAAGGCACCGGAATTAGCTAAGCAGCTTGAGGGCAAGGGCATTTTAACAAAGCTCGCAAAATATATTAATGCTGCACCAAAACCGGTAAAGATTGCAGCCGGTGCGCTCATTGGTTTGAGCCTTTTGGTCAGAACATATAACAAAGGTAAAATAGAACAAAAATATTTAGACCGTGCTCAGTTTGTTGACCACACATTTACTTTGGACGGAGAAGGAGCAAGGGCTCAAAAACTTGCCGATACCAAGGTTAAATAAATAAAAAATTAAAAACTAAAAAACAGTTTACGGACTGTTTTTTTAGTTTTAGATATTCAATTTGTCGTATTTTAGGAGGTCTTGTGATACAAGTACAAGTTTTGTTGTTCGCTTACATTTTTCTGGTGACAATTATGTTTCCCTAAGCTATAATATAGTTTATGGATAAGTCAGAAGAATTAAAAATTATAGAAGATATGCAGGCAGTTGTTGCCCAAATGAGAACAGATGATATAGAAGAAAACCCTGATTGCGAATTTGAGGTTTTTGACTGCCAGTGCTGCGGAGAAGAAAAATCAATCGCAGGTTCAGTTGTATATGACGGAATACGTTTGTGCAATGATTGTGTTTTGCTTGCAGAAACGGGGTTTGCTCTGCATAAAATTGAAACTGTTCAGGATTTGCTTACAAATATGGAAGACAAAAAACTTGAGGCTCAGTGTAACTTTCTGAAACAGGAAGAAGCCGGTCAAAATAATTAAAGAGTTAAAAATGCACAACAAACTTTTAAATAAACTCACTATATTGGATAGATATATTTTATTGCAGGTATTAGAGATATTTGTAATGGGTATAGTGATTTTTACTTCGATTATTTTTGCTTCGGATACTTTCATAACTCTTATAAAACAGATTACTTTATACGGTATTCCTTTTAATATCGCAATGATGATAGTTTTGCTTAACCTTCCGCAGGTTTTTGTTATGGCAATACCTATGAGCGTTTTGTTTTCAACCGTTATGACTCTTAACAAACTCAGTTTGTCTTCGGAAATCACTGTAATGAGGGCCTGCGGTATCGGCATAAACCGTATTGCTAAACCTATATTTATTTTTGCAACACTGATGTCGCTTTTGACTTTTTTAATAAATGAAACAATAGTCCCTGTTACAAATTCTCAATCCAAAACACTTGCTGTTTGGGCATTGGGACAAAAAAATATTCCAAACGGAAAGCAAAATTTTACTTTTAAAGAGCTTAAAAACGATGAGTACGGCAACAAAGTGATGAAAAGGCTTTTCTTTGTTCAAAAATGTGAAGATAATACATTGAAAAATGTTTCCGTAGTCGATTTTTCCGACCCCAAAACTATTCAGGTTATACAGTCTCAAACCGGTAAAACAAGCCCTGCCGGCTGGCAGTTTAACAGGGGGGCAGCATATACAATGAATAAAGATGAAAAAGTGTTGAATACAACATGGTTTGATGAATCGACAGTCGATTTTGGTATGGATGTAAAAGATTCACTTACGGAAGACGAAGCAACACAGTACAATGTAATTTCTCTGTGGAAGTATATAGAAAATAACTCTAAAAAACATGACGCAAAGACTCATTCTTTGTTTAAAATAGAATTACATAATAAATTTGCCTTTCCTTTCACTACTGTTGTGCTGGTTCTGCTCGGGGTTCCTCTGGCTATTACACCGCCGAGAGTTCGATATAACAGAGGCTTTTTATTTAGTATTTTGATTATATTTTTATACTATTTACTGCGTGCGTTATCACTGTCATTCGGGGAAAATATGGCGGTGTCCCCGTTCCTTGCTGCCTGGATTCCCAACTTTGTTTTAATAGTTTTGGGCTCTATCCTGTATTACAGAAAAGTTTATACTATAACATAAAACTGCGGACTGTTTTGACCGGCTGTAAATAAATACGTATGCGAAATACGTATGCCTTGAGTATGTTAATTTTTGTAACAAAATATATATTTTGTGAATAATGATTATATATTTTGTTTTTATTTATGTATAAGTGTATTAAGTAAGAAACGCAGGTGGTAAAATGGGTGGCAATCCATTCGCAATTACGTCAGAAGAGTTATTAAAACGTCAACAGGGTATTCAAGGTATTGGTGAAACAGACAAACCTCAAAACACCAAAGAAACCCGTGAGGCGCAGGAAACTCAAAAACTCAAGTCTACGGACGTATATTCTTTAGCCGGTCAAAACGGCGGCTCCATGGCCACCACTAACGGCACGTTCGAAAACTACGACGGGTTTACACGTACTACAACGGCAAATTCGCAGGAAGCACAAGATATACAAGATTGTAAATCAGCAGATGAAGATGGCAAATCTGCAAAATCAGAAGCAGAAAATGAGAAAAGTAAGGCAAATAAAGCTGCACAAACTGCTGAAGATGATACGAAACAATTAAAACAATTAACAAAGCAAAATCAGGCAAAAGAAAAACAAGCAACGGCAGCTGTTGATAAAAACAATTCTGAAACAGAAACACTGCAAAGCGAAAATGATATATTAGCAGATGAAGCTAATGGTATTAATGATGAAATAGCTGCATTAATGGCAGAAGACGGTGAACAATATACTCCGGAAACCATTACAGCTCAAGATGAAGCTCCTGCCGCTCAGGCGGAACCTGAGCAAAATCAAGCTCAAGCTGCACAGGCTCAAAAAACAGCTAATACAACTCAACAAGCTGCAGGCGGAGAATCCGGCGGTATGGCATCAGGCGGATTCGGCTCAATGACAGGCGGATTTGCGATGAATTCGTTGCCGTCTAATGGCGGTGCTGATTATGCACCGACTTCCATAACTGCAACATCGGCGCAAAACAGTGAAAATGCAAAACAATCAGGACAAACACAAAATAACAAGGGACAGCAGCAACAAGCCGCAAATAAACAAGCAGCAGGTTCTGCTTCCTCAGGAAATTCATTACAATCCTTCGGCAGCAATCTTGTTCAGCCAAAGGGTAAAAATGCTGATAAAATAGAAGAACTACAATCACAAGTGGAATCGAAAAAATCATCTATTGGTATTAATGCCAGCAAGATAGCCTCAATGAGAACATCCAGCCAAAGCATAATATCAGATGCGGTTGCTTTTGCTTCAAAAACTCAAGCTACAGGCAATACTAAAAAGGCTTCAAACGAAGAAGGCAAAAAAGCCGCCCAAACTGCACAAACAGTCGGAGCAGTAACAACAACCACTGGCGGAGTTGTTACAGCAACAGGAGTTGCGGCACAAGCATTTGCCTGGACATTCATTCCTGGTAAAACTACCGAAATGATAGGTATTGCAACGACAACTGCAGGCGGTGCCACAACAACAGCAGGTACTTTAGCAAACGGCAAAACTACAGAAGGCATACAGCAAGCCGGTCAAACAATCAGTTCTGGCCTAACAAGCCTCTCCATGCTTAAACAATCAGGTTCAACGCTATCCTAGAATAAATTTTACTTAATACACTATTAATCAAACATCTAGCGCAAAACGTTAGATGTTTTTTTTAGCTTTTGTGTGTCCTGCAAAAAGCAGGCGCCCACAACACCCGAATAATCGCCGAGCTTTGCTTTTTTAAATTGTATTTTAGATGCAGGCACGGGCAGCGCCTTTGCTTTAGCTTTGGTTATTGTTCTTTCGTAGAATTCATCAACGGCGTCAATTAACCCTCCGCCAAGTACAATAAGCTCGGGATTGTAAAAATTAATTATCGTTGCAAGCCCGTTAGACAGATAATCCGATGCTTCAAACAAAATCTGTGTAATAAGTTCATCCTTATGCTCAAGCGATTTTCGTATCATTTTAGAGCTTATTGCCTTGTCATCGCGCATATATTCAGTAATAACGGACGACCTGCCTTTTTTAAGCGCCCCCATAATCCTGGCTTCAATTGCGCTGCGCGATGCATAAGCTTCCAAACATCCGTTAGAACCACACCCGCAAGGACGTCCGCCCGCATCAACTATAATGTGTCCGATTTCACCGGCAGTTCCGGTTGCGCCATGGCGTACAGTTCCATTTTGGACTATTCCCGAGCCTATTCCTGTTCCGACAAAAATACAAACAAAGTCCTCGCAGTCTTTTCCGGCGCCGAATTTCATTTCCCCAAGTGTTGCTATTTCTACGTCATTGCCTAAAAAAACGGGAACATAAAATTCTCTTTCAAGAATAGCTTTAAGATTCAAATTTTCGCAGTTAAGATTCGGTGCGGAAATAAGCACACCCCGTTCTCTGTCCACCTGCCCCGGAGCGCCAATGCCGATTGAATCAATTTGTGCAATGTCAAAATGAGAGTTCTCCAAAAGCTCGTTTACGGACAATTTTATTTTTTCAACAATTGATTCCGCATCTTTTTCTTTGCCTGTTTTTTGTTTTATTGAAAACAGTACTTCGCCGCTGCCTTTGTTAACCAGACCCGTTAAAATTTTGGTTCCGCCTAAATCAATTCCAATTGCGTAATTTGGCATATATTACTCCGTTTAGCTCTCACAGTATTAAGATTATATCACAAGCAGGCGTGTATATGCTAAGTAACTATTATGACCGCTTTGTAAGCAGATTTGCAGGGCAGGTTTCTTCTATAAGACAGACTTTAGCCGCTATTACAATCTTAGAGAAAGTGTAATTACCTGTACTCCTTCTTTGCGATTTGTGCTGCTGTTCCGTAAAAAAGATAAAAAAGCAATGCAAAATCAGAAAATTCAAATTCATGGTAGAATAAAAAGAGAGTGAAATATGAATCCGGAAGAAAAAGCAAGGCTAAAAACAGACGAAGAACTAACTCAAGCAGGGGTTAGTTCATTTGATTTTACGAAGTCTTTTGTTTTGGTATTCGAAATTTTGGGTTGATTAAATCCGGCTATTATGTGATACTGCTGTTATACAGAGGTATATTATTATGGTCACAAATTTGGAAAAACTTGCTCAGGAAGCAAAACTTGCATCTTACACACTGGCTTCGCTTTCAACACTTGAAAAAAATCAGGCGCTTAAAGCTGTTGCCGACAAACTTGAACAAAACCAAGAACTTATACTGAAAGAAAACGAAAAAGATCTTCAAGAGGCAAAAAGCTTGCTGGAGGAAGGTGAAATAAATCAAAGCACATTTAATCGATTAAAGCTCGATGACAACAAAATGCGAGACATGATTAAAGGTATCAGAGATGTAAAAAGGCTGGAAGATCCGGTTAATAAAAAGCTCTGGGCTATGGGAATGGATACGGGGCTTGATTTGTACCGTGTCAGTTGTCCAATCGGTGTAATCGGGGTTATTTTTGAAGCACGGCCGGATGTTATACCTCAAATTTGTTCTCTTGCAATCAAAAGCGCAAATGCAGTGCTTTTAAAAGGCGGAAAAGAAGCTCACAACACAAATACAATTCTTGTTAAACTCATTAAAGAAGCGCTTGATGAAATTGATTTCCCTCAAGGTTCAATCAATCTTTTGTATTCAAGAGAAGATGTGGCGAAAATGCTTTCTATGGACAAATATATTGACCTTATTATTCCTCGCGGAGGCAATGCTCTTGTTCAATACATAAAAAACAATACAAAAATTCCTGTTATGGGCCATGCTGACGGTATTTGCCACATTTATATTGATGAAGCTGCCGATGTTAAAAAGGCAACGGATATATGCATTGATGCAAAAACACAATATCCAAGCGCCTGCAATGCAGTTGAGACAATACTTGTCCACGAAAGTCTGCTTGAAAATTACCTGCCTCAGCTTGTTATTGAACTTGAAAAAGCCCGTGTTGAAGTGCGAGGCTGCGACAGATGCAGAGAGTTTGTTCCGCATTTAAAACAGGCAACAAAAGAAGATTGGTCAACGGAATATGGAGATAAGATTGTTTCAATTAAGGCAGTAAAAGATATTTTTGATGCTATAGCACATATAAATGTTTATGGCTCGGGTCACACCGATTGTATTATATCGGAAGATAAACAGGCAATAGACACTTTTATGAATCTGGTTGATTCTGCAGGGGTATTTTCAAATGCATCAACACGTTTTGCGGACGGCTACAGATACGGACTCGGTGCAGAAGTAGGGATATCAACTTCTAAAACGCATGCAAGGGGGCCTGTTGGGTTAGAGGGGCTTGTTATTTATAAATACAAACTTTTCGGTTCAGGGCAGACAGTTGCACCTTATGCCGACGGCAAAAAGACTTTTATCCACCAGAGAATAATCTGATGACAGGCTGTTTTAGTGCATATATACATATACCTTTTTGCAAAAGCAAGTGCAAATACTGTTCCTTTGTGTCATACCCTGATATTTCGCTAAAAATTCAAAATGGGTATGTTAATGCACTATTAAAAGAAATAGATTATTTTTACGGTGAAGAAATTTTAAAAACAGTTTACTTTGGAGGAGGAACCCCGTCTTTGCTTGCGGTGGATGACTTAAGCCGTATTTTAAACAGGCTCAATTATAATGCGGATACGGAAATTACAATAGAAATAAATCCTGAAACCGTGGATTTTCAAAAGCTTTGTGCTCTTAAACATATCGGCTTTAATCGCATATCAATTGGTGTTCAAACTTTTGATGACAATATCCTTAAGCAAATAGGCCGTATTCATTGCGCGGACAGGGCAAAAAAAACAATAGAAAATGCTTTTGCTGCGGGGTTTGATAATGTGAGTGTGGATTTTATATACGGTTTGCCCAATCAGAACTTACTTGCATTTGTCAAAGATTTGGAATCTGCAGCAGCCTTAGGGGTTACGCACATTTCTTTGTACGGTTTAAAAATTGAAGACGGATGTGCTTTTTATAAAAATATTCCTCAAAATATTGCGGATGATGATATGCAGGCAGATATGTTTCTTGCCGCAATTGAGACACTTGCCCAAAACGGTTTTGAACACTACGAAATAAGTAATTTTGCTAAAAAATCCACTACCAAAAGCTTTGAGTCCCGACATAATCTTAATTATTGGAACGCTGAAGCTTATTACGGTTTTGGAGCAGCAGCACACGGGTATTGTAAAGATAAATCATTAAGATATTCCAATTTTTCTGACATAAATGAATATATAAATAATTACACTGATAAGGCATCCCGTACGATTCTTACAAAACAACAACAGCTTGAAGAGACAGTTTTTCTGGGCTTCAGAAAGTCTTGCGGCATTGATGTTTTTAACATTAATAAAAAATTCAACATTGATTTTGAACATTTATATGCAGATGTCATTAAAAAGTATTTAAAAAGCGGTCATTTATTAAAAACTCAAAATGGTTACAGGCTGTCGGATGAAGGCTTTTTGCTTTCAAACATAGTGCTTGCTGATTTTATATGACGTATCGATAGACCATATGAAATATTAATTTTTGTTAAAACATGTTAATTTTTTTGAAAATTTCACAAAAAACATTAAAGTTTAATGCACAATCATCCGATATATATTTTGTGATGACAAGAAATGGATGGACAGAAATGACAACAACAAACTTTTTTTCAAACCAAGATCCTGATTTACCAAACTTACAATCATTAAAACTTCCAAAAATCAAAAAAGGACTGCCGAAAATACAAATGACAAAAGATTCTGATTTGTTGTTCGAAATTGACGGTAAAAATATACTTATGGAAGATGTAGCCGAAAAATTCAGCAATTTGTATTTTAACTCATAAAAACTTGGGTAACACTCAACTTGCAGGGATGATTCACAAAGCGCGTATACACAAACCGGTTAGTAATATAAAAACAGTTTTTTCTGTTATTCGGTTAAATTGATGCCGGTTTTGTATTGTATATGTTCGCAAATCGGTGAATGATAGAGTTTTTATCATATGCATCGCTTACGCTGTATGCTGTTATGGCTCTTCTGCTCAGGACGGATATGTGGTCAATCTTTTGGAAATCAGTTTAGCGTGATGATAAAAATAGTACTGACGTTGCGAGATAGAATGCATTACTTTACCGATATGTTAAACTGACAGATTTTACGTGATACAGTTCTGTTCAAACGTCGGTGCAGTATATACAGGCAGTGCGTGTTTTTGTTTTGAGATGTTGTCTTTAATCATTATATTGTATGCATATATTTCGTCTCAGGCGAAACTTTGTCCGTTCATTTTATTTGCAAAAACGTTAATAAGTGTATATAAATGTTTATAAATGTAATGCTCGGGATAGTTTTTGTGTTACAATATCTCAATGTTCTATGCTTAATTGATTATAGAGAGTGAAATGTGATTTACGATTGCTTTACTTTTTTTAATGAACTGGATTTATTGGAATTAAGATTAAACATCTTAAATGATGTTGTGGATAAATTTGTTATTGTTGAGGGAAGCAAAACTTTTGCAGGCAAAGACAAGCCTTTAAATTTTAAAGAAAACGAAAAAAGATATGAAAAATTTAAAGACAAAATAATATATATTGTATTTGACGATTTTCCTCCGGATTCAAATGCTTGGATAAAAGAAAACTTACAGCGCAATGCGATAGCACAGGGATTGGTCAACTGCAGTGATGACGATATTATTTTGATTTCTGATCTTGATGAAATTATTGCCCCTGAAGCAATAAAAGAGGCAATAAAAAGAATAGACAATGGTAAGCCAATCAAAAAATTTGTGCAATATAACATGCGGTATTATCTTAATTTGATAAACTGTAATGAACCTTTGTGGTTTCATCCGGAAATGTGTACATACAAAAACTTTAAAAACTGTATGGATAATGTTTCGTTTAATTACAGTACTTTTTGCCCGAAAGAAGTTAACCTGAAAACAACGGCAACAAAAATAAGAATGTGCATGAAATGCTGTGAACTTATACCAAATGGCGGCTGGCATTTCTCTTTTATGGGTGGCGCTCAAAAAATTATTTATAAATTTGAAAATTACTCTCATCAAGAGTACAAACCTCATATTGAAGGTATAATGAGAGGTGTCGCACAGGAACTAAAAAACGTAAATTCAACTAACACAGCTGCAGGCTCAAGAGCTTTAAGCTATTCTATATTGCCGGAATATTTACAAAATAATATTGAAAAATACAAAGACTACATCTCAGAAACCCCTGTTGAAAAATTAAATGAATTTTCTCAAATAGAAACAAAACAGTTCAAAGATATTGAACAAAAATTCTTAAGATACAGCATACAGCGCTTTGTCTCACTTGGAAAAGCGAGGGTTAGATATAGTCATAAATACAACTTATACAAAGAAATGCATAAGATTTTAAAATATTATACGGCTTAAAATAATCGAAATTTGATTAATACTTTTTATTCATTTTTTTACACATTTCTGTGAAAAAATGATGCAATTTCTTTTTCGCTGAATGTATGCAAAATAGGTCTGCCATGCGGACAGGTATATGGCATTTTTGTTGTCTTCCATTTTTTTATAAGTTCTTCCATTTGCCATAAATTAAGTTCAGCACCCGCTTTTACCGCAGCTTTGCACGACATTGTAACAAGCATTTTTTCTTCTATGTTATTTAAATCACCGTGCAGGTTTTCCAAAATGTCTGCTAAAATGTCAGCCACTTTTACGTGTGCTATAACCTGAGGAATTTTTTTGAAAATAATTTCGGTATCGGAAACCTTTTCGATTTGGTAACCGAATCTTAAAAGTTTATCCGAGTTATCTGTAATCAGTTGTACATCAGCCGCCTCTAACGGCAAAACATCCGAAATTAAAAGCAGTTGGGATGGAATATTTTCTGTTTTTAAATTTTCCTGTAATTTTTCAAAAATGTAGCGTTCGTCCGCAATATGCTGGTCAACTATTTTTAATTCACTGTTTTCTTCAAAAATTATATAGGTATTTCTGTACTGTCCTATTATATTAAATGTCTCTTCCACAACAACCTGATGCGCAATATTTAAATCTATTTGTTTAACTTGCTTTTCATAGTATGCTTCGCTCCGCGGTGCCGTGTGAGTTGTTGCAGTATAAGTTTGGGAAATTGTATTATCTTCCTTATCGTGTTCTGTTTGGTTTCCTGCCGAAATATAAACGGCATCGTCTTTAGGTTCTGTTTGTGTGTTTATGGAATTGTCGGGTTCCTTTAATGATTTTAATGATGAGCTTGAATAGTTACCGAAAGGCAAAACAGTATTTACCTGAGCTTTTGGCATCTGCGGGGATATATTGGACAAAGCCCCGAGGATAGCACTGTATATAAAGTTAAAAATCTGATTGGGGTTTTTATACCTGACTTCTTTTTTTGTCGGATGAACATTAACATCCACATCACATGACGGTATATCAAGGTTTAAACACACAAACGGATATTTTCCAGCCGGAAGCATATTTTTGTATGCGTTATCAATAGCTTTGAGTATTAACGGGCATTTTACAACCCTGTTGTTTACAAAAGTGTATATTGATTTTTTTGTGGAACGCGTAAAATCAGGTGTAGAACAGTATCCGCTTACGTGTAGATTTGATACCTCATCTGTTTTGTTTATTTTTTTTAGTTCGTTAGCTATGGAGTTTGAATAAATTTCTGTTAAAACACACAATAAATCTCCGCTGCCAGAGGTTTTAACCGGATTTTTCCCGTCATAAATTAAATTTATTGAAACATTTGGGTTTGCAATTGCAATACTTTGCAAAATTTCTGCAATACAGGAAATTTCCACCTTTTCCGATTTTAAAAACTTTTGTCTTACCGGTGTGTTATAAAAAAGATTTTTGACTTCCATTGTTGTGCCTATTGCACAACCTGACGGGGAGGATTTTACGTTTGATTCTTCGCATTCTACCCTTGTGCCTGTTTCAAATTCTTTTGTTCTTGTGGTACAAACTACTTTTGCGATGGAAATGATACTTGCAAGGGCTTCACCTCTAAAGCCCATTGTGTGTATGTCAAACAGGTCTTCGGAATTTGAAATTTTGCTTGTAGCATGTTTTGAAAAAGCCAGTTCAATATCGTCGGGATGGATACCTGAACCGTTGTCCGATACTCTTATCGAAAGGCAATCCTTGCTGACTTCTATCTCTACGCCGGTTGCTCCTGCATCAATAGAGTTTTCAACAAGCTCCTTTACAACCGAAGCCGGTCTTTCTATAACCTCGCCCGCTGCAATTTGATTTATTAACTGTCTTGATAGTTGTTGTATTCTTTTCATAGCCCAAAATCTAAAAAATTCCTCTCCGATTACTAAGTTTATTCTATATCAATTTTATTTAATGTGCTATATTATTTGTGTGAATAACTTACAAAATGAAATAATTAATACAAAAAAAATATACAGAGAACTTTTTAAAAATGCACAGGCTGCTGTTGATAAGCAGCTGGCAGGATTAAAAACAGCGTCTTTGTGCAATCATTGTACAAAGGATTGCAGCATTGATTTTAATAATATTACTGTTTTCGATAAATTTCCAAAAGACTGCAGGTATCGTTTCTGGCAGGAGGCTGCAGTTGATAAACTTGAAAACCGGATATCTAAAGATGTACTTGAAAAAATAAAAGAGATAGATTTAAAAAGGGGGCAATATTCCTGCTCCTGCTGCGGTTCATGCTGCAGGCTCGCAAGTTCGGAATATTCTTTTGAGGAGCTTCAACAGAGGGCAAAAAACGGAGACAAGTTTTCTCAAGAGTTTGTTTCTGTTTTTGTACCGTACAAATCCAAAGACGAACCGCGGAAACTTTTCCCTGATTATATAGAGCTTCTTGAAAAAACTTTTAAAGGAGAGGAATTATATTTCTATTACTGTCCCAAACTTGGTACTGACGGGCTGTGTACCGATTACAAAAACAGGCCTGACATTTGCAGGATATTCCCTAGCGACCCGCTTGTTGTATTCCCGATGAAATGTGCATATAATCAGTGGAAACAAGAGGTGGAAATTACTGCTTTAACTCTGCACGCCATTATTGATGTTGTCGGGTATTACAGGGAAAAAATAAATCAGGCCATGGCTGATTAGTACACCCGGCTTTTGATAAATTTTATACAGCAGTCTGCCCCGGCTCAAAAGCAGGTGTAAGAAAATAAGTATTGCGCTTGCAAGGAAATCTGTTCATAAGTTGACAGAATGCCAAGTTATAAACGTATCGTATTTATAAAATATTTATAATTGTAACGGTGCTTTATAACTGTACTTTGTCCATTACCTCATCAGGTATGTCAAAGTTCGAGTATACGTTTTGAACATCGTCGTGTTCTTCGAGTTTGTCCATCAATAACAGAATCATTTTTGCTGTTTTTTCATCTGTAATTTCGAGAGTGTTTTGAGGAATCTTGGTGAGTTCAGCGCTTTTGTGTTTAAAGCCTGCTTTTTCAAGCCCTTCTACTACGCTCTGGAAGCTGTCCGGTGTTGTAATAACTTTGTATTCATCATCTTCATCAACAAAATCATCCGCACCGGCATTGATTGCCTCATTGAAGAGTTGTTCGTAGTCTACTTCGTCTTTGTCAAAAGTTACAACGCCTGCAGGCTTGAACATCCAGCCTACGCATCCTGTTTCGCCGAGATTGCCGTTGAATTTTGTAAAATAGCTTCTGATATCGCCGGCTGTACGGTTTCTGTTGTCGGTCATTGCTTCAACAATTATAGCAACACCGCCTGCGCCGTAACCTTCGTAGGTAAGTTCTTCATAGTTTTCGCCTGCGCCTGCTCCAACGCCTTTTTCGATAGCTCTTTTAATGTTATCGTTGGGCAAGCCGCCTGCTTTTGCCTTTTCAATAGCAGTTCTTAAACGGAAGTTCCCCGCAGGGTCGCCGCCGCCCATTTTTGCTGCTACTATAATTTCTCTTGAGTATTTTTGGAAAGCAACGCCTCTTTGTGCGTCTACTTTAGCTTTTTTGTGTTTGATTGTTGACCATTTTGAGTGTCCTGACATATATGTTTTCCTTTATTATTCTATAATGTTACAGCACCTGAGTTGGCGCTTTGTACGATTTTTGCGTATTTTGCAAGATAGCCGCTGACTTCCTTAGGTTCAGGGGCAACAAAATTTTTGCGGCGTTGTTCGAGTTCTTCATCAGAAACAAGCAGCTCGATACTTCTTTCGGGTATATCTATTTTAATTTTATCTCCGTTTTTAATCAAGCCTATGATTCCGCCCATTGCTGCTTCGGGACAGATGTGTCCGACGCACAGGCCTCTTGTTCCGCCTGAAAAACGCCCGTCTGTTATCAATGCAACCTTTGCGCCAAGTCCCTTGCCCACGAGCATAGATGTCGGCGCAAGCATCTCTCTCATTCCGGGGCCGCCTTTGGGGCCTTCGTAGCAGATTACCACAACGTCGCCTTCTTTTATAAGGTCTTTGTCTATTGCGTCCATGGTTTCTTCTTCCGAATTAAAGACTTTTGCCCTACCTTCGAAGGTTAACGCTGACGGGTCAACACCGGAAATTTTAATAACCGCTCCGTCTTTTGCAAGGTTGCCTTTTAAAATTCCGAGTCCGGGGTTTGATGTAATCGGGTTGTCCAGTGTATGTATGATTGAGTTGTCAGCCCAGGCATGTTGTGCTATTTCACTGATTTTTAAGCCTGATACACCTTTTGTGTCTTTAAATTCCGGAGTTTTGCCGTAAAGAGTTTTCAACACAGCCGGTATACCGCCTGCATTGTGCAAATCTGTCATAGTCGGCAGTGCTGACGGGTCGAGTTTGATAATTTGAGGAATTTTATAGCTCAATTCATCAAAGTCATCGAGGGTAATTTTGATTCCTCCTGAGTTTGCAATAGCCAGAAGGTGAAGAATGGAGTTTGTTGAGCCGCCCAATGCAAGGTCTGTCACAATGGCGTTTCTTAAGGCATCGCGCGTAATAATATCCTTAGGCTTTATATCTTTGTTTACAAGTTCAACAATCTTCATGCCGGATTCAAAGGCAATTTGTTTTTTCTTAGCTGAAACTGCTGATGCCGTAGCGCAAAACGGAAGACTTATTCCCATAACTTCAGTCAGGCATGCCATGGTGTTAGCTGTATAAAGCCCCTGACAGGAGCCTGCTGACGGGCAGCATTCTTCTTCCATTTCGTGCAGGCGTTCTTCTGTAATTTTGCCGGCTGATAATTTGCCGATGGCTTCAAAAGAACCCCTTATCATTGTTAAAACTTCATTTTTTGAGCAGCCATCCATCATCGGGCCGGCTGTAACAACTATACAGGGGATATTTAGTCTTAGTGCCGCGATAAGCATTCCGGGGGTGATTTTATCACAGTTTGTGAGCAAAACAAGACCGTCCAACTGGTGCGCCTGTGCTACTGTTTCTATACAATCTGCTATTAAATCACGTGACGGCAGTGAGTATTTCATTCCGCAGTGTCCCATTGCGATTCCGTCGCACACAGCAGGAACGCCGAAGATAAAAGCCTGACCTCCGCCAGAGTGGATGCCTTTTTCTATCTGTCTTTCTAAATCTCTCATTCCCGCATGTCCGGGGACAAGGTCGGAAAAAGAACTCGCTATACCGATAAACGGTCTTTTTAATCCCTCTTTAGAAACACCGGCCGCATAAAGCAGTGAACGGTGAGGTGCTTTGTGTATGCCTTTTTTTACGCTGTCGCTTCTCATAATAAAATACCCTGTTCGCCTATTTTTTGTGCTTACTTTAAAATTATACTACAAGTTTTTAGTAATTATGGTATAATTTCAATTATGAGTTCATATATAAAAAAAGCGCTTGATATAACAAGAAAAAATGTAATTATAATTCAGCCGTTGGTTTTGTTTCTTATTGTTATAACCTTTACCACTTCTGCATTATTTCAGCTTGCACATAAAATTACGTATATTGTGTTTTTGACAACCAATATTCTTTTATTTACGGCTTTTATGGCCGGCTGGCTGTATATGATAAAAAAAACAATAGAACATTACCAAAAAGCTGAAAACGGTGAATATAAAAATGATAAAGAAGAGGCTAAGGCATCTCTTGCTCTGGGAAAAGAGTTTTTTCCGGGTGTCGGAGATTTCTTCCCTGCCGTAACGTTTACGGTTGTATGTTATGTGGCGGTTTATATATTATTGCTGTTTGTTTGTTATAAATCCGGAACATATTTTTTACCTCCGACTGATATAAATTGGCAGGAATTTATAGCCGCGTCAAATTCCACACCCGCAGAAATGCAGAAATATGTTGCTTCTTTATCATTCCAGCAGATTAAAGCAATAAATTTATGGATGTTTTATATGGGCGGTATTGCATCACTGTTTACGTTTTTGACAATGTATTTGTTTCCTGCAGTGTTTGATAAAAAAGAACAATACTTTCTTGTTCCTTTTTCCGCTTTTAACAGGAACATTGTTTTTTTGTGTAAGAACTTTTTTGGTTCACTTGGTTTAATAGTTTTTCTTTTCTTTTTGCAGCTTGTTTTTTCAATACTTAGTGTAATATTCTCGATGAATATTATAATGTCGATAATAGGATTAATTATTTCATTCTATTTCGCCACTTATGCCGTAGTTTTGATATTCCTGTTTTATGAAACACGCAAATAATAAAAATGTTATAGCAATAGTTGGGCCTACTGCCTCGGGAAAAACTGTTCTTGCCGTTGAGGCTGCAAAGAAGCTTGAGACTGAAATTATTTCAGCTGATTCAAGACAGATTTTTAAAGAGTTTGATATAGCTACGGCAAAACCTACAAAAGAGGAAATGCATGGGATTGTTCATCATCTTATTGATGTAGTAAATCCCGATGAAGAATTTACGGTCGCTGACTTTGCTGACAGGGCTGTCAAAATAATGGAAAAACTTTTTGAACAAGGCAAAACACCTGTGGTTGCAGGCGGCACCGGACTTTATTTCAGAATTCTGCTTGAAAATTATGATATGCCGCGTGTTGCGCCTGATAAGGAACTCAGAGAAGAGCTTAAAAATATTGAAAAAACACGGGGCGTTGAGGTGCTTTACAATATGCTTAAAGAGCTTGACCCTGTGCTGGCTGAGAAAATGCACCCTAACAACACCGTAAAAATAATCAGGGCGATTGAAGTATGTAAAACCCTTAATATTCCGATGTCACAGGCGCAGAAAAAAAAGCCGCCTTTGTATAATATAAAATGGTTCGGGCTCGGGCATTTAAACGGTGAGGACAGAAAGTTCCTTTATGACAGAATTGACAGGCGCGTTGATATAATGCTTGAAACAGGGCTTGAGGCTGAAGCATGGCAGCTATATAAAAAATACGGAAGAATTTCGAGTTTGATGAATACAATTGGCTATCAGGAGTTTATTGAATATTTTGACGGGAATATCAGTTATGACGAGACTGTTTCAAAAATAAAGCAAAACTCCAGACGCTATGCCAAAAGACAGCTTACGTGGTTCAGGCAGAATCCCGAAATTAAGTGGCTTGATATTCGAAATTGTTCAGCTGTTGAACTCTGCGAAAATGTTTTAAATGCTAATTAGCGATATTTTTATATCTGCGATGAAAACGTATATGGAAAACTCTTATTCTTGCAGATAATAATGTTCTCTCCTTCAAAACAAATAAAAAATAAAAGAAGATATAAAAAAAAGCCGTCCATTTAGGCCGGCTACTAGACTTGGGGAGGAGGTTTGTTTGACCTTTCGGTCTAACAATATATTTATCGGCATTACTATTTGAAAACTTTAATAATATCCTCTATTTGGTTTACATAATTTAACATTTATTTGTTTGTTTTTGAATAAAAGCAGCTCCCTGCTGTATTTTTGAGCCCAGTATTATTTTGGGAATTTATGTTAACAAATGTAACGAAAAACGCAAAAAATGAAATTCGATACTTTTTATATACTTTATATATATGTAAGTGAAATAAATAAAAACTAACAGATAAGTAAATATAGTAAGTAAGACTGAAACGAGGTTTATGTATGGCTTTGTGTCCAAACAACGCAATAGATAAAAAACTTGCAAAAATGTATGCAGAAAAAATGACAGTTAATCTTGAAAATCGTTCTACACTTGATCCTGAAGATTTTTGGAAAACGATGCAAATGATAGCGGTCGCGAATAAAGCAATGATGCATATAAAATAAATTTAATCTACAACGTACCTTATGTGTACAAATATTGGAGATTTATGGAGTTTTCCCTATTAGTCTAGTTTTGCCTGAGATAAAACCTCAGGTTTTTTTTTGCAGGTCAGTTGATATATCTGACAAATAGATAACAAAGCTTAACATATCCTTTATTTTTGTAAATTCTGAACTTTGTTTTGTTTTATAAGGTTTGTGTGTATAGTGTAAAATTCCAAAACAATTTCGCTCAGAAATGGTTTTGTCCCACGTGAAAGGCCAATTTAATTTGATTATCAGTAACGAAACAGTTAAAAAAGGGGTAAACTGGGCTGGCAAGGCCCTGCATTCGCCTGAACAGCGTTTAATTTTAGGGGCAACGGCACTTGCCACACAGCCTTTTATTGATTTAAACAACAAAGATGTGGATGAAGAAACCCGAAAAATATCGGCGGCGAGAACAATTGCCAAAATTATCGCCGGTACTACAGTTGGTGTTCTTGTGAGATACGCAGGAATATGGGTGGCAAAAAGATATTCACAATTTGAAAAAATATTTGCGGACGCCGATAAAAAGATTCTTGCCAAAATCATACCCGATAAAAAAAGAGGCTTTTTAACCCCTGTTTTTAGCGGCAAAACAATATTTCCCATTTCAGATAAAGAGTTTACAAAGCGCATAACCAGACACAGAAAAGCAATGGGAACACTGCTTGCAACAGTTGCAATGGTTTTCACAAACTTTTTACTTGATGCACCGTTAACAAAATATTTGACAAAAATTTTCCAAAAAGGTCTTGAAAAATCGGAAGAACAGGAGGTTAAACAGTAATGCCCCCTTGTTCATTTATTCAAAAAGTTACCCAGTATATGTTTGACCATTATTCAAAAGATAACGGTGCATTGCTTGTCCATCTTGGCGCGCTCGGGTGGGTTTTGGGTTCTGCAGCCCAAATAGGTGTGGTTTTGGGTGACAAATCAATTGACAAAGAGCAAAAAAGATTTTTGCTGCCTCAAGAAGGTGCGGATGCTGTTGTAAATATAGGCATGTATTATTCAATCTGCGAATTGATAAAACGCGGCGCCGATAAACTTGTTGAAAAAGGCGCACTGCTCACTGACGATGTTGCAAAAGCTATATCTCAAATCGCTACGGCAAACAATCAAAATTTGGACTTAAAGGACTGGAAAAAAATATTTACAAAAGAGGAACTCAAAAAGAATTTAACAAAACTTTTGAGCGAGCCGGAATCTTTGGATTCAATTAAAAATCTCAGTATAGACGAGAAGGCGAAAGCCAAGGAACTGGCAAAAGCAGCACTGGAAAGCTTGGAAGGACATAAAGATAATGTAGGGGTTATTGCTGCAATAGCGGCATCTGTTCTTGCCTGCAATATAGTGACTCCTTATGTAAGAAATATTGTTGCATCTAAAATTCAAAAACATGTTACACATGAAGAAGCAGTACAAATAAGAAAAACTCAAATTAAAGAAAATATTACCACAATCAATCCGCTGCCGTTGTCATTCAAAGCCTTTAACGGTTATAACACCTTTTCTAAGGTCAAGATCTAAAAATTTTATCCGTTACAATTATGTACAAATTGTAATGTTTTTTGAAGTTTTTGAACTTTTTACTGTGTTTGTGCGATGATAAAATACATGACTTGGGTATAATTTAATAAGAAAGAATTACCGCATAACTATTAAAAATTGAATGAAGTGGAATAAAATATATGAGAAAGATTAAAGTAAAAGAATGCAAAAAAAGTGTGGTTCTCACCTGTGCAGTAATACTTATGCTATCCGGTTCAGGTGCGTATGCCGATGAAAACTGGACTAATTTTACAAATCAAGTGAACACAACCCCGACAAATGTACAACTGCAGGGTAACGCAACAGCCGACAGCCAGCTCACTCTGCCGCCGGTTCCTGGAAACGTTACCAATATTAACGGTAACGGTCATACTATTACTTCTGATTCAACATTGTCGCAATCTGTTATTAACAATCAGGAGAATGCAACAACAACTATCAGAGACACCCATTTTAACAATATCGACGGTGTCAGCAATACACCAAATTACGGTGCGGCTATTAACAACAACTCCGGCGCTACTATGACCGTAGAGGGGTCAACCTCCGGTATAACTAATATCGAGAACGGTTCTTATACCCCAACGGACTTTGGCTCTTCTTTTACAAATAACAAGGTTGAGGGTAACGGCGGTGCCATAGAAAACTCCGGTACGCTTACCATTAATAACGTATATTTTAACTCCAACACTTCCGATGCCGATGACAGAAACCAGTACGGTTTTGGCGGTGCTATCGACAACTATGTTTCCAGCGGAGATGCCAATTCTGAACTTAATGTCACAAATTCCGTATTTGCAAACAACAGTGCATATAGCTACGGCGGTGCGATTTCCAACAGAACAGGTACGGCAAACATTTCCAACTCTATATTTATAGGTAATACTGCAACCGGTGAAGTTGCAACTGCTGGTCAGGGCGGTGCAATATTGAACAGTGCCGATATGACAATTACAAATTCCTACTTCTCCGGAAATAATGCCGATAACTACGGCGGTGCAATTACTAACGCGTATTATGTACGTGATAACGACGTAACTCTTGTAATTAACGATTCAACTTTTGTTAATAACAGAGCAACAAACGGCGGCGGTGCGATATTTAACCAGAGCAGTACGACTGATCCAAACCTTACGCGTACGGTAACAGTAAACAACTCTACCTTCAGAAACAACACAACTCAAGGCAGAGGCGGTGCCGTATTTAACGAAGGGGCAGCAAATGCCAACGGTAATGACGCTATTTTCAATATCAACGGCTCCACATTTGAAGGTAACACTGCAAACAACGGCGGTGGTGCTATCTACAACAACGGTGATATGCGCATAGATAATTCCGCATTCAATAACAACGGCGGATCCGTTACTTTAAACGGCGGTGCCATAAGCAACAATGACGGCAACGGCAGCGCTACACCGGCATTAAACGTTACAAATTCAACTTTCACAAATAACACAGCCCAACAATACGGCGGTGCTATTTATAACAGCGAAAGAAACGATGACGGTGTTGCTGCAGAGGTAACTTTAACCAACATTGAAATGACCGGCAACACTACTGCATTGGGAACGGCTGAATCAGGTGGTGCCATTTACGGTGCAGCCGGTTCTGTAACAAACATCACTGCTACGGACGGCGGAAAAACAATAATCGGTGTTACACAGTACGGCGCACCGGTTCCGGGTGCTAACCTTTCAACAGATACCATAAGTTTTGCAGGTGATGCTGTAGGTAACTTTAACGCAGAAGGTACCGGTGTTATTGAATTGAACTCAACCGTAGTCGGCAGCGCCTCAAGCAATGCTGATTCCGCTGTTAACATTAACAATGGCAATTATACAGGTGTTGTACACTTTAAAGGTGACGGCGGACGAATTGAAAATGCTAACGTCCACTTATACAACGGTGAGTTGAAATTTGACCACGATGCCAGCCTTGCTGCTTCAAACAACTTGTACCTGCACGGCGGCTTGTTAAACCTTTTGAATAACGAATATTCAACAAATCAAATCCACGCTCAGTCATTGCACTTGCTCGGTGACTCACACCTCAAATTAGACGTTGATTTGGGCGGTCAGTATTCAGATTCTGGCAATCCAGAAATGGATGCAATCTTAAAGGCAAACTTCCCCAACGGAATTACTAACCCTAACGGTAACACTCTATTCATTGATCAGATGAAATCAGTTTCTGATGCCAAAAGCGATGATGTAAGAATTCTGTTTACAGATGCAGAGGCATTGGTCGGACACGTTGAATTGTCAAAGGGTGCCAATATAGTACAGGCCCCTATTTATAAATATGAAGTTAAACAGGAAACTGTTCCTTATCCGACGACAGGCGGAGGTTCATCTTCTGCGGGAATGGATCCGGGTGAATATTTTATATTTGACAGAATAGGTAACTCAGACTCCATTATAGCAGGGCCGGTTGCGGCACAGGCTGCGTTTCTTATGATGGATAACATCTACAGACAGTCATTTGCCAATATGGATATGGTCACATTGATGACTCCGGAAGAGAGAATGGCCTGGAAAATGCGAAACAAGTATGCTTCCGCATTCCACACGGGCGTATTTGCTCCGAATATGATTCCGGAAGAAAGAGACGGTTTCTATGTAAGACCGTTTGCAAACTTTGAAAATGTAGGACTCAAAAACGGCCCTAAAGTATCTAACGTATTTTACGGTACTTTAATAGGCGGTGAGTCTGATATTATTGACCTTGGTCACGGATGGGACGGAAACTTCTCGTTCTTCGGTGCTTACCACGGTTCGCATCAGGCTTACAATGGTGTTGATATCTGGCAAAACGGCGGTTCAATCGGCGGTGTTGCTACAGCTTATAAGGGTAATTTCTGGACTGGTATTACCGCTAACATTGGTGCAAGTGCAGCACAGGCAAGCCACATGTACGGAAACGACGATTTCCCGATATTGATGACGGGTGCTGCGTGGAAATCCGGTTATAACTGGGGATTGTTGGATAATAAACTGGTTATCCAGCCCAGCTATATGATGAGCTATACAATGGTTAACGTGTTTGATTACACAAACTCTGCCGGCGTAAGAGTTACACAAGACCCGCTTCACGCAATAGAAATCATTCCGGGCTTGAGAATTATAGGCAACCTTGGCAACGGATGGCAGCCGTACCTGGGTGTTAACATGACTTGGAACATTATGGATAGAACAAAATTCTATGCCGATGACGTTGCGTTGAGCGAACTTTCCGTTAAACCTTATATCGAATACGGTGTCGGTATAATGAAACGTAAAGGCGACAGATTCACGGGCTTTGGTCAGGCAATGATTAGAAACGGCGGCAGAAACGGTATTGCTTTGACTCTGGGTCTTAGATGGGCATTAGGCCATTAATGCGATATAAATGTTAATATAACTTAACAAACTGAAAATTCTTTATAAGAGAGCGTTTTGACCCAAAAACGCTCTCTTGTTTTTAACTTTTTTATTCAATTCAGGCAATTTTTAAATCTAAAAATTGTTTATGTAAGTATAGAGGATTAAAAATTCTTTACTAGACTTTGTAGAGGAAAACAAGAAAGGGATATTTACATGAGCGGAGAAGATTTAAGAATTTTAGGTGCAACAAATTCAATTCAACAAAACAAAGTTATTGATTCTGAAAAAAACAAACTTGCTGAAAAAGAAAAAGCAGCAATGGAATTACTTAATCAGATAGCCGGTAAAAAAGGTTATAAAGAATCAATGTCAACAGATGACCTCAAAAAAGAACTTGAAAAAGATTTAAAAGCTTTACATTCAAGACGTTCAAGAGATGACAGAAAAAGAGGCGTTGACAGCTTTGCTCCGATAAACGATGATGCATACAAAACAGCAATGGATGTATTGGACAAACAAATGACAAGACGAGCAGAAGCTCTTGAGTCTGCTGCACAGCAAAAAGTCAGAGAAATCGCAGGTTTAACAAGACACCTTGTCGGTGAAGATGTAGGCATTGATATTACCAACGACAAAGACATAAGAGCATTTGTAAGAGAAGGCTTAAAAGCTGAATACGAAGCAGGTAATCTTACAAAAGAACAATACGACGCAGCAAGAAGCTACGGAGAAACAAGAAAAGGTACTCACTTCTTCAAATCATTATGGAGAGGCATTACAGGCGGTACAAAAGAATCAACAACAGTATACAAATCAGCAGGACAAAACAACAACGTTGCTCAAATCAGATACAGCGAAGAAGGTCCTCAATATGATAAAGAATTACAGGCAAAATTAGATAAAGCCGGCATCTCAGATGAACTTATTTATCAAATCGGGGACAACTTGGTTGGTGCAGAAGCCGTTGTATCTTATTCAAATAAAAAGATACAAGCAGGTGAAGCTCAATTCATTACAGATGAATTGAACAAATATGCAAAAGCTAACGAATCAACCGAAAGATTCACGGTAAAAGAAGCAAAAGAAATTATGAAAGGTGCCGGCTACGGTATTGAAAAGAAAATCGATGCCAAGAAAGTTATAAGAGACGTTGCTATCCCGACAGGCTTGGGTGCATTAGCAGGCGTACCGATGGGACAGATTGATGTTTTACAAGATCAGAATGTAAACATTAACTACGGCGCCGGTGCTTCTGACAGAATTCATCAGGATCAAGGCTTAAAAGCAGTACCTTGGGCTCCGGCTGTTACTGCAGCAGTTGCAGCAGGTCTGTCAGCAATCAGTTCAATGAAAAGTCAGGCAAGCAGAGTTGAAGACAAAGCAATCCCTGTAAATATAGATTCAAGCATCAAAACAATCGGTGATTATATCGAATTCGTTAAAGAATCAGAAACATTCCCGACTAAAGATGCTAAGGCAATGGCAATGAAGATTGCAGGCTACTATGCAACAGAAGACGGTACATTGTTAAAAGATCAGTTGATAGATGCATACAGAGAAGCAGGCGGTTCTGCTAGTGTAGCAGAAGATGCAGAAGGCAAAAAAGAAGCTAAAGATGATAACAGAGACGCAAGTGTTCTTAACCACAGAGAAGCTCTGGCTCTGTTAACAAAACTCGAATCAGGTGAAATCAAGGTTAACAAACCTGTACCGCCTACACCGGAAGAAGATCACTACGTAGCACTTCAAACTGAAATTGAAGAAACAACTACACCGACTGATTGTTACGAAGTTCACTACGGTGACGATTGGGATAAGGTTGTAAGAAATGTATACGGCATTACAAATGAAAAAGATGTTAAATACATCAGAACTCAAATCAAAACTGAATACTTCAATAAAATGAAAGAAGAAGGTACATTACCGGCTGGTGTAACAAAACCGACTGACGGCTTCTTCCCTAAAGTTGGCGAAGAGTTATGCCTCCCTTGCTCAATCCAAGGTCCAAGCGGCAAGGAATACAAACTCAATGTAAATGCAGAATTCGACCACGGTACAGCAAGCGACGACTACGAAGGCGTATCTTACAATTCAACAACCAATCCGTTTGCAAAAACTAAAAGAGATGAATTCTATATCGTCAACAGCCACGATAACGAAAAATTCAACAGAGAAACATACGCAGGCCGTGATAAAAAAGAAGCCGAAAGAGTTGTTAAACAATATGAAGACCAATACGGCATCAAACGTACAGAATCTGAATACGTAAACGGTCAAAGAGTTAAATAATTAAATATAAATAATTTAACTAAAAATAAAATAACCCCGGGATATTAATCCCGGGGTTATTTGCTTTATAAAAATCTCTACGGTATTTATTGTTTAAAATATCCTCAACTTTAATTTTTAGATACATTTTTCTATGCACTGCAGGTAAGTATTCCGGTGCAGAAAGGAAGAGTTGGAATGAAAAATTTAGTAGAACCGATTAAGAACAAAAAAGATTTAGAAAAAATTGAGAATTATTTAGCAATGCGGAATGAGAGAAACCGCCTTATATTTGCGTTCGGGATTAATACAGGATTGAGAGTATCTGACATACTGGGGTTAAATATAGATGATGTTGACGGCAAAAACTATGTGGAAATAAAGGAAAAGAAAACAAGAAAGTATAAGAGATTCCCGTTAAACTCAAAATTAAAAGTGCTCATAAAAGATTACCTTCAAAATGAACGCTGTAAAAAATATTCTTTGTCGGAAACGCAACCTCTATTTATCGGAAAGAAACACTGCCGGCTTGACCGTTCGCAGGTCTACAGGTTTCTTAATGAAGCATGTGAAAATTTATGCATTAACGCTAATGTCGGCACACACACGATGAGGAAGTCTTTTGGGTATCATTTTTATAAAAAGTACAACGATGTGGCTTTGTTACAAAAGATTTTGAACCACTCATCACCTGCAATCACTTTAAGATACATTGGCATAGCGCAGGAAGAAATTGACTTTTCTTATAACAATTTTGAATTGTAATATTCTAATATTCAAACAGGCTAACAGGCACCCTAATATTTACATCAGGTTATCTGTTTTGGAGTAAAAAGCCGAAAAATCTTAGTAAGATTAAAATTTAAGTACTAGGATTTTTTTTATTTTAAAATTTTACACATTATTCAAAATTTTTTTATTTGTGATATCATAATGCTTATGGTAGTTATGCACCTGTTCAGATAATTTGGTGTAAAAACAAGAGGGAAAAATATGGAAAAGAAAGAAAAGAAGAAGTTATTATTGGCAATAACTCTGTCAATATTAACTTTATCCGGCAATGCTTTTGCCGCTGATGTAGCTGACTGGAGTTCTCTTAAAAGTGCTTTGGAATCAGGACAAAACGCAACATTGTCTCAAAGTATTGACGCCGGAAACCAGTATATTGATATGTGGGGTGTCAATAACTCTGTATCATTAAACCTAAATAACAACACCATAAACGGTACAAATCTTGGAACTTCTGCTCTTTCACCCGGATTTGGAGAATTTTCTATATTAGACGGTACAATCCAAAATTTTGTTAATGACGGCAGCTATGCTTCAGAGTGGGGTATTGCGGCAATGCTTGGCGGAGCCTTGCAAAATAACGGTTCAACCAGTAATGTAACAAACGTTGTTTTCAACAATAACAATGCTCCCTTTGGCGGTGCCGTTGCAAACCTTAAGGCAATTGATAATACACAGCCTGCTTCACAGGATACTCAAATTACACTAACATCAACCGACAGTAATTATACCGGCAACAGTGCGCAACTTGGAGGCGCTATATTCAACCTGACAACAAGAACTGACGGGAGCGAAGAAAATTTTTCTATAGAACAGGGGCAATATGCTAAGAACGCAATTGTAAATATTAATGCTGAAAATGAAGACGTAACATTCAGTGGAAACAGCGCAACAACTGCCGGCGGTGCAATATTTAACATGGGAACAGTTAATATTGAAGCGTCAGAAGGACATAAAGTTGAATTTGCTACTGCAAGCGATGATATTTACAACAACAATGAATTAAATCTGGTATCGGGCGATATAACTATTAACAGTTCAATTTCAGATAGAAATATCAATCTTTCCCAATACGGTCTCGGTACATTTGGCGGAAACGGTGTAACAAATGTACAAAGCGGTGCTAATGTTATTGCAAACGCTATTGACCAGAACTCTTTAAATATAGCAAACGGCGCTACCCTGACAACAAACGTAAGCGGCTTGGCTATAGACAACGCCGTATCCAATAATGGAACATTGAATTTAAACGGTAATCAAGCACAATGGAATTTTAATAATCCGTTAACCAATGTTGATGTGCTAAATGAAAATATTGCAGGGAACGGCGTTACTAATTTTGTAAGCGGAAATACACAGGTTTCTTCAGATATTGGAACAGAAATAAACATTAATGGAGAAGAAACAAACGTCATTGTATCAAATAACAATCAGGGAACAATCACGTTAGGTCAAAGCGGAAAAAATATTACAAATACAAACGGTGTCCTTGGAATTGATAAAAACGTTACTTTAGCAGGAAATTTAATTACAGGCGCAGGGTCTGAGACAGAAATCCTCTCTGCCGGCAGTATAACATCAGCTGTGACTAACAACGGTACAATAGGTATATTTGACGGAACATTAGGACATGATATTTCCGGTAACGGTATGGTTGTTGTTGGCGGAGAACTTACAAATAATGCAAACATAACGGCAGGTTATGTTGAAATAGACGGAACTTCAACAGTTCTCGGACAAAACTATACGGGCAACCTTATTACAAATGCTTCCAACGTTACAACAACAAATGGTATTGTAAATAACTCATTATTAACTTTTACCGGCGGTACCAATGCTAATAGTATTTCTGGTGACGGTAAAACGACAATTACCGGTGACGTAGTAAATAATGCAACAATCGGACAAGCTGTTGATATTCAATCAGGCAAATTAACTTCATCCGCTTCAAATTTAGGCGGTGCAATCTCAAACGCTGCACAATTAGAACTTAACGGCGGAACACTTGCGCAAAATATCACAGGAGCAGGTTCGACAATTATTGCAGGTGACGTTATAAACAATGCAGCAATCGGACAAGCAGTCGATATTCAATCAGGTAAATTAACTTCTTCTGCTTCAAACTTAGGCGGAGCAATCTCAAATGCCGCACAATTAGAGCTTAACGGCGGAACACTTGCACAAAATGTTACCGGCAGCGGTTCTACTATAATTTCCGGCGAAGTCACAAACTCTGCTTCAATCGGACAAAATGTAACAATTGCAAACAGCGGTAATTTGACTTCAAACCTTGCAAATATTACCGGTTCTATTACAAATGAGGGTACATTTAATCTTGGTGATAACCTGTCTAAAGATATTGCAGGTGCAGGTACTACTATTTTAGGTACCGATATATTACTTTCAGAAGACAGAACTGTTACCGGCACTCTCAATTTGAATGATAAAACTATTGCAATGGGCAATACTCCCGCTCAATATACAACTTTAAATGTTGGAAATTTAACAGGTAACGGTAATCTTCAAATTGATGTTGATTTAACTGATAACTCAGGCAAAGCAGCTTCTAACGATAAGATTAACATTACAAACGGTGCTTCTAATTCCGGTACTTTAAACCTAGATGTAATCAACGTAGAAAATGAACTTGCAACAAATTCCAACCCATATAATGATTATATTGATTATGTAACGGGCACAACTGACGGATTAACCATTACTCTGGATGGTTCAGCGGACGGACAGATAGTTGCAATTACAACAGACCACAAATATACCTTTACAAAAGGCTCTGACGGTTCGTTGAATGTTCTTTCTCAGGATTACACAGCAGGACTTTCAGATTATATTACTGGAAATGTTCAGGCAAATAATTTCTCTATAAATAAAGATATTGTCTTAAGTGATAATGAAAATATCGGTTTGACACAAGGTTCTGATACAACAAAGAATGTATTTATCAATAACGGCTCAACCTTAACAGGGTTTGAC
Source organism: Candidatus Gastranaerophilales bacterium (assembly GCA_944322935.1). Taxonomy (GTDB): domain Bacteria; phylum Cyanobacteriota; class Vampirovibrionia; order Gastranaerophilales; family Gastranaerophilaceae; genus Limenecus. The sequence goes on along the minus strand of CALUQO010000010.1, from coordinate 24,446 downwards.
GGAGTTGATAAGCATAACAATGGTATTACTGTTGCAGACGGTTACACATTGAATTTAACAGGTTCAGAAAATGCATCTATGGAAAACTTTGTAACTGCTCTTGAGACAAATGAAGGCGGTATCTTAAATGTTACTGATATGAATTTCAGCAATAATACAACTGATATTGCAAACAACGGTACTTTAAACCTTGCAGGGACAAATAGTTTTGAATCAGGTGTTACCGGAAACGGAAATATGAATATTACTTCCGGCAAAACAACCAACAACGGAACAATCAGCCAGAACAATATCAGTATTTCTGAGGGAGCCGCTTTAATATCTGCTGCTGATAAACTTATTTCAACAGAAGGAATAGCAAACAACGGTGCACTTGAATTTGTAAGCGGCGCAAACAGCAATACAATTACAGGCAGCGGTGCATTAACAATATCAGGAGCAGCTTCAAACACTGCGCAAATTAAACAAAACAGCATAACTATCGGTGCTGATTTTGAGAACACAGGCGCAATATCAGTTGATACAATTGCACTTAATGCAAATATAACCGGCGATACAGGAAGCTTGACTCTTGGCGGAACAAATGATATTTCGGCTTCCGTAAATACAATTACCCAGCAAACAGTTACAAATAACGGGGACTTGACAGCCAATGTCGGACAAATTTCTGCCGCTATAGAAAACAATAAAACACTGGCATTAAAAGGCGGTGAAAATGAAGGCAGTGCCCTGACAAATAACAGTGTAATTACCGGTGAAGGCTCTACAACCTTTAACGGTTTTGTTAATAACACATCTGCTATCACACAGACTGTTCTCACAAATGCGGGCACTTTAACAAATACAGGTGTTATTACCTCTGCTATTACAAACAGCGGTACATTGACATCTTCTGCCGATAATATAAAAGGAACATTGGATAACTCTGGTATCTACATTGTTCAAGGCGGAGCTATCACTAATGCAATCACCGGTACGGGTACAACAAACCTGACAGGAGATGTTACAAGCTCTGCTAATATTACGCAAACTACAGTGTCAAACGCTGGTACATTTACAAACACAGGCGTTATAACAGCGGCTGTTGCAAATACCGGCACACTGGCATCTTCTGCTGATAATATTATCGGAGCGGTAGATAACTCCGGTACATATAATATTCAAGGCGGTGAAATTGCTAATGCAATCACCGGTACAGGCACAACAAACCTGACAGGAAATGTTACAAGCTCTGCTGATATTACGCAAACTACAGTGTCAAACGCAGGCACATTTACAAACACAGGCGTTATCAGTGCAGCCGTTACAAACAGCGGTACACTGACATCTTCTGCCGATAATATTACAGGTGCCGTTGAAAACACAGGAACTTACAATGTTGAAGGCGGAACAATAGCAAACGCTATTTCAGGTACAGGTGATGTAAATCTTTCAGGTAACGTTATATCTAATGCTAATAACACTGTGACCGGTAATGTTACTGTAGCGGAAGGTGCAACACTTTCAAAAGGTGTAAGCGGTAATTTATTCAGTGACGCTGCTGCATTAAATCTTGAAAACGGTGCTACTTTAAGCCTTGCAGACGGTACAGTTGATACAACAACTTCAATTAACAATCTGGCAATAGCACAGGGCAGCACTGCCAAACTTGAACTTGACTGGGGTGATTCGCTCAATACAACCAATTCAGATGCTGTAGCAGGTAACATTGAATTATCAAAAGTTGACCTTACCACAAAATCAGACGATACACCGTTCACTGTATCGAGTACATTGCAGGACAAAATCAGCCTGAGCAGTGATATAGAACTTGTTGCTGATGAAGATTCAAACTATGTAAACTATGACGCTACAACAGGTCAATTTAATGCTGACTTATTGACATTGAGCGATGCAATTGCACAGGGCGATGCCAACGGTGTTTATCAAATGACAGCCGATGAATCACTCTCAGCAGGCTTAGGCACATTGCAAGGCAGTGACAATACTTTGAGTGTTAATGGCGGCGGCTATTCAATAATCGGTAATGACAATGAAGGTGTTACGGTTAATGACGGTCAAACCCTTAACCTGACTAATATAAAAGAAATTGGCGGGTTTAAAGATTCAACTGCTGTTACAAATAACGGTACAGTTAACCTTTCAAATGTTGCTTTAAACGATAAAGTTGCCGGCAGCGGTGATTTGAATGTAAACGGAGATACTACTTTTAATAACGCTGTTTCCGGAAATACATTAAACCTGAATAGCGGAGTTCTTGCACTCGGTCAGGCTGCTGATATTTCAGGTGCCAATGCATTTATTGTAAACGGAGGTGCTTTAAACCTGCAAAACAATGCAATCCAGAATACAAATCTCGGTAATGTTACATTAAACTCTGACCTTGATTTAAGACTGGACGGCAACTTTGCTCAGCAGCAGATAGATACAATAACAGCTAACAGCTTTACTAATGACAACGGTAATCACATTAATATTTCCAATATATTGATTACCGAACCGACAACAGAGAAATCCTTCTCTATTTCTCCATTGGGAACAGGAATGGATGATTCCGTAAGAACAGCTCTTGCCGGAGCAATCCAATATACAGGCGGTGAAATAGCTTACTCACCTATATACAAATATACTGCAAGCTACGACCCTGATTCCGCAATGCTGAAATTCGGTCTTGTCGGTGGCGGCGGTGGCGGAAGCACCGGATATGAAAGCTTTAACCCGGCTATCATGGCTTCTCCTGTAGCTGCACAATTAGGCGGTTATCTTGTTCAATTAAATTCTTACGACAATGCATTCCGCAATATGGATATGTATATGTTGATGACAAAAGAACAACGTCAGGCTATGAAAATGCGCAACAAATATGCCAGCGCAAATTCCAGAGACATTGTATTTGACCCGACTGTTTCACAATACGAAAACAAAGCCGGATGGTTCAGACCGTTCGCTACATTTGAAAATGTTCACTTGGATAACGGTCCGAGAGTATCTAACGTTGCTTACGGCTCATACTTTGGAGCAGATTCCGAGCTGTATGACCTTGGCAACGGATGGGACGGTATGTGGAGCGTATATGCCGGATATAACGGTTCTCATCAGGCTTATGACGGCATAGGCATATACCAAAACGGCGGTACTTTAGGGGCTGTCGGTATGGCTTACAAAGGCAACTACTTTGTTGGTTTAACGGCTAACGTTGGTGCAAGTGCCGGTGAAGCAAACTCTATGTTCGGACACGAAGATTTCACAATGTTAATGTCCGGTGTTGCTGCTAAAACCGGTTACAACTGGGAACTTGCTCAGGGTAAATTCATTATCCAACCGAGTATGTTAATGTCATATTCATTTGTTAATACATTTGATTATCACAATGCAGCCGGTGTCGGCATAAATTCAGACCCGTTACACGCAATTCAACTGGAACCAGGTCTTAAATTTATCGGCAACCTTAAAAACGGATGGCAGCCATACTTGGGTGTTAGTGTAGTATGGAACATTATGGATAATACACAGTTCAAAGCTAATGATGTTTCCTTACCCAGCCTGTCTATTGACCCGTTTGTAAAATACGGTGTAGGTGTAAGAAAAGCCTGGGGTGAAAGATTCACAGGATTCTTACAGGCATACTTCACAAACGGCGGCAGAAACGGTGTAGGTTTGCAAGCAGGGTTCAGATTTACTCTGGGAAAAAGCACAGGTAGCTCAATTAAGGCAGACAACTTTACACCTGAAAAACTTAAAACTCAGGTATCTTTAAAAAGTATGAAATAAGCTGATTAATAGCTATTCTCGTATAGAAAACAACAAAACAGACCTGTTGGAATAACAGGTCTGTTATTTCTTTTAATTATTTAATTTGCTGAAAGTTTTTAGGTAAAATTCGTTATATGTTTCTTATAAAAACCTTGTAAAAAACCTTTTTTTGAGGTACTTTTTTAATGAATATGCTCGAGTAAAAAAGAGGAGAAAAACTCATGGCAGAAAGAAAATTAGTAGGAACAGGCGAAATGTTCAAAAAAGCACTTGCCGGCAAATACGCTATCGGTGCTTACAACGTTAACAACATGGAAATCTTGCAAGGTATTGCAGAAGCTGCTGAAGAAACAAGATCACCAATCATTCTTCAGGTATCTGCAGGTGCAAGAAAATATGCTAACCAAACTTATTTAATCAAATTGGTAGAAGCTGCTTTGGCTACAACTACAGTACCTATTGCTCTTCACTTAGACCACGGTGCAGATTTTGAAATTTGTAAAGCTTGTATCGACGGCGGTTTCTCATCAGTTATGATTGACGGTTCAAGATTCCCGCTTGAAGAAAACATTGCTTTAACTAAAAAAGTTGTTGAATACGCTCACGAAAGAGGCGTTTCAGTTGAAGCAGAACTCGGTAAACTTGCAGGTGTTGAAGATGATGTTAAAGTTGCCGCTCACCACGCAACTTACACCGACCCTGAAGAAGCAGCAAGATTCGTTAAAGAAACAGGTTGCGACTCTTTGGCTATTGCTATCGGTACTTCTCACGGTGCTTACAAATTCAAAGGCGAAGCTAAACTCGACTTTGAAAGATTGGCTGAATGTAAAAAAGCTATCTATGACGTAGTTGGTTACGATTATCCTATCGTACTTCACGGTTCATCTTCAGTACCTAAAGCATTTGTTGAAAAATGCAATAAATACGGCGGTCAATTACCTGATGCTCAAGGTGTTCCTGAAGATATGCTCAACTACGCTTCTAAACACGGTGTAGCTAAAATCAACATCGATACTGATTTGAGATTGGCTATGACTTCTACTATCAGAGAATTCTTCATTGAACATCCCGATAAATTCGATCCTCGTGAATACATGGGACCGGGCAGAACAGCCGTTAAAGAAATGGTTATGCACAAAATGAGAGATGTATTAGGCACAGCAGGTCACGCTGACGACTAATCAAAAACATCTAAATATAAAAAGGAAAAGGTCTTTTGTTGTTTGACAAAAGGCCTTTTCTTTTTGTTCGGAAAAATTGTGTTAGTGAACCTAAAGCCTATGTACTGACAGATTAGCCGCAGCGGGGGATTTTTATAAATATAAAACAGCTTTATTATTTGAACTATGAAAAAACTGTTTTATATTTTTGCCCTGATAATACTTGCAGGGCTTGGGTTCTACATTTACAAATTAACAACCTACACGTATGTTACGGCAAAGTTTAAGGAACTGCGCCCCATACACGAAAAACTGCCCGTTTATTACAAGGGGCTTGTTGTAGGTAAAGCACGTGAACAGCGTCACAGTGACGACTTTAACCACACGCTGATAAGACTTGTTTTATATCCTAAAAATCTGCTTTTGCCAAAAAACACTACCGTTATGCTGAAAAAAGAAAAGCATCACGACAAAGAGCGTGACTTTTTAGAGCTTGTTTACCCCAAAGACCCCTCCAATGTAATGATTTCCAACGGCTCAGAGCTTGAGGGCAAAGCAACCGTTGATATTGACACCTTTATGTCAAACCAGAATCCCGACGACCTTGAATCTATCAGACACAACCTTGCGCAAAGCACGGAAAACCTTAATGCTGCCCTCGAGGGATTGAGTATGGTTTTTGAATCGGTAAACGACATTTTAAAAGAAAACCAAAAGAATCTTTACACCACAACCGGCAATCTGTCTAAAGCAACGCAGAATCTGGATAATATGACTACAAAATTCAACAAATCCATACAGCAAAAAAGTTTGGAAAATGCCGTATCCAATCTTGAGGCTTCCACTAAAAATCTTGAAAACCTGAGTGCAAATCTGACGGGCACAACAACCGGCGTAAACGAAGTTCTTCCGCATGTGGATGCAACTATGTGTCAGGTACAGGGGCTTGCAACAAATGCAAATGCAATTTCCTGCGGAGTTCGCAAGACTTTGCGCAAAAGATTCGGCGGCTTGAGGCTTTTATTCGGAAAAGTTATTGACGAATGCGACAAACCTGCTTGCAGACAGTGATTTATGTATTAAAATCATAGTATAGTTTAAAAAACAGGTTTTTACTATGAGAATTAACACCTTCACCCCAAGTTTTAAACAGGGCGTTGCACCTGCACAAACTCCTCAACCAAAGAGTAAAGCAACATTTCTGGAAAAGTTCCATACAGCTGCAAAAAATTCTGCTGATATGACGGACACAATTGTTGTACCGAGAACCATATTTAAAGGCTACTTAGGCATTATGACAGGCACCACTCTTTTAACAGCAGGCGGATTGCTTGCTCAAAAGTTCTCTAAGACTTCAAAAGTATTGTCATTAGCCGGTCTGGCAACATCTTTATACGGAACGTATGCATTTGTGCGACCGTTTATCATAAAAGATGCTCCCGGAGTGGAAAAGAAAAAAGTTTAGGCATTTAAAAATTTTTGTTATAAAATAAAAGTCAAGGAGAGGTGTCCGAGTGGTTTAAGGTGCGGATCTCGAAAGTCTGTGTGCAAGCGATTGTACCGTGGGTTCGAATCCCACCCTCTCCGCCATAAAAAAGGAGGTTGGCTTTTTGCCAAACCTCTTTTTTTATGAAGAATGGTGATAGAACCCACACAAAGCGAAGCTTTGTCAGTGGGAGAGAATCCTACGACAAACAAGGCGCAGGCAAAGCCGAGCCGTAGTTTGACGGATGCGGAATGCCGATTTTTTAAGAACGAAGTGAATAAAAAAATCGAGCGTTACCGCCACCCGACCATTTTTCCCGAATCGTTTTCGAACCCACGGAGACCGTGGGATAATTTGTAATGTTTCGAGCTAAGGCTCAAAACGTCCCACCCTCTCCGCCATAAAAAAGAGGTTGGCTTTTGCCAAACCTCTTTTTTTATGAAGAATGGTGATAGAACCCACACAAAGCGAAGCTTTGTCAGTGGGTGAGAATTCTACGACAAACAAGGCACAGGCAAAGCCGAGCCGTAGTTTGACGGATGCAGAGTGCCGATTTTTCGAACGAAGTGAGGTAAAAATCGAGCGTTGCTGCCTCCGTCTCCGGATTAAAAAAACATTCGGCTTTTGCCGGGTGTTTTTTGTAAGTGAAAGATTTATGGCACCATTGTATTTTAATGTCCGATTTGCTGCCCCAATAATAAATTTCGGTTGGCTTCGGGCTTACGAAGATTGTGAGGATTACAGGATATTGCTGCCGTTATATAAATATTCAAAACAAAATGAATACAACACAATCCTCGCGCAGGAGATGAAAACTTTTAATTTTGTTTATTTTTAAATAAGAAAATCTTACCTTCTGAATAAATATTTCCATATATAACAACATCACCATTATCTAATACAAAAATTTTGTCAGAATTGTCAGGGCACAAATTGGCCTTATACATTGTTTTGTTAAATGAATTTTCTTTCAAATTATATATATAAACACCATGTCTAAACCGGGATTCAGAGCCAAACAACAATAGTGTTTCCGGATATTGCAGAACTGCATATTCAATAGAAAATTCAGGTTCGGGAGCACTAATAACTCTTTCTGAAATTTTTTCTCCTTTTTCCAAATCAATTGTATCGAGCCTTAGCTTGAAGCTTTCTTTCCCATCTCTCGGAATATAAATAATCAAGAGTTTGTCATTGTTGAGTAAAAATGTATTCATATAACGATAAGTATCAGAATATTGACTTTTTGGGTAATATATAGTTTTAAGAGATTTCTTATGTGGGTCAAACACTTGTATCAATGGATCATAGTCTATACTTTTGTTTGTGGAATCAGGATAAACAACGGCATTAGATACAAGCAGATATTTATTATCTTTGAATGGGATAAGTTTATTATTGTCAGATAAATAGTTAAATTCTTTTTCCAGCGGAAACGAATTCATTGTTGATGTATCAAAGATATATGCCTTTGCAAAGTCTGTGATGATAAGAGAGTTCCTATTGTCATAAGAAAACACATTTTCAGGAAAGCTTCGTTCTAATACAAATTCTCCAAGCGGTTTGTATGAAAAATCTTTTAAATTTAATATACCAAAATCAAGTACTCTCTGCTTTTCCATATTTTTATTACGTTCTACATTATATCCCGTAATTAAAACGGATTCATTATTTAGCAGATTTAAACTAAACCCGTTCATAACCCTATAATTAACTTTTAGTCCGTCTATTGTCCCATATTTTATTTTTTCTCTTTTATCTAAATCAAAAACTTCGTATTTGTCATAGTATACAATCAAAAGTTTGTTTTTGTCGTAAATTATTGCCTTTGAATAGTATGAATCTTTTTTCATTAATTCTGAAATACCTAAATTTAAGAATCGGTTATTTGCTGAAATTACATTTATAAATGTAAAAATACTAAGTGCTGCAACCGTTATGATGCTCACTAATATGTATACAAACGGATTTTTGTGAATTAAACCGAAAAGCTTTAGTGATAAACTTTCATAAAAATGGGTTTTACTAAGTAATTTATGTAGCTTGATAAAACAAAAATTTAAAATCATAAAAGATATAAAAATACTTATCCATCCCAGAAAAGCATATTTTAACAGTTCTCCGATAATCATTACACCTAAGGGATTTATTAATAGTGATAGCAAAAACAGAAAACCCGCAATTAAATAAATTGGAAAAACTGTATATATACTGTAAAGAATACAGTATTTAATTTTACAATACCCTTTGGTTTTTAAACTATATAAAAGTACAGGCAGTATTAAAGTTAAAGCAATGAACCATTGATGTTTGAAACCGGCAAAGTATGCAACAATTGTTAGTACAATTAAAATATTACAAAGAATTGCCGAATAAATAATATGTTTATGATAATTAATACGGTTTATGGGATTCTGTGAAACTTGTTCATTACTATCTTCTTTATTCATGCTAATTTTATCCTTTTTGCCTTTTATGATAGCAAATTTTAAGGATTATTCAAGTTCATTTTCTGAAAATTTTGAAGAAATCCTTAGTCTGTCGGTTGGGTACACTTGAAGTATGCCCAACCTTGCTTATTGATTTATAGTTTTTTAACCTAAAAAAGGGACAGAGACTTACACGACCTCAGTTTTTAAAACTTAGCAAGCAGATTGTCCTGCACTTTTTCTCATCCACAAGACTTAAGAAATATCTGAGTTTGTGCTTTAAGCAAGGTTGTCCGTTGATTTTAGTAATCTGATATTGAGTATAACATGATTTGAAACAATGAAAAAGTGTTCGTCGGGGTTGACCCTACTATTCTAGCAAATTTTTATATTTACGTGTTTTATACAAACCTGTAAAGGAGAAAATAATGCAAATAAATACCAGTATACATAGAAACAGACAGGCTTTTGGAGCAAAATTAAATTTAATTCACCGGAACTTAGAAATATATTTGCAGGCGAATTGACAAGAAGCTTCGATAAAGATTATTCACGGCTGAGTGAAAACAATTCAGGGAATTTGAGAGAAAATATACAAAAATTTAAAGATTTATATAAGGATGCTGTTTTGGAAATTACTTTAAGAGATGCTAATTATTCTGATAAAGTGATGGATGTTTTCAATCCTGACTCTATGCAAATTAAGTCATTTCCTACTATAGAACGTGGCGGTATTATTCCAAATGCTTTTGGTAAAATGTTTGAATTTTTAGTTGGAAATGAATCTAAAACATTTTGGACTGATAAAACAGCAAAGGATTTATTTGTAAAATAATATAATTAACAAGGAAAACTAAATGAGAATTCAACCGGTACAACGCAGCTTGTAGCTTGTAGGGTTTGTAGGTTAGGCATACACACTGGGATGAAAGTTACGGTAGGCTGAAGTTTACCCTACTCGCAGCCTCACGCTATATAACTACAGGTTATTTAAATAATCAACGATTGCGTTTCTGAAATTTTCATTTTCCACATTGGCGGATTTTATGCGTACAAGGTGGTTTATGAGGTTTTTACATTCGTCTTGCGGTATTTTTTTGTCAATAGTTACTGTTATGCAATCCCATTGGCTTTTTTTAGAGGGGATTAAAATTGCTGTCATATCCTTTGGGATATTATCAGAGTTCGTGTATTTGTCATACACAACCGTCATTTTTTTGTCGTTTTTAAGAAATTCCCGAAGATAATCTTTTACCTCTCTGGTGTTATTTTGGTCAACTCTGCGGTCTATGTTGACTATGTTTATGTCAGATGGCTGAAGCTTTTTGTTTGCTTCACTCTCGGCTGTGATTTTTTTCGCATATTCGATTTCTTTACTGCGGAAAAAGTTTGCGATAATTGTTTTTATCTTAGGGTTGGACATAAAATCACGGGGATTTGTGGAGTTGACATAATACCTTACGTTATACAGAGGTTCTTTGTTTAAAATACCGGCTTTTGCCATATACAACACAAGCTCGTTTAAAATGTCTTTGGAGATATTTCCGTTTAAAAGCAGGGTCATGTTGTCGTTGCCCCGGATGCCGTCAGAGTTTGGATGCAAAGGAATGACAAGGGCGGTGGTTTCTCCGTTTCGTTTTTCGTCAACATTGCCGTTGTGAATTATGTGCGGGTTTTTAAAATTTTTATACCAGTAAAACCCGTAAGTATGGTTCATGGACGCACGAAAGTCGAAAACCTCTCTTTTGTTGCCTTTAATATTGCCGTGTCCGCAGCAGGTAACGGCAATATTTATATCATCTTCCGTTAAATGAGGCGGTTTGTTTTCGGGGATTCCCTTAAAACTTACATGCTGGGCGGCATAAGCTCTTGACTGCTGCAAATTCATTTGCGGCTGTTTTGCGCAATCGTGATTACGCGCTACTGAGGCATTTTTTACGTTTTTATTTTTTTGTGAAGCGTTTTGCTGATAGTTAACACAGTTTATTGAAATTGAAGAAACTGCAGTCATTAAAAAACCTCCTTTGTCACAATTTTAATGCTGCTGAATGTGCAAAATTAATAATAATAATCTCTAATTTAACATTTGTTTACATACAAATAGTTAAAAATAATGTCCGCTAGTTTTTTGCCATAAAGACAATTCGGCGGAAAATCCGAGAAAAGGTGGGGAATGCTACGACAAACAAGACTCAGGCAGAGCCGAGCCGTAGTTTTGTGAATGCGGATGAACTGTTCCCGCAAAAAACGTAATTATTCAGCAGTGTATTTTGTAATATACGGTGTCATAGCCTGCTTTGTAACCTGAATCCTTTACCAGCATAAGTTTTGTGTCTTAAGACGGCATAGAAGAAAGAATCTGCTGACTATAAAAAATTGATAATCAGTAGTTTGTCATATACATGATTTTTGTCTAAAATTTACATATGAAAAAATCTGCTATATTCACGGGGTATTTGATACTTATAATCGGAGCAATATCAATGCTGCTGCCTTTTTTATGGCTTGTTGCTGTTTCTTTTATGAAAGAGTCACAAATTTTTTCATATCCGCCGTCTTTTGTTCCCGAGCCGTTTATAATAGATAATTACAAAAATGTTTTTACAAGGCTTCCGCTTTTCCAATTTTTTGTAAACAGCCTGTTTGTCGCACTTGCAACAACCATTTTTCAGGTATTGTTTTCTGCAATGGCAGGTTATGCTTTTGCAAGAAGCAGATTCAAATATAAAGATTTTGTATTTTTTATATTCCTTGTTACTATGATGATTCCGCCGCAGGTCAATATTATACCTTTGTTTTTTCTTATGAGAGAACTCCACTGGATAGATACATATCAGGCGCTTATTATCCCCGGAATATTCGGCGGATTAGGTGTTTTTTTTATGCGGCAGTGGTTTAAAGGGTTATCACCGGAGATTGAAGAAGCTGCAAAAATAGACGGTTGCAATGTTTTTAAAATATTTTTTACTATTGCACTTCCTCTTGCTCTGCCAGCTATAGTTACACTTGCCATATTTACTTTTATAACAACATGGAACAGTTTTATGTGGCCGTTAATAATAACAAATTCAACAGACATAACAACTTTACCTGTTGCGCTTGCTCAATTTAAGGGAAGTTTCAGGGAAACTGTTATGTGGGGGGATTTAACAGCCTGTTCTGTGATATGTGCGTTGCCGGTTATAGTTGTTTATTTGTTTGGGAAAAAATATTTTATTAATGATATGCTTGCCGGGGGGATAAAAGAATAGCCGGTTGGCTAATTCTTATTTTTACAGAAACAGTTTAATATGAAAATCCTATATTTCATATAATCATACAGAGCAAGAAATGATTATACCCAACCGAACAAACATATGAGTTCTTAGCAGGTATTATGTATTTCTGAAATAATTATATTGAAGAGTAATCAATTTTGGACATATATACACGCAAACAACAGGTTTTAATAAGATATTTTAAATGGTGAAGTACGAATGGAAAAGACTAAAACAAGCCTATCAACCGCAAAATTACAAGAATCCGTAAAATTGAAACAGCAGTCTGTAAAAGCAATGTTTGACGCTGATTTTATTACCGACTTGTTTGATTTTTCCAGTGATGAAATTATAATTACTGACAATGCATTCAATATACTTGCGAGGAATTTTAAGGTATTCGCTCAAAAATCCGATAATGTAAAAAATTTTATGACACTGCTTGATAAAAGGGGACTGTACGAAGAAAAAATATTTATAGAAAAATATTCAAAAAGCAAAACCCGCAAGACCGCATTAAGGCTTGTACTGCCGGAGGGAAAATATATAAAAGCCAAAGTAGCAAGAAGATATGAAAACAATAATGTGATTGGGTATCTAATAGTGCTCAATGACTATACTGAAGAAATTGTTCGTGTGAGGGAAAAAGAATATTTTATTGATACGCTTATGCATGATCTGAAGACTCCTGCACGTGCCGAAGAAAATGCTCTGGAACTTTTGTGTACTGGAGCGTTAGGGGGGCTTAATACAGAACAAAGACAAATGTTAAAAGAGATTTTAAATTCATCAAGGTATATGGTAAGAATGACTGACAATGTTCTTACAAAGCTAAAATTGGAAACATCCGGACTTGTATTAAAAAAACAGCCCAATTCTTTGAAAAGAACAATAGAATCGTGTATTGATGATATGAAATATATGTTTGAAACAGCAAATCAAACGATAAAAATAGAATTGCTAACCACTGATGAAATATTTGTTTATGATGAAGAGACAATAAAGCTTGTAATAAAAAATCTCTTAACAAATGCATCGGAATACTCGCCCCCGTATTCAATAATTTATATGACAATACAACAGAATACGGAAAAAATAACTATTACCGTAAAAGATAAGGGCAAAGGTATTTCGCGGGAAAAAGCGGAAACTCTGTTTAATATACCAAATGCATACAACAAAAGATTTAAAAAAGTGAGTTCCGGACTCGGACTTTTTATCAGCAGAAAAATTTTAGAAGCACATAACGGAACAATCAATGTCCAAAGCTCAGATATAACAGGAAGTCAATTTGTTGTAACACTACCCTTCTAAAATCCTGGAAATTTAGCGGAATAAAACAAGCAAAACAAAAGCCCTCAAGTGGTTAGAGGGCTTTTATATTAAATATTTTTTATTTGATTTTAATTATGCTTCGTATTTTTTAAACAACAAGGAAGCATTGTGTCCGCCAAAGCCGAAAGAGTTGGTCAATGCGTATTTTACTTCTGCTTTTTGTGGTTTATGCGGAACATAATTCAAATCAGCAACTGCTTCATCCTGATTATCGAGGTTGATAGTAGGCGGAACAATTCCGTGGTTGATAGCTTCTATACAAACAATCGATTCAGCAGCTCCTGTTGCACCGAGCATGTGACCGTGCATTGATTTTGTAGAGCTTACTTTCAAATCAGGGTTAGTTTTACGGTCGCCGAATACTCTTGCAATAGCCTGAGATTCTGCTATATCGCCCAATCCTGTGCTTGTGCCGTGAGCGTTAACATAGTTCACTTCTTCCGGCTTAACACCTGCATCTTTAATAGCAAGTTTCATCGCCATAGCAGCACCGGCTCCGTCTGAAGCAGGAGCAACAATATCATAAGCATCAGCTGTTTGGCCGTAACCTACGATTTCAGCGTAAATTTTAGCACCGCGTTTTTTAGCATGTTCAAGTTCTTCAAGAATAAGAACAGCAGCCCCTTCTGACATGATAAAACCGTCACGATCTCTGTCGTAAGGTCTTGAAGCTTTTTGAGGTTCATCGTTGTGTTTTGACAGAGTTCTTGCACTGGTGAATGCGCCTATACCGAGTTTTGTAATAACGGCTTCGGCACCGCCTGCTACAACAACATCTGCGTCATCCCACTGAATAGAGCGGAAAGCATCGCCAACAGAGTGGGCCGAGGTTGCACAAGCTGTAACAACCGCTTTGTTAACGCCTTTTGCACCGTGTTTAATAGAAATTCTGCCTGCGCCCATATCAGCAATAATCATAGGCACTGTGAACGGTGAACATTTTGTAGGGCCTTTGGCAGTGATTATATCGTGTTGTTTTTCAAAGGTATCGAACCCGCCCGCTGCAGAACCGACGATTACACCGTATCTGTAGGGATCTACATTTTCACCGGCAACAATACCGGAATCCTTGATTGCTTCATCAGCTGCAACCATTGCAAACTGTGTATATCTGTCCATTCTTCTTGCTTCTTTAGGGTCAAGATATTCTTCAGGTTTAAAGTTCTTAACTTCACCCGCAATATGTACCGTATGACCGTCAAGCGGTATATTTTCTATTGTAGAAATGCCGCTTTTACCTTCTAAAAGACTGTTCCAAAACTTATCAACACCCACACCAAAAGGTGAAACAATCCCTAAACCTGTAACAACAACTCTTCTTTTATTCATTTTCTAACCTTTACTTCTCTGAGAATGATTACCGTGAACTTAGCGGTAAAATAGTGGGGAGTATGTTAAATATGCTCCCCACAAAATCTGTTTGCCATAAACTATGAATGAGATTCAATATAGTTTACTGCGTCTTGAACTGTAGCGATTTTTTCAGCTTCTTCATCCGGAATTTCACAGCCGAATTCTTCTTCAAAAGCCATAACCAATTCAACTGTATCTAATGAATCAGCACCCAAATCTGCTGTAAAGCTAGCTTCAGGAGTAACTAAATTTTCGTCTACGCTTAACTGTTCAACTACAACTTTTTTTACTCTCTCAAGAACTGTACTCATGTTTTTTCATCCTCTTTTTAATTAACTACGTATAAATAATTTAATATTATTATACTATTTCAATATAAATATGCAATTTTGTAAAGCAAAAGTAACGACATTTAATGATTTTTAACATCTTTTTGCTTTTATCAAATATTATTTGATAACTATTAAGCGCATTTGCTCATATGAAAAATTTCTAAAATTCAATTATTAGGGTGATTTATTAAACTTCAAATTTTGTAAAAATGATAATATCCACCCCAACAGAAACATGAATATACCCGACTGAAAAGAGAGAGTTTAAGTATTATGAATTTGAATGAAGAATGCCTTTTAAAGTATTTGCAAAATCCCGAAGAATTATTTGATCTTACTGCATTTTTGCTGGAATTTAATCAGGGATATACTGTTACAACCCCGCTTGAGGTGTAATATTTCTTTTTAGAAATGTTAAAGCATATTATTCGACCCCTTATTATAGAAACAACGGAGTCTTAAAATCATGGAAAAAATTAAACTATATCTGCAAAATAAAACCTTTTTAAAATATTTTTTGTACAGTATCTATATAATAATAACAATAGGGCTCTTGTTTGCATTTTTAGGGCATCCTTCTATTAGAAGCTTTTTCGGTATTATTGAGAACAAAACTTTTGATATACGTCAGAGTGTGCTCGCCTCTTATAAAAAATCAGACAAGGATATTGTTATACTGTCTGTGGATGACGAGAGCTATGAATATTTTTTGGATAAATATGGAGAATGGCCGATTTCCCGCAGTATATATGCAGATATAATAACTTATCTGGAAAAACAGAATCCTGCAGTAGTTGCTTTTGATTTAATGTTTGTAAAATCTTTAAAAAGCAGTGATGATGCCGACAATAAGCTTGCAAAAAATATTGCGCGTTATGACAATGTTTTCACTTCCATTAATTTTGATAACCAGTCTTTTGCCTTAAGAAAACCGGTTGACCTGCCGGCAGCACTGAAAGCAAACGTTGTTAATGAGTCTGATATAAACTTAAAAAACAGTTATTTTACTTTTTCTAATTGCAGAGCAATAATCAATCAAATATTAACAACAACACCCAATATAGGGCATATAAACCTGCTGCGTGATGAAGATGGGATTGCGAGATTTTTACCTCCTTTTGTAGTTTACAAAGACAGCTTTTATCCGCATCTTGCGCTAAAGGTGGCTTTAAAATATCTTGAAAAAACCGAAAATTTAAAACTTAATGAGTTCAAAATAAATAAAGACGGGGAAATGCTTTTGGGAAAACGAAAAATTCCTCTTACCTATGATGCAACTGCTGTTTTAAACTGGTATGGCCCGAGTGGTATAAACAGCCACAATACTTTTGAATATATTCCTTTATGGAAAATTGAAAAAAGTATTTATGACGGTGCAAAACTTCTGCCAGACAATTATTTTAAAGATAAAATTATATATATAGGAACAAGTGCCACCTCGCTTTTTGACCTAAAAAGCGTGCCTACGGACAGAATTTTCCCCGGGGTGGAAATCCACACTACGTTCATTAACAATATTCTGGACAACAATTTTATAAAAAGAGTTCCGCCGATTTTTGATATATTGACAAGCCTTTTACTGAGTTTGTTCGTCGGTTTGATTGTAATAAGAAGCGAATCTACGGTTATATCCTCACTGGTCGCTATTTTGACGGCTATTATTTATATAATATTTTCTACCGCACTTATGCTCTACTTTAACCTCTGGACAGGTATTGTGTTGGAACTGACCTCAATATTGCTTGTCTTCATAGCTTGTTATCTTGCAAAGTATATTCTTAAATCAAGAGATTTGGAATATACATATGCTCTTGCCACTACTGACGGATTAACAGAGCTGTATAATCATAGATATTTTCAGGAGCATATGCAGCAGGGTGTAGAAACCGGAAAAAGATACGACAGACCGTTTTCTTTAATAATGATTGACATTGATTTCTTTAAAAAATTTAACGATACATACGGACACCAGTCAGGCGACGCCGTTTTAAGACAGGTAGCTCAAATTCTTAAAAAAAACGTGAGAAGTTCAGATATTGTTTGCCGTTACGGCGGGGAAGAAATGTCTATTATACTTACAAATACTGATAACGAAAGTGCAATCTTCACTGCAGAAAAAATCTGTAAAGCTGTTAGCGAACACCCGTTGAAACTTGTTAACGGAAATGATGTGCAGGTAACAATCAGCCTCGGTGTTGCTACATATCCGCAAGATGGGCAAACTCCGCAGGAATTGATTAAATATGCTGATGACTGTCTTTACATAGCAAAAGAAAACGGAAGAAATCAGGTTGGTAAAAAGCCAAAAGACTAACTAAAAATTAACAAATCTGAAAAGTTTTTTTATAACACCCTTTAGACCCGTATCGTATGATATTGGGTCTTCTTGATAATATGGTTTGTATGCATCTATGATGTTTTGCGGCAGGGGATTTCCGTCTTTAAAAGTAAAAGCAATCAACTCAAGCAATTCAACCTGCTGGTCAGTGTATTCCGCGTCTTTGGCTTTTATATCTTCATCAGCTTCATAATGGCATAATGCGTGCCAGGCTGCGTGAATTGAAGGGTCCTCACAACCTTTCGGAAAAAGTAAAAGACCCTTTTTAACACTTATCTTTTCGGTTAATACTGCTATAATAATATTGCCGACAAATTGCCGTTGCTTTACTATATCAACACTGCTGTCTTGCATTCTTTTTGAAGAGAATTCATGCTTGTAATTGCTCTTGCAAGAGATTCCATATCGTTATTAAAATACTGTCTCGCAAGTTTTTTAATGGCTTCCTGTGCCATTTCATCTCGGGAAGAAACAGACTTATAAAAGAATTTTTTCCCCTGCTTGTATCTGACAAGCATGTTTTTTTCTACTAATCTATCCATCACCGTTTTTACGGTAGTATATGCACGAGATACGGAAGAATTTCTGTTAATTATCTCCTGCACCTCTGTTACAGAAACATCAGAACTTTCAATTTCTTCAAGCATCCAAATAGTTTTCAAAATTTCATTTTCGAGGCTTCCGTGTGTATAATTCATTGTTATTCCTTTTTTCATAATTATAGCGACTACTCCTATCGTAATATAAAAGTAAATAAATTAAAATAAAAAAATATAAAAATTTCCGTATTTTTTATAAATTAATTCATCTACATTTTTTCTAAATCTAGTTCAATTTTTTCATAACCGTCACCAAGACGTATTACATTTGATTCGTTAACGGCATCTTTGCTGCTGCCTCCAGTAAAATCTTCGCTATGTATAACTATACCGCTTTGCATGTTTACAACATGGCTGTTATCTTTGCTGCATCCGTATAAAACAACAGCCAGAGCACAGATTATACAAATTAAAAAATAATTTGATGTTTTCAAGATTGCTCCTTATTTTATTAATAAACACAAATTGCGGGATATTTATTGATGAAAATTTTACTACTACTATTATAGCACGTATTGTATAAAATTGCATATTTTATAAAAAAAATCATATCTGATATATCAAATTGTTACAAAACAAAGGCTTGTTAGTCGGTAAAAAATAAAGTAATATTTATAAAAAGCACAAATACGGAGCAGTAATAAATTGGACATTTTTGAACCGCAAACAAATGCACAAACGGAAATTATTATAAAAGCTGCAAAGGGTGAGATTCCGGCTGATTTGGTTATAAAAAATGCACAACTTATAAATGTGCTTTCCGAAGAAATTTATGATGCTGACATTGCTGTTTCTAACGGTATTATTGCAGGTATAGGCAAAGGATATACCGGTAAAGAAGAAATTGACGTAAACGGAGCATATGTGTCACCATCGTTTATTGACGGGCACGTACATCTGGAAAGTTCAATGCTTATGCCCTCGGAATTTGCAAAACTGGTTGTACCCTCAGGTACAACTACTGTTGTTGCAGACCCGCATGAAATATCTAATGTTATGGGGCTTCAGGGCATAAGTTTTATGAGAGAAGCTACAAAAAAGCTCCCGCTTGATGTGTATATGACGCTGCCTTCTTGCGTTCCTGCAACGAATTTGGAAACCTCCGGTGTCGATTTAAACAGCTATGATTTGGCTTTGTTAATTGATGCTCCTTGGGTTCTCGGTATTGCAGAGATGATGAATTTCCCCGGTGTAATAAACTGTGATGGAAATGTATTGAGTAAGATACAACTGGGGCTTGAAAAACATAAATGTATTGACGGGCATGCGCCGCACTTGAGCGGAAAAGATTTGTGCGCTTATGTTGCATCAGGAGTGCACTCCGACCACGAATGCACTACGGCAGAAGAAGCAGTTGAAAAGCTTAGGCTCGGTATGTATTTAATGATAAGAGAGGCAACAGGGGCAAGAGATTTAGAATCATTAATACCTGTTTTAAAAACGCATAATACCCGCAAATGTATGTTTGTAACGGATGACAGACATCCCAAACATCTTGCTAAACATATCTCAAGAATGGTTAAAAAAGCTGTTAAAAACGGTATTGACCCGATAAAAGCAATACAGATGGCCAGCCTTAATACTGCTGAATATTTTAAAATTAATAATCTTGGAGCTATAGCTCCCGGATATAAGGCTGATATGCTTGTATTAAAAGATTTTGTGACTTTTGAACCTTCAATGGTCTTTAAAAACGGAAAATTAACGGCTCGTGACGGAAAAATGCTTGTCGATACAAATGTTTTAAAAGCACCGCCATTGAGAGGCTCAATAAATGTGAAATATCTCTATAAAGAAGATTTTCAAATTAAAGCTCCTGCAGGCAAAGATATGGCAAAAACAATAAATGTTATACCAAAACAGCTTATAACCCAAAGAACTGATGAAACTTTACCGATAGAAAATGGTCTTGCCGTATCCGATGCCCAAAATGATATTTTAAAAATCGCTGTTATTGAACGTCACAAAGCTACGGGCAATATAGGACTCGGGTTTGTGAAAGGTTTTGGGCTAAAGTCCGGAGCAATTGCCTCTACAGTGGCCCATGATTCGCATAATATGATTATTATAGGTACAAATGATGATGATATGTATTATGCTGCGGTTGAGCTTGTAAAATCTCAGGGCGGAAAAATTATTGTTGAAAACGGAAAAACACTTGCGCATCTAAAACTTCCAATTGCCGGTTTAATGTCGGACAAATCTGCGGAAGAAGTGCAGCAAAACATAAAAGAGCTTGAAGAAGCAGCAAAAAAACTCGGATGTAAAATCGAAGACCCGTTTATGAGTATGGCATTTTTATCACTGTCTGTTATTCCGGAATTAAAAATTACGGATAAAGGGCTTATTGATGTGAACAATTTTGAAATTACAGATTTGTTTGTATAACCGTTAATCATCCAGCGATTTTACAGCAATGCCGACTTTTTGCGCAAAATTGTTGTTAACAGCATGCACAAGCTCGTTAGAAGCGTCCACCCAGAAGTGCGAATCGCAAAGTATGCGAGAATCGCTTCCGTCCTCTTCTTTTACACTTACAACAAGCGGGTCGCCGCCTTTAAAATGAGAAAGTACATCTTTTAAGCCCACAAGCTCTTCGAATTTCATTTCTTCCTTTAAACAAAGCGTCACTATATTGCTGTTTTCAATAGCTTTTACGGAATCCACAATTATGTTGAACTGGTCTTCATCCTTTTTTTGAACCTTGCCCGACATAATAACTTTTTTCTCGGATTCGATAAATGTATTATAGTTGATAAGTGTTTTGTGAAAAGCAACAAACTCCACTTTACCGGTTAAGTCCTCAATGAGTCCGGCTTTCAAAAATTTTGTAGGGTCTTTTTTGGTGGGAATCTGTCTTACCTGTGACAACAACCCGCAGATTGTAACGGGTTTGTCGTTTGGCATATCCTTCAATTCCGCAATATTGTGCGTTGTTAAAAACGGCAGTTTGTCAACAATGCTTGAAAGCGGGTGGCTGGTAACGTAAAAGCCGAGGTATTCTTTTTCAAATGCCTGAATCTGCT
The DNA here is from genome assembly GCA_944322935.1 of Candidatus Gastranaerophilales bacterium. Lineage (GTDB taxonomy): Bacteria > Cyanobacteriota > Vampirovibrionia > Gastranaerophilales > Gastranaerophilaceae > Limenecus. The sequence continues at coordinate 3,378 of CALUQO010000010.1, read as the reverse complement.
TGTCGTCAAATTCAGCATCGCTGCCGGTGAGCGTATATGTATCAAGTTCAACACCGGAGCTCGTGGTCATGCCGGCAAACAAGCTCGCCTGCCCGAGCATTTTTGATTCGTTCTGGCGCTTTGCGGAAGCCATAAGAGGCTCAAGGTTTTCTATAAGCTGTTTGCGGCTTTTTTCAATATTCGCAAAAGCTCCTGATTTGATTAAACTTTCAAGAGTCCTCGTATTCAGTGCTTTTGTGTCAATCCTTGTACAAAAATCATACAGAGATTTGAACTCGCCTTCTTCCGTTTCTCGCTCTTTTTCGATAAGTTCGATAACGCCCTCACCCACGTTTTTGATAGACGCAAGCCCGAAACGGATATTGTTTCCGTCAGGTGTGAATTTTGCGTTTGATTTGTTGATATCCGGCGCAAGAACTTTGATTCCCATTTTTTGGCATTCGGCAATGTAAAGCTGTGTTTTTTCCTGATCACTTGACACGCTGGATAAAAGAGCGGACATATATTCAACCGGATAATGCGCCTTTAAATATGCCGTCTGGTAAGAAACAAACGCATAAGCGGCGGAGTGGCTTCGGTTAAAGCAGTAGGAAGCAAACTTTTCAATCTGTTCAAAAAGTTCCGTTGCACCTTTTTCCGTCATACCGTGGGCCGCGGAGCGTTCTATGAACATACCTTTTTGCTCAGCCATTTTTTCAATCTGTTTTTTACCCATCATACGGCGTACGTTATCCGCTTGCCCCAGCGAGTAATCCGCAAGGGTCTGGAATATCTGCATGATTTGTTCCTGATATACGATTGTGCCGTAGGTATCTTTTAAGATAGGTTCCAAAAGCGGGTGAGCGTATTCAATCTTTTGTCTTCCGTGCTTACGTTCAACAAAGTCCTGTACCATTCCGGAACCCAGCGGCCCCGGACGAAACAGCGCAACCAGAGCGCCCAAGTCTTCAAACACCGAAGGTTTTAAATCCTTAACCAGTTTTTTCATACCCGAAGATTCAAGCTGGAACACACCGTCCGTGTCGCCTCTTTGCAAAAGGTCAAAAGTAAGCTGGTCATCAAGAGGAATCTGGTTAATCTCAAGCCATTCGCCCGTGCGTTTTTGTATCATCTTCAGGGCATTATGGATAATAGTAAGGTTTCTTAAGCCCAAAAAGTCCATTTTTAACAGACCGATGTGCTCGTCTTCTATCATCGTGTATTCGGTTACGATAATTCCTTCTTTTGAAGGTTCAACAGGAACAACGTCCGACAACGGCATTTTAGAGATAATAACACCGGCTGCGTGCATACCCGTGTTGTTTTTTAGCCCTTCAATGGCTTTTGCCATATCAACAAGTTTTTTAACAGTCGGGTCCGTGTCATAGAGTTTTCTAAGCTCCATCCCCTCTTTTAGAGCATCGTCAATTTTAATTTTAGGTTCGGCCGGTATAAGCTGAGCCCACTGGTTGCTCTGCGCAAACGGGATGTCATATACACGTGCCACTGATTTCATTGCGTTTCTGGCAGCGAGTGTACCGAAGGTAACAATCTGGCAAACCTTATCTGCGCCGTATTTTTGGGTAACATAATCAATTACTTCGCCTCGGCGCTCAACACAAAAATCCACGTCCACATCAGGCATGCTTACACGTTCGGGGTTTAAAAATCTTTCGAACAACAGATTGTGCTTGATAGGGTCGAGGTCGGTAATTTCAAGTACGTAAGAAACCAAACTTCCCGCAGCCGAACCACGCCCCGGACCGACAGGGATATCGTTTCTTTTTGCATATTGGATGAAGTCGGATACAATCAAGAAGTACTCAGCAAACCCCATCTTGTTGATAACCCCGAGTTCATAATCCAGACGTTCCTTTAACTCCGGAGTCAAAGCGCCGTATCTTTTTTTGATACCCTTCATACACATGTAATCAAGATAAGTTTCAGAGGTATGACCTGCAGGAATTTCAAAATACGGAATGTGATATTTGCCCATTTCGATTATCAAATGGCATTTATCCGCAACTTCTACGGTGTTTTTTATACACTCCTCAAACATCTCGGTGTCCATCCATCGGAAGGAATCCCTGAGCTGTTCGGGTGTTTTTACGTAAAATTCGTCGTTAGGAAAACGGAACCTGTCATTGCTTTCTTTTAAAGCGTTAGTCTGGATACACAAAAGTGTGTCGTGCCAGTCGGCGTCCTCTTTTTTTAAATAGTGGCTGTCATTTGTGATAACCATTTTTATACCGAGTTCTTTGGCAAGTTCAATCATGCCGGGGTTTGACATTTTCTGTTTTTCAAGCCCGTGGTCCTGTAGTTCAATATAGTAATCATCGCCGAACAGACCTTTGTAAAATTTTGCGGTTTCATAGGAAAATTCTTTTTCTCCTCTGATAAAGCCCTGTGCAATTTCGCCCTGCACGCAGGCGGAAAGGCAAATCAACCCTTCGTGGTACTGCTCGATAAGTTCGTGGTTGATTCTTGGTTTGTAATACATACCCTTGCATTTTGCAATGGAAACAAGTTTTACAAGGTTTTTGTAACCCGTTTGGTCTTTTGCGATAAGCACAAGGTGATAAGGGTGAGTTTTGGCGGGATTTTTTTCAGTAATATCTCCGTCATATACATAAAATTCACAGCCGATAAGCGGTTTCAGCCCCATTTCTTTGGCTGTTTCATACATTTGAATTGCACCGTACATATTGCCGTGGTCTGTCAGTGCGACTGCCGGCATGTCATTTTCTTTAGCAAATTTACACAGTTCTTTAATTCTGATTGCGCCGTCAAGAAGACTGTTTTCGGTGTGTAAATGTAGCGGTACGTATTGCATTAAATTACCCCATTCCCCATGTTTGCTTATTAATTATTTAACCACACAAAGGCTTTTTTTTCAGCATATTTTATAGAAACGTGAAGCATAAATAATATTTCGTTTTTTGCATAAATTTTCAAAGCATATGTTGGAGCTGTGTTTGCGGAAAAATTTTTACTTAAAAGTATGGCAGCATTACTCTGGCATTCACACATCACCACATGCCTGCCAAAATCCCACTGCCATTGCGAAGCATCAGGCTTTTGAAGCACACTTCAATCGTTTGTGTTCAGAATCTTTTCGGCGTTTTGAGATTTCTTTGATATTTTTTCTTTTCTTGTTTGGGTCAAGAACTCTACATAAAAGATGCCTGTGGCATGTTTTATGTAGAGGGAAGCAAAGTCAGAAGCGAAGCTTCTGCTTGCTGTATAACAATTAATACGAGCCGTACGAATCAGGATGCTCGTAGAGTATGGTTCATTTTTATTTTTTATACTGCACGCAGATACTGCGTATCTGACTTAGCCCTCTCATAAAAGCAACATTTAGTTGCTTTTCTTCGGCAGAGTCTCCATTTCGACTTG
>CALUQO010000009.1 GCA_944322935.1 Candidatus Gastranaerophilales bacterium | reverse complement strand
AAATGGGCGGTTGGCACTCTGCCGAACAAACAGACTAAATGTCTGTTTGTGAGAGGGTGGTAACGCATCTCAAAGTCAAAAACTTTGATAAAATCTAATAATGGGCGGTTGGCGCAGTTGACTCTGCCGAGTAAAAGTGCCGGTGGCAGGTTTTACGAGAGGTAGCATCACATTTTGACAATTTAATAACTAAATGGGCGGTTGGCACTCTGCCGAACAAACAGACTAAATGTCTGTTTGTGAGAGGGTGGTAACGCATCTCAAAGTCGAAAACTTTGATAAAATCTAATAATGGGCGGTTGGCGCAGTTGGTAGCGCATCACATTGACATTGTGGGGGTCGCTGGTTCGAGTCCAGTATCGCCCACCATTTAAAAGACTCCTTTGTGAGTTTTTTATTATGGACTCTCACGATGAAGATTTTCTGACGGAAAATCTTCACTGGTTCTACTCTTCGAGTATCCTGATTCGTACGGCTCGTGACACTCGCCTACGACTCAAGCGAGTCCAGTATCGCCCACCATTTAAAAGATAAAAAGAGAGTTCAATCTCTCTTTTATTTTTGCAAAGGAGAATCATGCCTGATTATAAAACATTTTTGGATAAAGGTATTGACGAAATAAACGCAGGAAAATTCAGAGATGGTATAAAAAATATAAATAAATCTCTTGAATTAAAAAACGACTGGGAAATACCTTATTTTTTCAGAGGAGTAGCCAATCACGCTCTCGGTCAATATGACGAGGCAACGCTTGATTATACAAAAGCTTTGCAATTTAACAAAAAAATGACTGATGCATATTACAACAGAGCAAGAATTATTCTTACACGCAAAGACACAGAAAACCCAAATATAAAACAAGCTGTTGAAGATTTGGAAAAGGCTCTGGAACTGGATGAAAAATTTATTGATGCAATGTATGCACTGGCTGCTGCGCACAAAAAATTGGGTAATTACCACGAGGCACTTAAGCATCTGGATAATCTGCTGGCAATAGAACCTGAGGCGGTCAACGCAAGAGCGCTGAAAAAATTGCTTTTACAAAAGTATATTAAATAATTTTTTTATTTTGTATTTTATTGTAACCTGTAAATATGGGGCGTGATAAAAGTTTAATTAAATATCCTGAAAATTACGTTGTTTTAGATATAGAAACAACCGGTTTTTCTGCAGAGAATGATGAGATTATAGAACTCAGTGCATTGCGGGTGGTTGATAATGAGATTGTTGAAGAATTTTCCGAACTCGTAAATCCGCAAAGATACGTGTCATCTTATATAACAAATTTAACGGGAATAACGCCTCAAATGTTGGAAAATGCGGAAAAAATTCCGAATGTATTAAAACGTTTTATAGAGTTTGTTTCCGATAACATGATTATGGGGCACAATGTCAATTTTGACATAGGTTTTATAGATAACAAACTAAAAAAGCACTTCAACTCAGAGTTCAATAATGATTATATTGACACGCTAAAAATAGCAAGAAAAATGCTGCCTAATTTAAAAAGCAAAAAACTCGGAATGATTGCACAACATTTTAATTTTAATACCGACGGAATGCACAGAGGCCTTAAGGATTGCATCGTTACAAATATGTGTTACCAAAAATTTTTGCAAATGCATAAAGATGAACAACTAAAACAGAAAAATGCACTGGGTTTGCAAATTAAAAAAAATTACAATGACTCTAAGAATATCACACTAAATATGAATTAATTCATAAACAAAAAAAAGGGATTCAATAATTGAATCCCGTCGAATCTTTTTTGATTCCTCGTGTGTGTAAGTAAGTGTAAGTGTGTAGGTTAGTGTGGTAGGTCAGTGTGTATGTTATGTTGAAAAAATTTATTCTCTCGGTTTATTTATTTTATCTCTTACATATATATAAAGTATTTACATACTAAATAATTGTCTTTTTTAACACATACAGGTTAACAATTCTTAATATTTGCATAAGAACCTTGTTAATACTAAAATTCGGGTATGAATATAAATGATGAATTCGAAACAATATCAGCAATAGCGACTCCCTTGGGAACAGGCGGCGTAGGAATAGTAAGGGTATCAGGCTCAACTGCTTTTGATATAGCATTAAAAATGTTTTCTAAGTCAAAAATTGACCCCGGAATAATTAATCATGGCTGGGTTACTGATAACGGACAAAAGATTGACGAAGTAATTTTACTTCCTTTTCAAAACCCTAACAGTTATACGGGTGAAGATGTGGTTGAATTTCAATGCCATGGCGGCCCGAATGTAGTAAAAAAGATTTTGGACTTAACAATAAAAAACGGCGCAAGATTGGCCCAAAGGGGGGAATTTACCAAACGTGCATTTTTAAATAAAAAACTGGATCTTTCTCAGGCAGAAGCTGTTCTTGACTTAATACACGCCAAAACGGACAATTTTGTTCAAAAAAGCGCAAACAATCTTTCCGGTGCTTTGAAAAAAGAAATTTCTGCAATAAAATCCTCACTGTTTTCTTTGTATTCACGTATTATAGCTGCTGTTGATTTTCCTGAAGACGTGGCAGAGCCGGAGTATTCTTTTCTTAAAACAGAAATGGAAAATACAGTTACTAAAATAGATAAAATTTTAAAAAACGCAAATGCCTCCAATATAATGAGACAGGGTATAAAAATAGCTATAGTCGGCTGTCCTAACGCAGGAAAATCCTCATTATTTAATGCCTTATTAAATCTTGATAGGGCAATTGTAACAGAAATACCAGGAACAACCAGAGATATTATACAAGAATCTATAGACATCGACGGAATACCGGCAACTTTGATTGATACCGCCGGAATAAGAGATAAAAACAAAGTCGACAAAGTTGAAGCTATTGGTATTGAATACACACAAAACTGTGTTCAAAACGCAGATTTAATACTTTTTCTGTTTGATTGGAGCAAAGGTTTTGATGAAAACGATGCTTTAATTTATGAACTTATAGAAAACAAACCCCACATAAAAATTGCATCCAAAGCTGATTTAGCAGAAGTTCCAAATCCTGAGGCACTGAATATTTCATCAAAAACCGGTTATAACATTGAAGAACTTAAAGATAAAATCAAAGATACAGTACTGGACAAAGATTCTATGGAGACAGAATTTGTCACCAATAAACGTCAACAAGAATGCCTGACCAATGCACGCAAAGCACTTGTAAATGCCCTTATTGCAACAGAAAACGGAGAAATTCAGGATTTAATATCTATTGATATAAAATCAGCATTGCTGGCACTTGACGAAATTACGGGTGAAGTAATTACAGATGAAATTTTAGAAAATATTTTTGAGCATTTTTGTATAGGGAAATAACCAGCGCTGCTAAAATTTTGAATTATCCGATTTAACTTGTTTGAAATTTTAAATTTTTCTCTAAAAAATTCTTGTTATAAATCTTTTGTATATTGAATATAGATATGTTTTATATTTATTCTACTCCAAATCTACTAATTTTAGCTCTCATGCTTTATTTATGATTCTTTTATAATATAATTATTTTACGGAAATATGTCGTAGCGTTATCAAGGAAAATAAGGATATAGAATATGGAAACAAAAATTGAAAGATTAGAACATAATACAGTCAAACTCGATATCGAGATTGACGCGGAGACAGCTGAAAAAGAGTACAATAAGGCTTGTAAAAGATTATCCCAGAGAGTAAATATTCCCGGCTTTAGAAAAGGCAAAGCACCAAGAGCGATTTTGGAAAAAAATATAGGTGCGGAAAATATTAAACGCGATGCTTTAGAAGCTATGCTGCCTTCAATATTTTCTGATGCTATTACCAAAAACAATCTGGTAACAATTACTGAACCTTACTTGGAATCTTATGATTTTGAACTCGGCAAACCGGTTAAAGTAGTTGCAAGATTGGAGTTGAAACCGGAAGTTAAATTCGAACAATACAAAGATATGGAAATCGAGGTTGAAGAATTTAAAACTCCTGAAAACGCAATGGAAAAAGAAATTGATGACCTTACAAAAAAATTCACATCATTTGAAAAAGTCGAAGGCAGAGCCTCAACTGATAAAGATGTTGTAGTAATGGATTTTGAAGGTTCTGTTGACGGAGAATTAATTGCCGGCGGTTCTGCTAAAAATTACATGCTCGATTTGGAAAACAGCAATTTCATCCCGGGCTTTGCAGAACAATTAGTTGGTAAAAACGCCGGAGAAGAATTTGTTATTGACGTAACCTTCCCCGAAATTTACCACGACGAAAAATTGCAGGGCAAACCGGCTCAGTTCAAAATTAAAATTAATGAAATAAGACAAAAAGTTAGACCGGAATTGAACGACGAACTAGCTAAAAAAGTAGGAAACTTCAAAACAGTTGACGAATTAAAAGCTGATATTCAAAAATATCTTGAAAGTTCAGCAAAAATTGAAAACGACAAAAGATGCGCCACTAAATTGTTTGAAACAATTCTTTCAAAAATGGATGTTGATGTACAGGATTCCATGATTGAAAGAGAAAAACAGGTGCTTGTTTCTGATTTCAAACAAAAGCTTGCTCAATCCGGAGTTACCTGGGAACAGGTTCTCAAAAACGACGGTGCAGAAAAAGTTGACAGCGAACTGAGAACGGAAGCATTGAACAGGATTAAAAATTCGTTAATGATTTCTGAAATTGCCAAACTTGAAAATATACAAATCGGGCCTGAAGATTTGGAAGAAAAATTAGCTGAACTGGCTACCATGTATCAAACGGATAAGTCTGCTATATTTAGAGAAATAAGTAAAAATCCAATGATGATACAGTCATTGTCACAGCAGGCACTCAGCCAAAAAGTTACTAAATTTTTGCTCGATAACAACAAAATTAAATTCGTTGCAGGAGCAAATAAATAGTCTATAATGTTATTATATGAAGTTAATAGAGAAGTAAACACAATTGAAAGGGCAAATTTATGAGTTTTGTACCAACAGTAGTAGAACAATCAAGCCGCGGCGAGCGTGCATTTGATATTTTCTCAAGATTATTGAGAGAAAGAATTATCTTTTTAGGGACACCGATTGATGACATGGTTGCAAACCTTGTTGTTGCGCAGATGCTGCTTCTGGATTCAGAAAACCCAGAAAAAGATATTATGTTATACATCAACTCTCCGGGTGGCAGCGTCACTGCTGGGTTTGCTATTTATGATACTATGCAGCACATACGTTCCGATGTATCTACTATTTGTTTGGGTCAGGCAGCATCTATGGGTGCGTTCCTTCTTTCCTCAGGTACAAAGGGTAAAAGACTTGCTCTGCCACACTCAAGAGTGTTAATTCACCAACCTTTAGGCGGCGCTCAAGGTCAGGCAACCGATATTGAAATTCAGGCAGCCGAAATTTTGAGAATCAAAAAAGCATTGAACGAAATTTTGGCTTCAAATACCGGCCAATCCATCAAAAAGATTGAAAAAGATACAGACCGTGACTACATAATGACGCCGGAAGAAGCTCTTGAGTACGGTATGATTGACAGAGTTATTACAATGGATAAAACTCACAAAGAAAAAGCTGAGTAATAATCAGGAGATTTTGTAATGGTTAAACATGACGACAGTCGTTTAAAATGTTCATTTTGCGGAAAAACTCAGGATCAGGTAAAAAAACTGATTGCTGGTCCTGAAGTATATATCTGCGATGAATGTGTTGAACTGTGTAATGAAATTTTGGATGAGGAATTCTTTGAAAACAAAGAAAAAACCGAAAAAGAAGAAGTAAAAGAAACGGATATTTCTTCGGTTCCAAAACCACATGAAATTAAAGCTTATCTTGATGAACACATAGTAGGACAAGATGATGCCAAGAAGGTGCTTTCTGTTGCCGTGTACAACCATTATAAACGTATTGCTCACAATTCTAAAGAGAAAGATTCAACCGGTATTGAAATTCAAAAAAGCAACATCCTGCTTGTCGGGCCAACAGGTTCCGGTAAAACCTTACTGGCTCAAACTCTTGCAAAGATGCTGGATGTTCCGTTTGCCGTTGCAGATGCTACAACGTTAACCGAAGCAGGCTATGTTGGTGACGATGTAGAAAATATCCTCTTACGTCTTTATCAAAGTGCAGAGTTTGATGCACAACGGGCAGAAAGAGGTATTATCTATATCGATGAAATCGATAAAATTGCCCGTAAATCCGAAAACCCGAGCATTACACGAGATGTATCGGGTGAAGGCGTTCAGCAGGCACTTTTAAAAATGATTGAAGGTACTGTTGCAAATGTGCCTCCACAGGGCGGAAGAAAGCATCCCCATCAGGAATTTATCCAAATCGATACAAAAAACATCCTCTTTATAGTGGGCGGTGCTTTTGTTGGCTTGGATAAAATCGTTGAAAGACGTGCCGGTGAAGGAACTTCATTGGGCTTTGGTGCGAAGGCTCCGGCCACTGCTGCAGAAAAAGAAATTGCAGCTCAAAAAATGCTCAAAAAATTGCAGCCGGAAGACCTGCTTAAATTCGGTTTGATACCTGAATTCATAGGTCGTGTTCCTATCTATGCGGTACTTGACCAGCTGGATGAAGCAACTCTTAAGATGATTCTTACAGAACCTAAAAACGCTATCATCAAACAGTATCAGTGCCTGTTAAAAATGGATAACGTGGATTTAAAATTCGAGCCTGAGGCAATTGATTTGATAGCAAAAGAAGCAATCAAACGTAAAACAGGAGCTCGTGCACTGCGTTCAATAGTGGAAGAATTAATGCTCAACATTATGTATGAAGTACCGTCTCAGGAAAACGTACACGAATTCACCGTAACTGCTGAAATGGTAAAAAAACGTGATAATGTTGCAGAGCTGATTAAACTTCCTCAAAAGCATAATGAAAGTTCAATAACTTCAGTTGAATCACATGAGGAAATTGCATAATATTATTATAAAGATATAATTTCTGACAAAAAATGACCTTATAAAAAGAGGTCATTTTTTGTTTATAATCTTAATAATTAGCCAGTTTTATAAGCACGTGCTAACATGTTACCATGCCAAAAATATTGTTAGTATCGGATAATGAAAAACAAAATAAAATAATCACCCAAACTCTTGCCAAAACATCGACTGCTGTAATTATCTCTACGGATGAGGAGGCAATACTCAACTACGTCGAAAAAAATCTGATATCGATGATTATAATTGACGAAGCGATTAATGAGACTGATGCAACAATTTTGTGCAAAAAACTGCAAGCTTTCAATGTACGGGAAAATATGGCTACAATAAGCCTTGTTGCTCAAGATACCGATAATATTGAGCTTTTAAAACTTACCAATGCATATATAACAAAACCTGTTAACGAAAAGATTTTAACAGCGTGCATAAATACTAACTTAAAACTTAAAAAAGCAATAGACACGCTGTCTACAAACAACAGCGAGCTTGCAAAAAGCCTGTATCAGCTAGATGTTTTATATAATACTTCTACTCAGTTAGCAGGATCTTTAGACAAGCAAAAACTCATCAACATAATGATAGACGGGCTTGAGAAAAGTCTTAGTTTTTCTTTGTCTTCAACGCTTGTGTTTAATGACGAGCACAAAATCGATTTGATTATAAATTCTTTGTACGGAATTTCACCGCGTCTTGAGCATTCGCTTAAGCTAAGAGCAATTTTAAGCTACAGAGCACTTTTTGACAAAAAAAGAATACCTTATGACCTTAATATAAAGGATATAAACGTAATAAAACAAATAAAACATCCTTTGGAAGAATATGACCTGAATATATTAAAGTTTGACAACCTTTTTGCTCCGATAAATGTAGGGGAAAAGTTTTTCGGACTTATTGAAGTATTTAGAGAAGCCGATTTCACTCAGGAAGACACAACCTGTTTTCAAACATTAGCAAGGCAGGTATCTTTGCCATTGGAAAATGCTTCATTATATGAAGAAATAAAAAAAACTAACACAAAACTCGAAAAGCTGGAACGGCTAAAGTCGGAGTTTATTTCAATTGTGTCGCATGAACTCAGAACGCCTCTTACCGCGATAAAAAATTCGCTGGAAATCTGCCTCAGCGGCAAGGCAGGCGAAGTAAGCACAATAATGGACAAATTCTTAAATATGGCGCAGCGCAATGTAACAAGGCTTTCCGGAATTATAAACGACCTTTTGGATTTGTCAAAAGTTGAAGCAGGCAAAATGGACTTCAAGTTTGAAAAAGCCGACATCAACACACCTGTCGAATTTATAAAAAACACCTTTGAAAATGTTGCCAAGGACAAAAACATTACACTTACCCTTGAAAAAGATGACAATATTGCACAAACATACTACGACAACCAGCGAATAGAGCAGGTTATGTCTAACCTTGTGTCTAACGCAATAAAATTTACAAACGAAAAAGGAAATATAACAATAAAAACAGAGAACATATCTGTAAATGATATCGACAGAACAAAACTTACGGATATAGAGAACGCAGTATTCTATGATAACTATATAAAGATATCCGTAAAAGATAGCGGCATAGGTATTGCACAAGAAGACCAGAAAAAAGTATTTGACCAGTTCCAGCAGATAGAAAATTCTCTTAACAGAAAAAACGGTGGCACCGGACTAGGACTGCCAATTGCTAAGCAGCTTATAGAAGCGCATAAGGGCTTTATCTGGGTGGAAAGCGAACTCAACAGAGGCACGACATTCTCATTTGTTATTCCTGTTTTAAGCGAAAAAGAAAAGTTTCTTATTGATTTAGATAAGGAAACATCAAAGGCAAAAGCTTGCAATCAAAGTATTCTTCTCATACTTATCAAAGAAGTACAAAGTAATGTGCCCTCTTTTATTGAAGATATAAAAGAGGGAAAAATTTCAATAATAAGAAAAACAGCAAATACAAAAGAGGCTTATTTTTCGGAAAACAACAGCAATTTTCTTGTAGTTATGATTCCGGAAGCTGATAAATTTGCACAGAGCTTTATTGAAAAGAAAATAGAAAGCATAGTAATGACAGACCTAAACGGGCAACCTGACAAAAAATATGATATATTGTATTCGTCCGCAACTTATCCGGAGGGCGGAACAGATTCAAAAGAGCTGTTTGAGTTTGTTGAAAATTCATTAAACAAGGATGTTTCAGAAAATAATTTGGCGGAGGTATAAACTTAAATGAGCGATAATAAAAAAATTCTTATTGTTGACGACGAGCAGGATATTGTGGAAACGCTTAAATTCATGCTGGAGGCTCAAGGCTATGAGTGCTTTTGTGCTTATGACGGAGAAGCCGGGCTCAATCTGGCAAAAGAAATTATGCCTGATTTGATGATTCTGGATGTAATGATGCCCAAAATTAACGGTTACAAAATCAGCCGCCTTTTAAAATATGATACAAAATATAAGGATATTCCGATAATTATGGTTACAGCCCGTTCACAGGAAGATGACAAAATAATCGGTCAAGAAACAGGTGTAAACGAATACATAACAAAGCCTTTTGAACTTGATGAAGTAATAAATAAAGTTAAAGAATACCTTAAATAAGAGCAGGCCAAGCAATGGAGTTTGTAAGAAATAAAACACTTGAAAAATTAAAATACGACCTTGTACGTGACAATCTCATTAAATATGAAGATTTGGAAACGGCAGAACAGGTTGCTGCCGTTCAAAACGTCAACATAGGTCAGGTGCTTATATCTTCCGGGCTTATTGAAGAAGACACGCTGCTTAAATTTTTAGAAAGCAAGCTTCATATACCTTGTGTAAACCTTGAGGATTACTCGCTCGACAAAAAATGTTTAAGTTATATAAACTTGAACAACGCCCAAAAGTACAAAGTTATCCCGCTTTTTGAAATAGAGGGGATATTGACCGTTGCAATGTCCGATCCTTTGGATTTATTTGCAATAGATAAAATCGTTGAAGATGCAAAATGTGAAATTGAACCTGTTATATCAACAGAAAACGCTATCCTGAAAAAGATTGAGGAATACTATACAAGTTCAAGTTCCGTAGGTCAGATTTTCATAGATGAAGACCGCCCAAAATACGACTGGAGAGAAGTTTTAAATGAGCATGATATCACAAACAGCTTGTCTGATGAACATATACAAAAGATGATTAGGGCAATATTAAAACAGGCAATACTTCAGGATATCCATGAGCTTTTCTTTGAACATGTTCCAAACGGTTTAAGAGTTATCTTTAAAGATAACTCCCAAAACATACAAACAGGAGAAATCCCGTCAGTTCTTGTATCCTCGTTTATTGCAAGATTGAAAACACTCTCAAATCTTGACCCTACGGTGTCGGAACTTCCACAACTTGGCAAACTCAGCTTTAAAGTGGATGATGTTGCTCTTATTGCAAGTATTTCAGCTTTCCCGACAATTCACGGAGAAAGAATATCAGTAAAAATCTATAAACCGCCTAAAAAACTTTCTGAATGCGGACTGGATGACAAAAAAATCAGTATTATAGCCAAAGCAATTAACAGTCCAGGGATAATTCTCGTTTGCGGCTCAGCTTTGTGCGGAAAAACACATATGATATATTCGATTCTATCAGAGATTGCAACAAAAAATAAAAACGTAATGACCATAGAATCCATAACAAAATACAATCTTGAAAATGTTAACCAGTGCGAGCTTAACGAACACATAGGCTTTAACCTTGATAAAGCAATGCGTTTTATTGAATTTCAATCGCCAGACATTCTGTATTTTGAGGGAATAAACACAAAAGAAGGGCTGGATTACTTTACTTCTCTGGTATTTAAAAACAAAACTCTTATAACGGAATTTCTTGCAGAAAATATAGCTGATTTGATGAAAAAATTTTCCATTAATGAGTTTTCTATGTTCAAATCAATGCTAACATGCCTGATATTTCTTCACAGCAAAGACAGCATAGAAGTCTTTGACAAGCAGGCATTGGAGAAATATTTTACATAATAATCAAAAAACGGAAAGAAAAAAGCCCCCTTCTTTTGAAGGGGACTTTTGATTTTTTAATTCTTTTAGTTAATTCTCTGGAACATATAACCAATACCGCGTGCAGTTAAGATTAATTCAGGGTTTGCAGGGTCGGTTTCGAGTTTTGAACGCAGTCTTGAAATATGTACGTCCACAACTCTTGTGTCAATTCTGTGATCCGGCGGATAAGCCCAAACGTATTGCAGAATTTCATTTCTTGAATATGCCTGACCGGAGTTGTTAACAAGAAGTTCAAGCAGGCTGAATTCCATACCCGTCAGTCTGATTCTTTCATTTTTTCTAAATACCTGACGTCTTGCTGTATCTATTTTAATATTACCAGTAGTAATAACATTTTTAGTAACTTTACCGGTAGAAGGTGTAATTTCTCTGTTAGTAGAACGTCTTAAAACTGATTTAACACGTGCCTCGAGTTCTTTAGGGCTGAAAGGTTTTACAACATAATCGTCAGCACCAAGTTCAAGACCGGTAATTCTTTCGGAAACATCTCCGAGAGCAGTCAATATAATAATAGGAACATCAGAAGTTCTTCTTATTTCTCGGCAAACCCCGTATCCGTCCATTTTAGGCATCATAACGTCTAAAACGACTAAATCAGGATTATCTTTATTAAATGCGGCAACAGCTTCTTCACCATCTGCGGCCGTGACAATATCATAACCTATCATACTTAATCTTGTTTCAAGAATTCTTCTTATACTTGCTTCATCATCCGCAATTAATATTTTTTGTTTAGCTTCAGTTTGTTCATTAGGAATTTCGCTATTTGGACACATGTTAAAAACCTATCTTTCCTTTACCCTATTTTGTAAACCACATATTAAAAAAATTTTGTAATAATTAATAAAAAATATTACAAAATATTGATTTTTTTTAAATTATATTACAATTTTTTCATATAGTCAACTTAACTATGGTAGAGAATTGACAAGTTTGCATTAGTTTTTTGCTGGTGCTATAAAATTAATAGGATACTTAAATAAGGGGATAAAATAATGTCTAACATCGAGGTAATTCTACCTGACAATTCAAAAATTGCATTGCAAAGCGGAGCTAATGGTTTTGACCTTGCAAAAACAATCAGTGAAGGACTTGCAAAAAATGCCGTGGCTTTAGAAATTAACGGAGATGTAAAAGACATTCGAACACCCCTGACAGATGGCGATAAGGTAAAAATACTTACGCAAAAAGATCCAGAAACTCTTTCAATATTAAGACACTCAACATCGCACGTTATGGCTCAGGCTGTCATAGCTCTTTTCCCTCAGGCTAAGCTGGCTATCGGCCCCGCTATCGAAAACGGATTCTATTACGACTTTGATTTGGAAGGTCACACATTTACTGAAGACGACCTTCAAAAAATAGAAGATAAAATGCATGAGATTGTTAAACAAAATCTTACATTTGAAAAATATCTTATTCCTGATATTGATGCTCAAATTAACGAGTTTAAATCAGAAGGCGAAATTTATAAGGCTGAACTTTTGGAAGAACACAGAAATCATAAACCTACTTTGTTCTTAACCAAAAATAGTGAAGGAAAATCCTTATTTAACGACCTTTGTGCAGGGCCTCACCTTCCTAACACATCATTTATTAAGGCTTTTAAATTAATGAAGGTTGCAGGCGCATACTGGAGAGGCAATGCTAAAAATAAAATGCTCCAGAGAATTTATGCAACTGCATTTTGGACAAAAGATGATTTAAAAGCATATTTAACAATGCTTGAAGAGGCAGAAAAACGTGACCACAGAAAACTCGGCACTAAATTGGATTTGTTCTCTGTAAGAGAAGAAATCGGCGCAGGTTTTGTATTGTGGCACCCTAACCTTGCAGTAGTAAGAGAAGAAATTGAAAACTACTGGAGAACAGAACACAGAAAAAGAGGCTACGTAATCGTTAATACTCCTCAGCTTGCTAAATCAAAACTGTGGGAACTATCGGGACATATTGACCACTACAGAGAAAATATGTTCTTTATCCAAAAAGAGAACGAAGACGATGACCAGTATATTGTTAAACCGATGAACTGCCCGTTCCATATTTTGATTTATCAGGCAAACAGACATTCTTATCGCTCTTTGCCTTTAAGAATGGCAGAACTTGGTACTGTTTACAGAAAAGAACACTCCGGAGCACTTTCGGGTTTGACACGTGTACAGGGCTTTACGCAGGATGATGCTCACATTTTCTGTACACCGGAGCAGCTGGTTGACGAAATTAACGAAATCATTGATTTTGTTGCAGATACAATGGCTATTTTCAACATGAAATTTGAAGTTGAACTTTCAACACGTCCTGAAAGCTATATAGGTGAAATTGAAAACTGGAATAAAGCTGAAGCCGGTTTGAAAGAAGCTATGGAACGCAGAGGAATGCAATATGAAATAAATGAAGGTGACGGCGCATTCTACGGACCGAAAATTGACTTCAAAGTCAAAGACGCAATCGGAAGAACTTGGCAGTGTGCAACTATTCAGTTAGATTTCAATCTGCCTGCACGTTTTGATATCAAATATCAGGACAAAGACGGTCAGTTGAAAACTCCCCTGATGCTGCATAGAGTTATCTTCGGTTCTATGGAACGTTTTCACGGCATATTGATTGAACACTACGCCGGCGCATTCCCGCTGTGGCTTGCTCCTACTCAGGTTGAAGTTGTTCCTATTTCGAACGACAAACATACCGATTATGCGGAAAAAGTTTATAAACAGCTTAGAAACGCAGGTATAAGAGCAAACCTTGACGACCGTTCAGAAAGCATGAACTACAAGATAAGAGAAGCTTTACAGGATAAGAAAATTCCGTATGTAGTTGTTGTCGGTGATAAAGAAATTGCAGACGGAACAGTCGCAATCAGAAAAAGAGGCGAAGGCCCCATCGGTACAAAAACCGTTGATGAATTTCAGGCAATGCTTCTTGAAGAGATTAAAAACAGAGTGTAAACTTTATGGCTAAACTTGTAAAAGAATTTAAAAAGCCTGTTTCGGGTGAATCTGTTTTTATAGGACCTGATGCTGACAGTGACATAATCATTATGGCTTTGGAATCAAGCTGTGACGAGACAGCCTGCGCTATTGTCAAAAACGGCAGAGAAGTGCTCGCTAATGTAGTTGCTTCTCAAATAAAAACACATCGTGAATTCGGTGGGGTTGTGCCGGAAGTTGCTGCAAGAGAACACCTTGATGCGGTTAATCTGATTATACAGGAAGCATTTGACCAATCAGGATTAAAACCTCAAGATATAACAGCAATTGCCGCAACAGTTGGCCCTGGGCTGGTGGGCTCTCTGCTTGTCGGTCTTAATGCGGCAAAGGCACTAGCTGTAACTTATGACAAACCTTTTATCGGGGTTAACCACCTTAATGCACACGTTTGTGCAAACTACATAGATACTGATTTAAAACCGCCTATGATTGCACTTTTGATAAGCGGCGGGCATACTCAGATTATTAAGGTCGATGACTATCTCAATCAGGAAATAATAGGAGAAACTATTGATGATGCAACGGGCGAAGCCTATGATAAAGTCGCAAGGCTTTTGGGACTGCCATACCCCGGTGGCTTAAACCTTGACAGAATGGCGCCAAATGGTAACCCGAAGGCCTACAAACTTCCTGAAGCAAAAGTACAGGGCGAGTTTGATTTTAGTTTTTCAGGTTTAAAAACAGCAGTTTTAAATCTTACAAGAAAACTTGAAAAAGAAAAGGGATATTTGCCTAAAGAAGATATTGCCGCAAGTTTTCAGGAGTGTATAACTTCAACATTATTCAAAAAGACATTAAAAGCTGCACAAAAATATGGTATAAAACAAATAGTATTAGGCGGCGGGGTTGCTGCAAATTCGGAAATAAGAAAAAAATTCTTTGCGCTTGAAAACGAAGGCTACAAGATTTTTGCCCCTGCTATGAAGTATTGCACGGATAATGCATCAATGATTGCCAGTTCTGCTTATTTTCTTGCTAACACAATGGATTCGCTTGAGATTGAAGTGTTTTCAAGATGTTAAAAAAAATTGTATTTATTTTGATTCTGTGTATGACAATTACTCCGGTTTGGGCAAGAACAAATGCACAAATAGGGCAGCAGCTTTATGGCGTTGCAAATCAGATGGCTAAACAAAGCACTGTACGCAGCGAAGAAATGAAAGATAACATTGAATCTTTTTTGCTTGATGCAAATATGCTGCACTTTAATGAAAATACTGCGGTATGGAAAAAACTTCCAAACGGTTGGTATTATGATTCAAAATCCTTATGGAGTTTGTATAACAGGCATATGGGAGTTTACAAAACTTCTAACGGGCTTGTAATGGGCATATTTGACTTAAACTGTGAAGATTTTAATGATGTACAGGAGAGGCAGTTTGGTTATGTAATAAAAACTGAAGTTTATTTTTCTCTAAACTACAGACCGCCGAGAGGCAGGTCAACAGGTATTTACAAGACTTTTTGTAAATAATTAATTATCCTGTTAAATACTTGCAAAGAGTGTATTAAAATGCTATATTTGAAGAGCTATAGTATTTTATTGGATTGGGTATGGGTTTTAATAATAAAAATTTATCAGCTAAAGACAGAATCGTTCTTGCGTTGGATACTGATTCTCTTGAAGAAGTGGAACGATTGGTTAAACTTCTAAAGGATTATGTAGGGTGTTTTAAAGTTGGCCCGCAGTTATTTTTATCCTGCGGATACGAGGCAATAGACCTTATCAAAAATGAGGGGGCTCACGTGTATTTTGACGCTAAATTTCATGATATACCGTCAACTGTTGCAAAGACTGCATCAACACTCGTAAAAAGGGGCATAACTACCTTTAGCGCACATCTTGCCGGCGGTTCCAAAATGCTGAAAACAACGGCCAAAGTCGCAAGAGAAACTGCCAAAAAATTTAATCAACCAGAGCCTACTATTTTGGGTGTTACTTTATTGTCAAGCTTTGGTCAAAGGACGCTTACAGAAGAATTAAATGTAAGAATGAATATAGATGAGTATGTAGCTCATTTAACTTATCTTGCTAAAGAGTCAAAGATAAACGGTGTTATTGCCAGCGCATCAGAAGCTAAAAAAATAAGAAAAGAGTTTTCTGATGAGTTTATAATAGTTTGTCCGGCGATACGTCCCACGTGGTCTGTAGTAAATGATCAAATTAGAGTTGTCACTCCTGCCGATGCAATACGGGCAAGTGTTGATTATATGGTCGTAGGCAGACCTATTACAGCCGCTGATGACCCTATTGCCGCGGCAAATCTTATTATTGACGAAATTGAAGAAGCATCCAAAACAGTAGAAGTATAACAATTAAATTTGACTGGAGGTATTAATGATTATCGGTGTGCCAAAAGAAGTGAAAAGCTGTGAAAACAGAGTGTCATTGATACCGTCCTCTGTTAAAGCACTTATTGACAATGATAACGTGGTATATGTTCAAAAAGGTGCCGGCGAACAAATCGGTTTCAGCGACGAAATGTATGAAAAATCCGGTGCCAAAATTGTTGATACCCCGCAGGAAATATATGATAAAGCTGAGATAATAGTAAAGGTAAAAGAGCTTCAAAAACAAGAATACGATATGCTAAAAAACGGACAAACCGTTATTACATATTTTCATCTCGCAGTTGAGCCTGACCTCGTAGATGTTCTTCTGAAAAAGAAAATTACGGCTATCGCTTATGAAACAATAGAAAAAGAAGACGGTTCGCTTCCGCTTCTTGCGCCAATGAGCGAAATCGCAGGCAGAATGTCCGTGCATCTTGGCGGAAGATATCTTGGTAATGACTTCGGCGGAGTTGGCAAGCTTCTTGGCGGTGTTCCCGGGGTTTATCCTGCAACTGTTTTTATAATAGGAGCAGGCGTTGTCGGAACAAATGCGGCAAGAGTTGCGCTTGGTCTGGGCTCTAATGTCATTGTTACAGATATTTGCCCGAACAAGTTAAAAGAAATTGACCGTGAATTTAACGGCAAAATCAGTACTGTTATTTGCAATGATTATAATATTGAAAAATTTATTAAAACAGCTGATATAGTCATTGGCGCAGTCCTCACACCATCTAAAAAAGCACCGTTAATTGTAAAAGATTATATGGTTCAAACAATGAAAAAAGGCTCTGTTATTGTGGATGTATCCATTGATGAAGGCGGTATTTTTGAAACCATTGACAAGCCTACCTCTTTAGACGCACCGGTGTTTGAAAAATACGGAGTCATTCACTATGCAGTGCCAAATATTCCCAGCTGTGTAGGAAGGACAGCAACAATTTCTTTAAACAATTATACCCTGCCTTATATTATGAAACTTGTTAACAAAGGCTTTATTGCCGCCGTAAAATCAACACCTGAACTTTATAAAGGAGTTAATACATTCCAGGGTAAATTGACAAACCCTGATGTTGCCAAGACATTAGAAAAGCCATTTTCTGAGCTGTCTATGTTAATTGGTTTTTAAAGATATTGAACATATGTTGTTTAGGTATCTCTGCTATAAAAAGCACACTTTGATATTTTTTGAGCTATACTAAAGAACATGTTAAACATAGATTCACTTTTATTAGAAGACTTTTACAACGAAAACAAAGACTTTCTTATCAATGCACGTGTACAAAAAATTCAACAGCCGACACGCCGTGAAGTTATACTCCAATTACGCAATAATGCGGAATCTAAAAAGCTGTATATAAATATTAACCCTGAATATTATCACGTTTGTTTTATGAGTAAAGACAACGAAATTAAACGTGATATTCAAATTCCCAAACAGCCGCCTATGTTTTGTATGCTGTTAAGGAAACACATGGAAGGCGCCAGAATAGTAGGTGTAAACAAACCCGATTTTGAAAGAATATTAGAACTCAATTTTGAAAATTACAACGAACTCGGGGACAAAATTGAGGAATGCTTAAGTATAGAGCTTATGGGGAAACACAGCAATATTGTTTTGTACAATACAGACAATAACATTATTCTGGGCTGTGCTCATAATATAGGCGAAGAAAAAAGCAAAGAACGCGAGCTTGCAGGCGGATTGCCATATATTTATCCGCCAAGACAGAATAAAAAGAATCTTTTAAATACACGCTCAGACCACTTTATTTCCCATTTAAAAAAATCACAGCTGCCGTTAAAAAAAACTGTGGCAGAAAAATACTACGCACTTTCACAAGCTGTTGTTGAAGACATTTGTGATATTAACAACATTTCAGCAAATCAAAATGCATCACTTCTTAGTGATACGGATATAAAGGTATTGTTTGTAGCTTTACATGAATTTTTGGAAAACAAAGAAAGACATTATTCTCTCAGCAACGATTTTTCAAAATATTCGTGTGCAAAAAGGTTAGACTTGCCATACAAAAATGTAAACAACCTTATTGATGACTATTTTTCGTACAATATAGAAAAACAACTGGTCAAAAACATAAAAGCTTTGTTGATTGCAAGATTGAACAAAGACCTGAAAAAGCACACAAATACACTGAATAATCAGCAAAAACAGCTTGATAAACAGGCAAAAGCCAATGATTATATGAAAAAGGGAAATCTGCTTACAGCAAACTCCTATGCTATAAAACGAGGCGAAACAGCTGTTACCCTTAAAGATTATGAAACAGGGAATGAAGTAGAAATCCAGTTGGATGAAACATTGTCACCAATAGAAAATGCTCAACGCTATTTTAATTTATATAACAAAATAAAAAGAGCTTGTGAGATTGCTCAAAAAATGTCTCTAGAAACCAAAGAGCAGATTATGTATTGCAAACAATTGCTGTATGATATTGAAAATACTGACTCACTCGCTGAGTTGAAGGAAATTTCATTAGACTTTGAACCTGAAATAAAGCAATCGCCATCTAAAAAGAAAGAGCTGGCATTAAATATTCTTAAACTGGAAATAGACGGTTTTATTGTTTACATAGGCAAAAACAACAAACAAAACGATTATTTATATTCAAAAATATCATCGCCTGATGACATTTGGTTTCATACCTTAAACACCCCCGGCTCGCATATAATAGTAAAAACGCCAGAATACAAAAGAAAAATGGAAGATATAACGCTTTTAAAAATTGCAAAACTGGCAAAAGAGTATTCTACTGCAAAAAGCTCAACAAAAGTACCTGTTGTTTATACCCTGAGAAAATATGTCAAACGTCCGAACAACACAAAATCAGGCTTTGTTGTTTACAAGAATGAAACAGAAATTGTTGTTGATTAGTTGTTTTACTTTATGCATTGTCAATATATACGCATAAAAAAACAGAGTCCAGACAATCAGCCTGAAACTCCGTTTTTAAAACTTTTAAACTACTTAACAGCTTCTTTGAATTTTTTACCAGCTGAGAAAGCAGGAACTGTTTTTGCAGCAATTTTAATTGTAGCACCAGTTTGAGGGTTACGACCTGAACGAGCTGCTCTCTTTCTTGGTTCAAAAGTACCGAAACCAACCAAAGTAACTTTTTGACCTTTAGATACTGTTTTAGTAACTGTTTCTAAAGTAGCAGCGATAACATCAGCAGCAGCTTTTTGTGAAACTTTTGCCTTCTTTGCAACTTCTTTTACTAATTCTTCTTTGTTCATAAGAACCTCCTTTTTGTTAACATAGTCTATTATATCTATTTTCCTTAATTTAGCAAGCTTTTTTATGTAAAAACAATCAATTTTTACATTTATTATTAGTTTTATAAGCACAACAGAAGCAGAAACGCGCTGATATCAAGGAGTTTGCGAATAGTTATTATAAAGACCAAGCCGGATCCAATTTGCCGAATTTAACGTTATTGTAATAATAAGTTAAGATTTGATAAGCACTGTAGCCACTTTGCGCAAGTTTGTTTGCACCATGCTGGCTCATACCAAGTCCATGACCGTTCTTTTTTATACCCTCATCAAAAGATGGTACTGATTTTAAAAAAGGTAAATCTTTGTTCCAGACCGCGCCGGAATTTGTTGTATGCCCACCGGCAGAAGCAGAGTAATAAGCGGGAATAACTCTCTGGTTATAAGTAATAACAACACCTTTTGTTTCAATAACCGCACTGTTTGTTGTAGCAGTTTCTGAAGACGCTCCGCCATATGCCTGATCCTCCGGAGTATCTTTAAGATCATAGCCATGTGAAGCTCTTTTACCTCTGTTTGCAATTGCATAACTTCTCGCAGCTATTGCCTGAGCTTTTAGTGCTTCGTAACTCCATTTTGAGGGCATTTCAGCCGGCACAACTCCCAAAAGGTAATCTTCTAAAGGCAGATTGTTTATTACTACGAGCTTGCCGCCTCTGTTTTCTATTATAAATTCTCCTCTGTACCATCTTCTTTTAGTCGAAATAAAACCGCTGTCGTTGGGTTTTATTACGACCCTGTTTATATTCAGATTAAACCACTGATTCTGTAACTCTATCGATATGGTATTACCGCTTGCTTTAAACGGATAAGCTTTCATAGCGGAAAGTTTGTAAAAAGATTTGTTGTGCAGAGGGCTTATTAGTTGAGCGTCCTTGCTTGTTCCGACACTGACCTGTGCTACACCGTCAACTAGCCCTATTTTCATAGCTTCTGCCTTTACAGGAGCCAAAACAGGTATGGCGATTATTGCAAATATTATTAATAATAATTTGTTAAGTTTCATTTTGTAACGTTTCTGCTTTTTCAAGAAATGCAATTATGCTTATTGCAATTTGTTTGCGAGTTTCTTCATCAGCCTCTTTGAGATAACAAAAAGCCTCTGCCAACTGTTCATCAGCGTCATACCATCTGTGCATAACATAATTAAACGCACCGAACAAGTTGCTCTGTAAAATTATACCGTAATCCTGCGCCTTGTCTTTGATAAATTTAGCACATTCTATTTGTGTATCAGGTTTTGAATTTTTTATCAGGCTGACCGCAAGACTTATTGTAGGTTCCAGGTCATACCAGCGTTTGTTATTCATGAATCATCTCCAACTGATAAATATTATATCATCAAATTTTTTTATGATAAATTAATTAAATTTTGATATTGCAGCAGTTTTTTAACTATATTTCAATTGCTTATATTGATAATAACAAAAATCCCTGAATCATAAGTTTGTTCAGGGATTCTTGTTGAATTATTATTATCTTTAAAAAGATTAATATCTGTAGTGAGCAAATGCTTTGTTAGCTTCTGCCATTTTGTGGGTGTCTTCGCGTTTTTTACAAGCAGCACCCTGTCCGTTTGATGCATCAATTAATTCGGCAGTCAATTTTTCTTTCATTGATTTGCCGTGTCTTTTCTTAGCTGCATCAATCATCCATATAGCAGCAAGACCCTTACCTCTGTCAGGTTTAACTTCTACAGGTACCTGATAAGTAGAACCGCCGATTCTTCTTGCTTTAACTTCCAACAACGGAGTTGTGTTAGCAAAAGCCTTGTTATAGATTTCGATAGGATCTTCTTTAGTTCTTTCTTTAATAGCTTCCATTGTTTCGTAGAAGATTCTTTCTGCAATGGATTTTTTGCCTCTTCTCATCAATCTGTTGATGAATTTAGCGATATCGACACTGTTGTAAATTGCATCAGGTGCCGGAATGCGTTTTGGTGGTTTATTTCTTCTTGACATCTTTATAATTCCTTTTCTTTTAGTTACTTTGCGGATTAAAACAACGCCCTTTCAGGCTTGTTAAAAATCCTTACTTTTTAGCTTTAGCTTTTTTAGCACCGTATTTAGATCTGCTTTGTGCTCTGTTAGCAACACCTGCAGTATCCAAAGTGCCTCTTACGATGTGATATCTAACACCCGGAAGGTCTTTAACCCTGCCGCCTCTGATAAGAACAACACTGTGTTCCTGAAGGTTGTGTCCGATACCGGGAATATAAGATGTAACTTCAAAACCGTTAGTTAATCTAACCCTTGCAACCTTTCTCAAAGCTGAGTTAGGTTTTTTCGGTGTAGTTGTATAAACTCTTGTGCAAACGCCGCGTCTTTGAGGGCAGTTTGTAAGAGCCGGTGATTTAGTTTTATCAACTAATTTTTTACGTTCTTTTCTTACCAATTGTGCAATTGTTGGCATGATTTCTCCTTGTATATAATTTTTAATAATTGTTAATTCAGGTCAGGCAACACACCTTAGCCCTTGTTTTACGGAGTTTGCAACGACGCTCCGTGCGTCATACCCGTTTCGGAAATCAGAATTCAGCACAAATCTGTACTCCCGATAGGGATACAACTATATCAAAACCCAAACAAAACCCGATGTCAACGCTAACATCGGGTTTTTATTAAGGTTTTTAAACGATTTTATCCGTTAAATCATTTTATAATTCAATTAAAATTGACTTGCAATTTCAAAAGGAGTTTCTGAAACATGGCAAGCTGCATCAATTTTTCCTCTCTTTAACTCAGAGAAAGATGCTTTTGTTGAATGGAAAGCATTTTTTAGAAACTCATATGCAACTTTTGGGTCGCATTTGTCACCGCAGGTGAATAAATCAACCGCAGCATATCCGAGTTCTGGCCATGTATGAATTGCCAGATGACTTTCCGAAATAATTACAACACCGCTTACTCCATGCGGACTAAACATATGAAAACATTTTTGAACGATTGTTGCACCGCACTCAAGAGCTGCATCAATCATAAGACTTTCGACCTTTTGCGCATTATTTAAAATATTAGGGTCGCATTCAAAAAATTCAGCCAAAACGTGCTGTCCAAGATACTTAGCTTTTGTATCAACGTGATAAACGTTAGAAGCTGTCATAGATTTAGTCAATTCATTTATCTCCTTTTCTAACACTTACAGTGTACTTTTTACAATAAATATCATAATACTACAAAAATACTAAAATTTTTATTTTTGCCAATTTTAGTAAAATATCTTAATCTTTCTAAACATAATAGAATATATTTATATTTTTGTTATTATACAAATAGATGAAACTTATGAGTAATCAGGTTGAAAAGTATTTTTATCAGCTGCAAACAGGCGGTGTATTATGAGTAAAATTCTTGTTGTTGATGATGATGAAGCCATAAATGAACTTATAAAAGTCAATTTGGAAATCTTCGGATATGATGTTGTTACCGCTTTTGACGGAATACAGGGCTTTACACTGGCAAAACAGGAGCTTCCTGATTTAATAATACTGGATGTAATGATGCCGGATGTTGACGGTTACACCGTTGCCAAAAGAGTCAGAGAAAATACGTCAACAAAAGATATTCCCATACTTATGCTTACGGCCCTTAATATGCTTGAAGATAAAGTAAAAGGCTTTGACATAGGTGTTGATGACTATCTTGTCAAACCCTTTGAAATGGAAGAGTTGAAAGTACGTGTACGCGCACTTTTAAAAAGGGTTCATGCAATACCGGAATCTCTTGCTACAAAAGAAATTCTGACTATAGGCGATATTACCCTTTTACCTGAGACCTACAGCGTAAAAATTAACAACAAAATTGCAAAACTTACCCCGATTGAATACGACATACTAAATTTACTTGTACAAAACCATGACTGCATGGTTTCATCAGGAAAACTATTGCAGGATATCTGGGGTTATGCACCGGAAGATGACGTTGAAACAATCCGCGTTCACATAAGACATTTAAGAACAAAAATTAAAAAGGTATCCGACGGAAAAGAGTACATTGAAACTATTTATGGCGGCGGTTACAGACTTTTACCCGAAGGCAAGAATGCAAAATAAATTATTCGCATAATAACAAAGTCTTAATTAAAGGTTGCTAATCAATTGATGTTATAAACCGTTTTACTCTGTCAATGCAGGCTTGTGAACTGTGTTCCCACTCACGAAAAGATATTCTTAAAACCTTATAGCCTGCTCGCTCAAGTATAGTTTGTTTTTTTGTGTCGGAAATTTTCTCTTTAACGTTGTCTTCTACACCGTCAATTTCTACAACAATTTCGTTATCTGTTTCCATGTCTTTAACCAGCAGGTCAGGCAGAACACCTGCCGCTTCAATGCCGGCACGAACATCAAAACCTTCCATAATCAACGCTTGCGCAACTTCTTTTTCGAATTCGTTTTTATATTTGTTTTTCTGGAATTCATCATCTTTTGCACTTGCTAGATAGTTTTGAATATATTCAAGATAATCTTTTAACAGCCCCGGCGGCAGACCTTTGGGGTCTCTGGAGATAAAGCAGATAAGTTTTTTACGTGCTCTGGTTATTGCCACGTTAAACAAATTCGGCTTTTGAAGGAAGGTCAAGCTCTGTACAAAACTGTTTTCCGCTACTGCCCACGAAAGTATCATTACATCCCTTTCATCACCCTGGAATGTGTGAGCCGTACCTACTTCTATTTGATGTTTTCTGATGGTGGATTCTGTTAACACCTGTCTTAGTGCTTTGGAAATTAAATCCACCTGACCTCTGAAGGGTGAAATTATACCTATTGAAACAGGGTGCTCGTCGTTGCCGTCATCTGCAAGGATAAGCTCATGTACTCTTTTTAATACTGCTTCAACCTCAGGCATGTTGCGTGTTGCATCGGAATCGACTTTGCCGTCAGAAACTATGTGCAGTTCCAGCACGTCGTCAGTACCTGCATCTTTTGTCATAATACGTATTCTGTTTCCGTAAAATTCCTGATTGCTGAATTGAATTATCGGATAGCTGCTTCTGAAATGTTCATCAAGCAGTACCGGATTTGTTGAATAATAGTTTGCAAGGTCGAACATGGAGTTTGTTCTGAAACGCCACATAAGCTGGTATTTGTCAGGTATATTATACTGGCTCAGGAAGGACTGTTCTTTTGCTTTTTCAAGGAAGGACAGGTGCGGAAGCTGTTTATCGTCACCGACAATTACAGCTCTCTTTGCTCTGAAAAGTATAGGAAAACAACTGGCTATATCGCATTGCGAAGCCTCATCAATAATAGCCACGTCGAACAATCCGGGCTTCATCGGCAATGAGCCTGACACCGCATAGGTTGTTAAACACCAGCAAGGGAATGCTTCAAGAAGCGGAGTAAAGTCTTCTTCTTCAAGCAGCCTGTTTTGCAGATTTTTCTTTCTTTCCACAATTGCTTTTGTATGAACTATCAATCTCTGGCGTTTGACCTGATCTCTTAAAAGTCCCTTAAGAGATTCTCTTCTTTTGTTTTTGAGAATATCAACTGCCAGCGTTCTTTGTTTTTTCTTAAGTTCTTTGATTTGAGCAAGAAGCTGATGAATGTTTCCGATTTTGTGGATTCTTGTTTCTGTCATTCTTGCATTGCATTCCATTTCTTCTGCCTGCAATTCCAATGACAAACGCATAATAGACTCCGGATCTGACGGAAGCGAGTTGATGTTCAATATCTTTTTAAGCTTCATTGCCGACATAGTGTTTGAAATTGATGTAAACAATCCTGATTTTTCAAGATTTTTTTCAATGCTTGAAAGCACTTTTTTAATCTCGTCAATTTCGTCTTTTTTAAGTTTGTGATTTATGTATTGCTTTTCGCCTAAATCAGCTTCCAGAGCAAGTTTTTTGCCTATAATATCATGCCATTCTTTTTCAAGAGAAAGAATTTTTTCACATTTGTTTTCAAGTTCTTTTATTGCATTTAAAAGCTCGTACATGTCATCGACATCGACAAGTATTGCATCTTCATAACCGGTATCAATATCTATTTTGTTTGCAATAAGGTCTTGAAGCTGAAAACTCAGCTGTTTTTGATAATTTAACCTTCCGGCTCTCAGAGCAAGAAAAGGTGCTCCGAGTTCATTTAATCTTTGTGCCACAACGTCAACGGCCTTGTCCATACGTGAAGCAACAAGAACTGTTTTCCCGTTTGCCACAAGGTGAGCAACGAGGTTGACAATTGTTTGTGATTTACCTGTGCCGGGCGGTCCGTAAACGGCAAGCAGGGTATTTTGTTCGATTTTTTTTATTACATCTTCCTGAGAGTCGCTTAATGACAGCGGTGTTACTGCACAGAAGTCAGACAAATTTTTTGGCTCTTTATTTGACTTGTCAAAAAGTTTGCCTATTCCTCTAAGGTATTCGTCATTTACAACGGAAAGAGCCGTTTCTCTGAAAACACCGCTGGGTTTTTCCGCTATTTGTGTAAGCTCGTGCAAAACACCTGCCGTAATGGACGGGCGCTTTGTCAAAATAACCGCACTCTGGTTTGTTATGGAAACTTTATCAAGTTTCATAACCGGTCTTGGTGCACTTGTTTCTTCTATAAAATCTTCAACGTTTTCCGAATCTATTTTTTGATAGAAGGTGTCAGCCTCATCTTTTACATAATTCTCGTTTGCATCATCTTCATGGTTAAGTGATATTTCCACATCAGGCAAAATAGACTTTAATGTGGTCAGAAAGATGTTTAGTTTCTCCTGTGTTAAAGGAAGCTCAGGCACTACCTCAAGAAGCCCGTCCAGCATGTGCTCCATTTCATCTTCATCATCGCTTTTGCGCATTAATGCCGTTAATGCTCCGGTGTTGAGCGATAATACGTCGTCTTGAAGTGTGCAAACAATATCCATGCCTTCACGTTCAAGTTTGCAAGGTGAATACAAAAGCGGGGTCAAAAACTCATTGCTTCTTTTAGTGCGTGAATTTTTACCGACAAGAAATAAATGTCCGTATATAAGGTATTTGTCCTTCTGGCTCATTTCGCTTTGTATCATAAGTTCCGTCAAATCACTGTCAGAACCGTCAAGATGCAAAGGCTCATCAAATTTTGTAAATAATGCTTCCTCGCCTTTGATAAAAATCCATTTGTTGTCTTTATCCTGTTTCAGATTGCGAAATGTCGAGCTTTGCACCTCTTCTCTTACGCAATCATGCAGGTACAGACTTAATCTTTTAATAAAACTGTCGTGAAATGCCGACTGAATAATTTTTGTAGCTTCTTGTAACATAATACTTTAATTATACCTTATAATCCTTCATTCGTATCATACGAACTGATGAAAATATGCTAAAATTTCCATATTGGAATACAAGGAGATTTTATATGAAAGAGTTTAAACCGGCACATCTTTTTATTATAGGCGGCGCAATAATAGCAATATATGCCGGAGTGCAAATGAATAACCTGTTGTCGGAAATGAATGATTCAGGCAGAAATAAAAATACTGTACAGCAGACTCCGGTACATGTTAAAACTCCTGCAAAGCAAGAAACGGAACCGGTGCCTTTGACTCCTTCAAGAACTGTTTCATATACCGAAGGCAATCTCACCTTTAATGATGTAAGCGATTATGATGATTTAACAAAAGAAGAAATTTACGAGTTAAGAAAAAAATATGTTGCGGCTTCTTTGTTTGCATCACCGGATTATCAGCCATCTGACGAGGTATTCGGACAGATTGAATCAAAAAAACCGTGGTACGGTTTGGATTACAGCGGCTGTATAAGAACAGTGTCAGGACAAAAAGAGGTGATACAGGGGCCGTCGGAAGAAAGTAGGTTTATCAACAATCCCAATATGCTTATAGGTGTTATGTCAGGCTCTAAACAGGTCGAAAAGGATGATCCTGTTTGTTTTGACAAATCCTATTGGATTCTGCCTGTAAAACTTTCTTATTATACTGATGAAAATACTATTGAAGCTGTTTACGATTTTCGTTATACGGGGCCGATGTATCTTGTCGGTTTGAACGCCAGAGATTTGGGTTATAAATATGTTTATGCAACCAAAGCGCAAAATGTTATTTTTGACTCTCAAAGAAACATTTCAAACACTGTGCATGAATTTAGGGATTTTATTCATTTAGGCGGTTCCTGCGGGTATAAAGACGGCTGCAACAACGGATCTCCGTATCAAAGCGAATTGGATTATAAATACTCCGATTATCCTTCAACGATGGAATTTAAGCTGTGGAAACACAGACCGGACAACTTTAATAAAAAAGCTGATATTAACTACAGAATAGTATTCAGATAGTCGTTGATATTTTCATTCAGACTTTGGCAATTTTTAAGCTTTAAGTGTTTTGTCTTGATATGCAAATAAATTCAAACATATCTTTTAAATCACGAAACAGCTTTATAAAAGATGCTGACAAATTGCGCCGCACGGTAAACAGGGAATTTCCTGTCGTTGCCGTAACAAAGGCGGCACATGAAGCATTGGATAAAGTTTCATCAATAAAAAGATTCAGGGATTTTATTACAAGAAAAGTGAATATTATAAAAGATTATAGAGAAGACAGGCGCTACGTAAAAAATCCTTTCACTTTTTATAAAAACATATTGTACAGCACATCTAAAGAAAAACTGGGTATGTGCTATGAACAATCATCACTTATAGAACTCGCTTTGAGAATGAACGGAATAAATAATTGCAGCAAAGCCTCTCTTGTTGATGCATCAGGTAATTTATTAAACCACAGTGTTGTTTGCATAAGGACAAGCAACAATCCTAAAAAGACAGTTGTAATTGACCCGTGGCTTCAGGATTGCGGGTATTTGCCGGAAATGATTACAAAATACAAAAACGAATACAGCAGGTACTTTGCAAAAAACAAAACATGTAGTGATATTTATTTAAAACAAAGAAAACCGCAAGAGCTTACACCGGAGCAGATAGATTATTTTAAAGAAAAATATCCGAATCTTGTTCTGAAACAAAAACTGTTTATGCAGGGTTAATGAAACGTCCAATACATTTTTAAGATTGTTTCAAAACATCTATTACAAAATCAACAGCGCCGGAGTTTTCTTCAAATATTTTTTGAGTATCATTGCAAGCCCTCTGATAAAAATCATTATCACTCAACAGCTTAATCATGTCCTGTTTAAGCTCATCAGCTGATGAAGAAAGCTTTGCGGCGTTAGTTTTGGTTAAAAAAGCATAAATATCTTTAAAATTAAACACACAATCACCTGACAGTACAGGTTTACTCCAAATGTTTGCCTCAAGCGGATTGTGCCCGCCCGTTGTTGAAAAACTTCCGCCAATGAAAGCAAAATAACAAACGGAAAACATCTTCATCAATTCCCCCATTGTATCAAGCATTATAATATCATTATTTTCAAAGGTATCATTATTGCTGCGTGTTCCAAAACTAAGACCTGACTGTTTTAAAAGCTCCGTAACCTTTGCATATCTTTCAGGATGACGAGGTGCAAGCAACAGCTTTACATCTGGGAATTTTTGCTTTATATCCTTAAACGCATCAAGAACAATTTCGTCCTCGCCTTTATGCGTGCTAGCAGCCGCAATCATTCTTGCCCCGTTGAGTTTTAAACTCTGCGCAAGTTCCGTAATTTCATCTTGCGTCAGGGTAGGACTTATATCAAACTTTAAATTGCCCATGCATTTTGTAATATCAGTGTTAGCACCAACATCAAGTATTCTTTCAACATCTCCTTTAGTTTGCATAAATATCCCCTTGTATTGTGCAAGAACAGGTTTGAAAAAGAAAGAAAAACGTTTGTAACCTTTATATGAATTCGGTGACAATCTTCCGTTCACTATATAAACCGGGATGTTTCTTCTGTTTGCAAGATAAACAAAATCAGGCCAAATTTCCGTTTCCGCAATAATAATTTTATCCGGTTTAACTGCATTTAAAAAAGCAATTACACTGAAGAAAAAATCAAACGGAAAATATGTTATTGCATTTACCGTCTTTTCAAGCTTTTTATGCGCAATTTCCTGTCCTGTTTTCGTTGTTGTGGATAGCACTATATTTGCATCAGGAAAAGTTTCTCTCGTCCTTTTCACAAGAGCCTCTATAGCATTTACCTCGCCTACGGAAACCGCATGGAAAAATATTGTTTGATTATTTCTGTCAATGTTAAAATCTTTGTAAAATCCGAGTTTTGTAAAAATGCCTGCACGAAACTTTGGCACAACAGCCAGCGCTATCAATATAACAGGCAGCAAAATCAGCGCAAGAAGAATAATCACAAGATTGTATAAAAAACAGAATAAAAACATAAACATCCTCATTTATCGATTTTATGTAACCAATTTTATAAAAAAAACAAGGGTTGTTCAAATAAATATCTATACAGGCATATTATTTATAAAGAACTAAAGTTACATAGCCTCTCAACAAATCAAGAATAGACAAAAACAGTGCAAAAAAAAAACCGACTTGCGCCGGTTAAACTTTACCACATATTAGAGAGAGGAATTAGAGAGAGAGAAAATAAACTTTTTTTATAATGCCTCTATATATATAGTTCCCAATTTTAAGATTTTATAACACTTTTTTCGAAAATTTTTACAAATCTTTACAAAAAATATAAAAAATAACAAAATTTATTTTCATTGTTTTTAAAACAAACAAAAGGAGCAAAAAAAATTATGAACATTCCATCCTCAAATGTGTCTTTTAAAGCAAAATTTATAGCGCCGGACGCATCCGATGTAGTAAAATCAGTATTCGAATTACGCACTAAAAATGATACAAAGCATAAAATAGTTTTATCAACCCCGTCGGAATATGCACCGGAGTTAAGAACATTTGACCTATATACAAATGACAAAAAAACGGCATCATACACAACAGAAGTTATTTCTGACGGGTTAATCTCAGTACAAAGATTGATGGGAATTTTTAACCTGCTAAAAATACAGGAAGCAGAAAATAAAATTAAAGAAATAAAGTCAAAAAAATAAACTTATAGCAATACCTTACATAATCATATAAAAAAGCCCTCTGAGTAGAACTCAAAGGGCTTTGTCCTATTAAATCAACTAATAATTAGTTTTCTTCCTTAGCATATTCATCAGCTGATTTTTCAGGAATTCTCATTGCATAGAATGATCTCCATACAAATACCAGCGCAATAATCAGGAATATCCAGCCTGCAACAGGTGCGATATGTCTGAATGATTCGTTGATAGAGATTTCCATAGCTAATAAACCAAATAAAGTAGTGAACTTGATAATCGGGTTCATAGCTACTGATGAAGTATCTTTGAACGGGTCACCAACTGTGTCACCAACGACTGTAGCATCGTGCAGAGGTGTACCTTTTTCGCAAAGATCGCATTCAACGATTTTCTTAGCGTTGTCCCAGCAACCGCCGGCGTTAGCCATAAATACAGCCTGGAACAAGCCGAATACAGCAATTGCAATCAAGTAGCTTACAAAGAATGCTACAGGAGCAACTGTTTTGCATCCGGGTGCTGATAAACAAGCAAATGCTAAAGCAAAAGCAAACAATGCTATGAAGATGTTAACCATACCTTTTTGTGCGTATTGAGTACAGATTTTAACAACTTCTTTAGAGTTTGCAACGTTAGCTGTTTTAACGCTTTCATCGTCGATTTTGATGTGGCGTTTGATGTATTCAACGGCTCTGTATGCACCTGTTGTAACAGCCTGCATAGAAGCACCTGAGAACCAGTAAATAACCGCACCACCGGCTAAGAAACCGAGCAATGTGTACGGGTTAAGTACGTTCAATACAGCTTCAGGTTCTATACCCAGAGTATTTTTGATTACAAGAATCAATGAGAAAATCATTGTAGTGGCACCAACTACTGCTGTACCGATAAGTACAGGTTTTGAAGTAGCTTTAAATGTATTGCCGGCACCATCATTTTCTTCTAACTGTTGTTTTGCAACATCAAAGTTCGGTTTGAAGCCGAATTCTTTTTCGATTTCTTCAGCAACGCCTTCTCTTTGTTCGATTAAAGAGAGTTCGTAAACTGATTGAGCGTTGTCTGTTACAGGGCCGTAGCTGTCAACAGCAATTGTAACAGGGCCCATTCCTAAGAAACCGAAAGCAACAAGACCGAAAGCGAATACTGATGCATAAATCATTACTGTTTCCGGAATCATTGTACTGAAGTAGTAAGATAATCCCATTAAGAATACGATTACCATACCAATCCAGAAGCCTGAGAAGTTACCTGAAACAATACCGGAAAGAATTGTTAAAGATGAACCGCCTTCACGTGAAGCTGTAACAACTTCTTTTGTGTGCAAAGCATTCGGGCTTGTGAATATTTTTGTAAATTCAGGAATCAATGCTGCACCCAAAGTACCGCAAGAGATAATACCTGCTAATACCCACCAGAGGTTTTCACCCATTGATGCCAATAACCATTTAGATACACCGAAAGTCATCAAAATTGATAAAATTGATGTAATCCAAACAAGGTTTGTTAATGGTTTTTCAAAGTCCACTTTTTCAGCCTTGCCGAATAAAAGCTGAGTCAAACCTGTGTTTACCCAGTATGCAACTACTGAAGTAACAATCATTAAGAATCTCATTGTAAAGATCCAGGTTAACAATTGAATCTGGTATTCAGGGAATACACCCAACAGAATGAAAGAAACGAGAGCAACACCAGTTACACCGTAAGTTTCAAAACCGTCAGCTGTAGGTCCGATAGAGTCACCAGCGTTGTCACCTGTACAGTCAGCAATAACACCGGGGTTTCTCGGGTCATCTTCTTTGATTTTGAACTGAATTTTCATCAGGTCAGAACCGATATCGGCAATTTTTGTAAAGATACCACCGGCTACACGAAGCGCAGAAGCACCGAGAGATTCACCGATA
This sequence comes from Candidatus Gastranaerophilales bacterium, assembly GCA_944322935.1. Classification (GTDB taxonomy): domain Bacteria; phylum Cyanobacteriota; class Vampirovibrionia; order Gastranaerophilales; family Gastranaerophilaceae; genus Limenecus. The sequence goes on along the minus strand of CALUQO010000009.1, from coordinate 30,532 downwards.
GCAAAACCGATAAAGCAAGCCCCTGCAAGTTCACCCGGAACAAACAGAAGAATGATAAGCATCATGATTAACTCAACGCTAACGAGCAATACACCGATACTCATACCTGCTTTTAAAGGAATGTTCAAAACTTTTAAAGGTTTAGCTTCCAAAGAAGCAAATGCTGTTCTTGCGTTAGCCAAAGTGTTCATTCTGATACCGAACCATGCTACACCGTAAGATCCTAAAATACCGATTACAGACCATGCAAGGATAATCAATACCCCTTTAAGTCCCATGTGTTGCAATCCGCCAAAGTAGAATGCAATACAGCAACCGATTAAGATTTCCAATGCAAGTAAGAATTTACCCTGTTGAATAAGGTAAGTCTTACAAGTTTCAAAAATAGTATTTCCTATTTCTGCCATAGCAGAGTGGACTTTGTAGTTTTTGACTTTGATAAACTCAATTAAGCCAAAAACTAAGCCAAGTACAGAAATACCAATACCCACCAGCAGCAGATTAAAGCTGTGTGAGTCAGCAGCCAAATTCGGCACAACCAAATCGGCTTCACCTGCGAAAGCGCAGTTGGCAGCTAAAAATGTAGCGAATGCAGATAAAACACCGCCTTTTAGCAAACCTGACCATTTTTGTAAGTTAGCCATTTTTTCTCCCTTGTCCTCTTTTCCATCTCAAAAGGACCATATTCTACACATACCCCAATTGTACAATAAATTATGCTTTTAGCAAGGATTTAATATTTTATTTTTTGTTATTCGTATTGGGTACAATAAAGTTTATATAAATGTTAAAAATTTGTTACAATTGTATTTTATATGATTTGTATATACTTTAAAAAAAAATAACCGGATAAACACAAAAAAGTATATACTTTTTTGTGCTATTTTGTAATATTTGTTAACATTTTAAAATTTAGACAATTTAGGCAAGGCAATTATTTCAGTTTTATATACTTTATATAAACATAAGACATAAACAAAATTAAACTAAAAAAAGACTAATAGATTCTAATAAACTTAAAACATATAAGGAACGGGAAAAATAGGTATTAAAATATGGGGCTATAAAAAGCCCTCTTTTTTTTGTATAAATTTTTTAGGTTAATCACAATAACATATTAATTTGGAGACATTTATTTATTTCTATTTTCCAATTTTTCGCTTATGCTGTTTGCTATAGGAGTTGCAATAACCGGAGAAACAAATCTGTAAATCAAAGCAAATACCATTAAGGCCTGTGCAGTTTTAAAACCGTTCATCATTCTGGTAAGTTTTTTAGTAGTATCAGCATTAGCAAGCATTTTTATTGCATTATTCATACATTCCCTGTTGAATGCAGCTTTCATTGCTTTGCTGTTTTTCATGTTCTTTATATAAATTGCTTTTACAATCTCTGATTTATCTTTACCGTTTTCTACAGTAATATTTTTAATTTCTTTTAAGAAATTCTGCGCAACAGTATCACCCTTTTGCTTTTTAATTTCTTCCTTCAGATAAACTTTTACGTTATTTGTAAATTCAAATTTGTTTTTGAGTTTATCAATTGTGGTTTTAAGCTGTGGATTTTTAGCGGCAGCTCTTTCAATAACATCTGCATATTCAGGATCTTGTCTGAATTTTAAGAATTTTTGCTGTAAATTTTTATCTTCAATTTTTGCTATATGGAAAAGCTCTGCAATATGGTTAATTTTTCTGTTTAAATAATGATTTAGAGTATAAGCGCCAACTGTAGACATTGCACAAACAGCACCCTGATTAATCATCAAAGGAACTTTTTGGTCTTTTTCTATTGTCTTGGAACGAGCTGTATCGAGCATATAAAAACCGGACAGCGTACATCCGACAAAAGCAGCAAGATGTTCCTGATAATTTTTGTTTTTAAGATAATTTACAAGACTTTGTGCAGGTTTTGTTGATGCGAGTTTTCCTAACCCCAAGGCCAGCCAACTTGTAGAACGTTCTGATGCGTTATTTGCAATTCTTTTTACGTCTTTTACTAGTTTTGACGCAGAACCTGCATTATAACCTTTAAAAGCTTGTCTTTGTTGAGGGGTATATGTATAAGGTTTAATTTGCATTATACAAGTCCCCCCGTAAAGTTCTGAAATGTTTTACTAGCTTTTGCATTGTTTTTAAAGTTTATTATTGAATACTTATAAATCGGATTTTGCAAAGTATTTTGAATTTCTTTTTTGCTTGCCAGTTGTTTAGTTCCAAAAATCTTGTTTAAAAGATACTTATCAATAAACGGTATTAAGGCTATTGTAATTCCTGAACGTATGCTTGCTGTTAACACTTCTGTTGACTTGTTCACTAACATTGTAAATGTTTGTGCATTTTTATTAGATTTCATAAACTTGGCTGCTTTTTTAGCAAATACTTCCGGATGCGCTTTAAGTTTATTCAAAGCTTTTTTAAGTGGAGAAAACAAAGCTACAGCGAAGCCGTAACCTATTAAGCCGGAAGAAATGGAATGCGAGGCAGCTTTTTTATTTTTTTCTTTATTTTTTTCATTTGACTGTGCCATAATTGCCGCCGGCCTCAACACACAAGTAATACCGAGAGCAAATACCGCATCAAATATAGTCTGGCTGGCATCAGCCATACTTATAAACTTTTCAAGTGCTTTGTTATTTAAAAACTTCCAGAGTCTTGTTTGTTTTACTTTATTAACTTCTGATAAAGAAAGACCGCCAAATGAAACATTTTTAGCGGTCTTTCTGAAAATAAAATTATCTGTTTGATTAAATGACTTCTTGTTCAATGAGTCATGATACAACATGAACTGAGAAATAGAATCATTCGTTGCCCCCTTAGGCAACCCTGTGAACTGCTTAGATGCTATATTTACTGTGTTAGACTGTAAATTTAACATTTTCCTCTTTCACAAGTCTTTTTTCTACTTCCAATATCTTACATTTACTAGAAGTTCAAAAATCTTTTCTTTTGCTAGTTTAACATGACAAATGAACAATTCAATCCACCTTTTTTACGAGAATTTAAAAAAGTATGGCCTCAACTGTAGATTATAAGTGTATTTTGGACATTTAAATTCAACTACACAAAACTTAATATTTACATTTAGGGAGTTAATAAAACTTTAATAGCTTCACCCCTGTCATGAGCAAGTATAGCCTCTTTGGCCTGGGAAAGAGGCATTTTTTTTGTAATAAGTTTTGTAACATCAACATGCCCGTCAGCTATCAAATCAAGAGCCTGTCTGAAATATTGCGGTGTATGGTGGAATACACTTATTATTTGTATTTCATCGTAATGCAGCTGTTTTGTATCAATTGAAACTTTAGTGCCTGATTTGCATCCGCCAAACAAATGAACTTTTCCACCTTTTCTCACTATTGAAAACATCCTTTCCCATACATCAGGCAATCCAACGCATTCAACGGCAACATCAAGTCCCCTGCCTTCTTGCGTAAACGATTTAAAGATTTTTTCAGGATGTTTATATTTCAACAAATCAACAACCTCATCAGCGAGAGCAAATTCCTTTGCCATTTTTAGCTTAAGAGGATTGCGCCCTGCGGCAATGACCTTTGCCCCTTTTAGCTTTGCAAGCCTTGCAAACATAAGACCGATAGGGCCTATACCTATAATTCCCACGGTGTCACCGGGTTGAATATCCGTTCTTTCAACTCCATGCACAACATTTGCAAGAGGCTCGCAAAATGCAGCCTTTTCAAAACTAAGGCCGTTGGGGATTTTTAAGAGATTTTTCTCCACAATTCTTTGCGGTATGGTTATATATTCGGCATAAGCGCCGTTTAATAAATCAAGATTTTCACAAAGGTTATATTGTTTCTTCTGACAGAATAAACATTTTCCGCAAGGTGCGGAATTAGCGGCAACTACTCTGTCACCAATTTTGAAATCAACAACATTTTTTCCGACCTTTACAATTGTTCCGGCAAATTCATGCCCGAAACCGGACGGAGTCTTTTTTATCAAAACAGGATGACCGCGCCTAAATGTCTTTACATCAGTACCGCAAGTAAGAGCCGCTTCTATTTTAACAAGCACTTCAAAGTCATTTGGCTCTTTTACATCAACCTCTTCATATCTTATATCTTGTGGTGCGTAATATCTAATTGCTTTCATTTTCATATTTTTATCAATCTTTTTCAACTTTTATATAGGCTTTTAGGGTTTTATTTGTCATTGTATCTTCTATTGCTCTTCCTATATCTTCAATAGGGTATGCCGTAGAAAAATATTTTACAATTACTTTTCTTTTGGTAAGCAAATTATATGCTGTTTCCAAATCTTTTGGCGCCGGCGAATAACTGCCCAAAATCTTGAGTTCTCTGTAATAAATTTCATTGTTAGTATAACCTGCTGTATCATTTTTTACTGAAGAAAATACAAGTATTGTTCCTCCGTCACGCACTGCCTTGAGTGCAAAATCGAGTGTTTGGTCGGCACCTGCAGTCATAAATACAATATCGGCACCGATAGAGCAGGTCATGTCTTTTATTTTTGCGGCAGTCGCATCGTTATTTTCAAATTTAATTGCAGCATCAAATTTTTGGTTATTAGCAATAGCGACTCTCTCTTCTATAAGGTCACAGCCTATGACATCACCCTCAAAAGCTTTTATTGTCTGGCCCATCAAAAGCCCGATAGAGCCCAGACCAATAACAAGCGATGTTGTGCCCCTTTTTACCTCTGCACGTTCAACTGCACGCACACAGCAGGCCAACGGCTCCATAAAAGATATTTCCATATCATCAAGATTGTCGGGGGTTTTAAATACGGTATTTTGAAGATGAAGCGGTGACACATATATATATTCGGCAAATCCGCCAGGAAATATGTTTGTTTTTTTGAATTGTCTGCACATCGAATAATTTTTGTTGCGGCAGTAGTCACATTTCATACACGGAACATGGTGGCCCAAAACTACTTTGTCACCCCTTTTAAATTTAGAAAACACTCCGTTGTTAATTTCAACTATCTCGCCGACTACCTCATGCCCAAGTACTTTAGGTGCGCCGTCATGCAAAAACTTAACAATATCAGAACCGCACAACCCGCATCCCCGTACTTTTACAATAGCACCCTTTCCTCCATACTCTTCAAGTGTCGGCTGCGGCTTTTGCAGGATTGAAACCTTTTGATTTTCGGATACGGCTACTTTCATTTTGTTCATTATGCCCCATAATCTATTCTGATATTTTAAAATTCTATCACTAAATAATTCTTTGTGAATATAATATTATATAACTATAAAGAAAATCTATCAGGCTAGCTGAGGTCGGTAATTTTATAATTATGAAAGAATTTGAAGATTACGAAGAAGAAATATACAAATGTTCAAGATGCGGATTATGCCAATCAGTTTGCCCAGTATTTAAAGCAACACTAAACGAGTGCGCAGTCTCCCGCGGAAAATTCAACATACTTAACGGAATAATAAAAGGGGATTTAACATTTAGTAATAACGTAAAAAAGTATCTTGATTTATGCACTGGCTGTAATGCCTGCAAGGAGTTTTGTCCCAGCGGAATTGACGCCCGAAACATATTTGTTGCGGCAAAGCACGAATATTACAAAAATACTAAACAACCGCTGCTGCAAAAATTTTTAAACTCTTATATTCTGTTTAAAATACTGCTTATTTGTGCCGGTGCAACGGGAAAAATAATGCGATTAAGCGGTATTAGTTTTCTATTGGAATGTTTTGAAAAAATCCTGCCACAACTCGGCTATGTCGGTAAAAGACTATATTTATTTAATTCTCTTATTTTTAAACGTTTTAACAACAAAAACACTTGTTCATCCGATGTAAACGGGAAAAAAGCTGTTTATTTTGAGGGCTGCTTTAACAAATATATAAATAACGACACGGAGTCAGCAGTACAATATGTTCTTAAAAATGCCGGCATAGACTTTATTAAAAAGAATTTTGAATGTTGCGGTATAAGTTATCTTAACGACGGGAATATTGAAAAATTTGAAGCTTTAATCAAAAAAAATCTCAAAGCCGTCGGCGATTGTGAATGCGATTACATTCTTACGGATTGCGCTTCTTGCAATTATGTACTTAAAGAATACAAAAACTATAATGATACAAATACAGCATCAGAATTTAGCGCTAAAGTAACGGATGCACTTGATTTAATAAAAGACATTAAATTTGAGATTAATTCGGATAAAAAATACAATATTGCCGTACACAAGCCCTGTCACGACAATTACGATTTTATAGAGATTGTAAAGAATATAAATGGTATCAATTTTATTGAAGTTCAAGATTTTGATAAATGCTGCGGGTTTTCGGGGAAATTCGCGCTTCAAAACCAGCAAATTTCACGCAAAATTTCAGCACAAAAGGCTCAACACTATATAGACAACAATGTTGATTTTATTATTACAACATGTCCGGCATGCCTGCTCGGACTCAATCAGGGTCTGGCGGAAGTTGAAGCCAAGCACAAACCTGTTGCAATAAACCTGTTTGTTTTTCTGGCGAAGTATTGCAAACAATATTACATAAACAATTAAGGACAGATTCAACTATTAGTCAAATTCTCGCACCAAAAGATTGATGAGCCTCAAAAATCCGCGTTTAGAAAGACGACTTGATTTTACCGGCACGGTTCGATAAGTTAATCTCATCCTGTATGTTTTACGAACGTTATTTTTAGATTATATGAAATCAGCAAAAATATAAATATTGCTGTGTTATTTAAGACTTAAAATAATCGCAGATAAGTTTGTCTTTAGTACTGTTCAGATGCAATTTGACCATAATTTTTTGGATTAAAGATGTTTTTTGAGCATCCAGTTCCTTTTTACAAATAGCCTTTTTTATTGCCAATTTATTGTATTTTACATTGGCGGCAGCCGAATAAGAAAGTTCATCCTTTAGTTTAGACATTTCAGTATTATACTTTAATATTGATTGACGGAGCTTTTGGGCTTTTTTACTGCTCATTGTGTATCCTTTGATAATGTATTATTGGGGTGTCTTGTTTTTGACGATTTCAACACTCATATAATAATAAAGATATGAAAATTTTGACTCCACCAAAAAAAGTAAAATATGTTATTAAATATAGACCTTTTGTATGGTATTGAGTTTAACAAATGTTTTACAAGTTGGGGTAAATGGTAGTATAATTACATAATAATCACGTCTAAATCGGTTTGTTCGGGAAAACATGGATTTTTTCAAAAAAATAAAAGAGTATACAAACAAAGTAAATGAAATAGAGTACAGCATCTCTAATAATAAAAAAGAGTTTCTTGAAATATATGAAAGAAATCTTGCACTGGAAAAAGAGATTGTACAGCGTACACAGGAGCTTGACCAAGCCAATAAAGCATTTTTGACCTTAAAACATGTTTGGGAATTGATGAACTCTTCTGAGCCTTTATCAAGTGTTTTGCAAAAGCTGGTTAATTCATTGCATGGTGAAATGGGTTACATAAACAGCACAATATTACAGGTTTGTGATGATGAAAAGGGAAGGTATTACCGTATCAAAGCCTTTTCAGAAAGTCCGATATTAAAAAAAATCGAACAGTTTTTGCAGGAAAAAAAGATTGATATACATGAATATCACCTTAAATATGACTCAAAAATGCTTATAACAAGAGCTATCGAAGAACGTTCAATCCTTCATACCACTGATTATCTCGATGTTATAACAAAACTTTTATATGACTTTACTCCGGAAAATATAGAAACAATAACAAGACTGGGTGTAAGCAAGAGCGTAATATGTATTCCGCTGGCACCAGGCAACAAACCATTCGGAGTAATGATGGTATTTTCCCCGAGAGAAGATGTAACAGATAAAGAACTTAACTTTCTTACGCTGTTCGCCAATCAGGTTGAAATGGCAATAACAATAGCCAACTTATTTGAAAATTTAAAAAAAGAGGCTGTTACTGACTCTCTTACGGAATTGTACAACAGAAGATACTTTAATCAGGCTCTGCAAAAAGAATTGGAGCGTGCTCAACGACTTCAGCAGCCATTTTCCATTGTTAGTCTGGACTTGGATTATCTCAAAAAAATTAACGACACCTACGGTCACTTCTTTGGTGATTTGGCCATAAAAACTATTGCTGATATTTTAAAGAAAAACGCGCGTTCAATAGATGTTCCGGCAAGGCTGGGCGGTGAAGAATTTTCTGTGCTGCTGCCGGGCGTTGATTCTTCAGGGGCCATGATTGCAGCGGAAAGAATACGAACCGCTATTGAATCACAAGAACTGGACACTATCGGTCATATTACGGCAAGTGTCGGCGTGGCAACTTTTCCCGAGAATTCTTCAAAGCTTGATGAACTTCTTGATATGGCAGATCAGGCTATGTACAAATCCAAAATAAACGGACGTAACCGTGTTACGCTGGCTAAACGTGTAGAAGATGAAGCAGAATGGCAAGAGGTTGCATTTGGTGCATTTATGGATATTCTTACAAAACAAAAGGTACCTATACCGGATAACATTGCAAAAGAAATTACTTCAAAACTAAAATCCATTGATTCTTCAACAACAAAAGATACATTGTTTTCCGTAGCCGATACTATTGCTCAGACATACAATATGCAATATAAAAGAGGGTTTACAAAAGAAAAGGTATCTATGGCTATAGAGCTTGCTAAAAAAATGGAGCTTTCAAAAGAAGACATTGATAGGCTTAAAATAGCAATGATGCTATACGATATAGGCAAGTTAACCATACCGGAAGAAATTTTGAATAAGAAAGAGCCTTTAACAGAGGAAGAGAAACACAAGATAAAAGAACATCCTCTCGTTGCGGCAAGAACAATATTAAAACCCATTAGCGACATTGCCGATATCATTCCGATAATAGAAGCACATCATGAAAACTGGGACGGCAGCGGATACCCCAATAAACTAAGCGGCGAGGAAATACCTATTTCTTCCCAGATAATTTTATTGATTGATTCTTATTTTGCGCTGCTGCAAAGCCGTCCTTATCGCACAGCCCGCAGCAGTGATGAGGCTCTTGAAATTATAAAACAGGAAACTGGCAAAAAATGGAACGAAAAATTGGCAGATGAATTTGTGAGATTAATAAATGAGCGCAAACAATCCAGATAACACAGATACTATTATCACTCAATTGTACAGATGGTGCACTACATACAAGAATCAGGCTGTTTTAAAAGACACAACACGACTAAAAAATACCAAGTTTGATGCTTTTATAGACAGTAATTTAACAACTCCTTTATCATTTACTGTGTTTCCTCTGTCTGATAAAGGTGAACTTGTTATTGATAACAGGCAGAAGCTTCTGGAAAGCGAGGCCGCATTCTTTCTGTTTGTTAACCCTAAGACAGGCTGGATTTTTGCAATCAAAAACACTTTAGATAACCAGAAAAAGCTTTTGACAAATCAGCCGATACAAAATTTTAAAGTAAAAATAGTACAATAATTGTACTATTCATCGATATCGTAGTTTACGCCCGCATCATCTTTTGCAGCCATTTCAATCAATATATAAGTCATATAAGCACCGAGGGCAACAGCCTTTGGATCCAAATCCGTATTATTAGCGGCTTCTATTATTGCACTATTAATTTCCGGATTTTCATCCTTAATATAGTGAATCATTTTTTTGCGCCATCCATGTACATCCTGAAAAATTTCAGCAAAAGCAAGTGATGTATGTTCTTCTGTTACTATTGGCAGCATAGGCACTCCTTATATCATGATTTATGTCTTTTATTATATACTAAAATCTTCTATTTTTATCCACTATTTTATGTAAAATTGGAAAAGCTCTGTTTTGTATACTTTTTAAATCATTTGTATATATTTCTTAACATTTCAAAACATTTTAGGCAATTTTTTTTAACCAATTCACTTTATAAAAGTATAGAGTTTTAGAGGAATAGAAAATATGCAAGAACATGAATTAAATACAATAATGGATGTAGTTTCAGACCCGATTAAAAACGTATACGATATTTCATCAAGAAAAAATCTGGCAGAAATTCAACGTATTATAAGAATTTTTAAAATTAATGAAGAACAAAACATGCACAACAAGATGTTTGCAATAAAAAATCTGGCAGCATTTAAGCTCGTTACAAGCAACAACTAAATACAAATAACTACAATAAAAGCAGAAACTTTCTATTCGTCATAGTTATCGTCTTCGTCAATGTATTCGGTAATTATGGCGATATTTTTTTCTATTTTTTTAAGCTGTTTTTCCATATTTAATATTTTTTGAGTAAGCTGTTCATTTTCAATCATTTTTTCATTTGTTATGCTTACTTGAGAAGCTACAAACTCAAGTAATGATTTCAATTCCTGAGAATCAGCCTGCTGTTCAATAATTTTATTTATGCAGCTTTGCTGTTCATTGAGTTTTTGGTTTATATTATTAACCTCAATATCAATTTTGTTATTGATTTCACTCAGCTGCATTTCTATCTTTTCAGTCAGATTTTGTTCATCAGAAAGAAGTGTCTTTTTGATTTTTGATATATCATTTTGTAAATTGTCAAAAGAATCACTGGCAGTATCAATCCATTCGCCCATATAAACAAATGCTTCATTCATTGCATTGTTTGACTGAACGATTGCTTCTGTACCTTTTGTAATAGTTTCAACTTTTTTATTGATATCCTTTAACAGTGTAGAGTTATAAAAAGCTTTGCTTTGTTTATCGAATGTATTTATTAATGCGGTAAACGCACTAATATTGGACAAAAGTTTTTTAGTTACCTCATCGGATGAAATAATCAGTTTGTTTGTTCTTTTGCTTATACTCGAAATATCTTCACAAAGCCCGCCGAAAAGTTCTTTTATTTCCGCAACCTGATGGGTAATCGGGCTGTCTTGCATCTTTTGAACAACAGCCTTAAGATCATTTAATCTTGTTGCAATATCAAGACTGTGATCCTCAGTCAAACTGTCAGGATTAATCAGTGTTCTTTGAATATTGCTTAAATCTGCCCTGATTTTAGCAATATCAGACTCAACATCAGGTAATGTATATGAAAAATCGTTATCTTCTCTAAATCCGTTGGTTAAAAGTTTAATTTTAGAAGCTAAATTATTTATTTCTTCAGAAACACCGGCCTTTAAAGTCTCATTGATTTTATCAATGCTTGTAACAATCTCTTCACTGCCGTTTTCTGTATCTTTTTGTAATTTTGTAATATCAATTTTTAAATTGCTTAAGTGTTCTGTAATACCGGAGGTTATGCCGGATATTTCATCCTTTATTTCATTTGACACACTTGTGATATTATCGTTGATATCATCAGCCTGCTCTTCAAAAGATATATTGCCTGCAACTTGAACAAGTTGTGTTACAAATTTAGTCTGAAGATTTTGAAGGGCAATTTCAATTTGTTGACCTTGTTCATTAATAATAAGATTATTTAACTCTGTTTTAAGATTTTCCAGTGAAGAAGAGAGCTGCTTAATTTGTTGAGCCGAAGCAATACTCTCACCGGATATTATATAGGTGATATCTTCTTTGAGGTGATCTATTTGCTGTACAACATTTTTTATCTGGTCAGAAGCGGCCACGCTCTCAACTGATATTATATCCGTTATATCATCTTTGAGCACGTTGATGTCATTGGCAAGAGCACTAATTTTATCTCTTGTTAAATTGTGTTCTTGAGCAGCTTTGTCCGTTAAATTTGATTCGCTTGCTTCAATGTTTGCCGACAATTTTTTAATATTTTCTGCATCATCTGCAGTTTTAGCAGCAAATTTCGCAGTTATTTCATTTTTTAATATCTCAATGCTGTCGTTTACTTCCTTAATCTGCTGAGTTGTGGCCACACTTTCTTCTGATATTATGTCCACAATATCGTCTTTAGTTGTCTGGAGATTCTTTTCAAATATTTCCTGTTTAACAGCAGTTTCATCAATATTTTTTACGGTATCTTTTATTCCCCAGATTTCTTCTTTAAGAACTTCTGTTCCCTGGAAGAATATTTTTTCCGCATAATTTTTGATATCGGTAATATCCGCAACATTTAACCTTGTGAAGATGTTAGATTCCAACTGAGTAATTAAATCAAGCGTATTTTGTTTTATTTCATTTTTGTTGTTTTCCGAATTCTGTACAAACTCTTCTCTGGTTGTCAATTCTTTTAATGTGGCAGAAATTAGTTCTGACTTTTTGAAGATATCGGATACATCCGTTTTTAATTCTTCAAAAGATTCGTCATCAAATATATTACCGACAACTTCAACCAGTGTATTTAAGTTATTATTTAAAATTTCTATTGTTGCATCAGATTCCTGCAATTTAGTTATTATAGAATCTATTTTGTCGGCAATAAATATTTTAACATCGTCAGTGTGGTCAGAGGTTTGTTCAGAAAGATCTTTTATTTTAAAAACAATTGAAGCCAGTTCATCAAGAAGCCTTTTATTATTAGCTTCAATTTCTTTATTAAACTGAAGCAGCTCATCTATCTGATTTTTTATTGTTGTATTTTGTTCGTTGATGATTGCAAAATCATTTACAATGATTTCATTTGTATCTTGCAATGTTCCGAAATTTTCCAGATGAACAACAAGAGCATTATAGCTTTCCTTCTGGCTTTCCTGTGTTTCTGTAAGATAATGAATCTGATTGTGGATTTTATTGAAAGCTGCCAGTAATTCAGGAGTCTTTAAAGATTCAAATAAGAGTTTGTTCAAATGTTCAAATTCTGATTTTATTGCAAGAAATTTTGCGTCAAGAATTTCCTGACGGCTTTGCAAAAGCTGACCGATTTCCTGTCCAAGTGTTCGTATCTCCTCGGTAGTATCCGAATTAGAGAACAAATCCATTTTTGTGTTTATTTTTTCCAGAATTTGTGCATATGTAATGCGGAAATCTTCGTCGGTTTGTTCTTTTTGTATTATTTTATCGACTAAAGTATCAAGTCTGTTTTGTATAACTTCAAAATAACTATTATTTTCTGACATAAAAGACTACTCTCTCATTAAAGCTCCTTAGTTCATTGTAGCAAACTCAAAACTACATGTATAAAATGTAACTTTCTGTTACATGATTAAGCAAATCCTCCCGCATAAAGCAGCTTACATTGATAACTTTTTTTGAAGAACCGCAGCGGATTCTTCATAACCGGCCCTGCCCATAAGCGCGTATGTATAATTTTTTGCCTGTTCTACACCCGGCTGGTCAAATGCGTTGATATGATACAATGCCCCGGTTATGGCTGTTTGTACCTCAAGCATGTAAAGCAGCTGCCCTATGTTATAAGGCGAAATGTTGTCCAGCGTAATTGTTACGTTAGGACGTTGATAATCAACGAGTGTAACACGTGTTGCATCTGCCTCAGCATTCAAAAGCTCGTTTATTGTTTTTCCGCCAAGATAACCAATACCCGTATATTCAAAAATCTTGGGAATTTCTATTGATGAATCAAATTCTTTTACTCTTATAAAAGTAATAAGTTTGTTGTTAGGCCCCTCATTATATAACTGAATTTGTGAGTGCTGGTCTGTTGCTCCGACAGCCTTTATCGGCGTAGGGCCAACGCATACCGGTTCACCGTCAAGATTTTTATTTTTACCAAGGCTTTCTGCCCATATTTGAACAAACCAATCGGAAACATATTTTAATCTGCTGGAATAAGGCATCATTACAGCGAGATTTTTACCCTTTTGAGTATCCATCAAATAATGGATTAAGGCATTTTGCGCCGCGATATTGTGTCTTATATCTGTATTCTTTAATGCAAGATCCATGTCTTTTACGCCCTGCATAAGCTCTTCTATATCTATACCTACAAGCGCAAACGGCAATAAACCTACTGCCGAAAATACAGAAAAACGACCGCCTACGTCATCAGGGATAACAAAAGTTTTATAGCCCTCTTCGTTAGAAATTTGTCTTAAAATTCCCGTAGTTTGGTCTGTTGTTGCAACTATATGCTTACGATAGTCATCCCCTAGTTCTTCTTCCAATCGGTTTTTCAAAATCATAAACTGAGACATGGTTTCTGCAGTGGAACCGGACTTTGTAATAACATTAACAAGAGTTTTCTTTAAATCAAGTACATTTAAAAGACCATTCATTTGATCAGGGTCAATGTTATCCAAAAAGAATATTTTAGGCATGTTGTTTCTTTGTTCATCAGATAACAAATTCCAATAAGGTTTTAATAACGCCTCACAAACAGCCAAGCCTCCCAGTGCTGACCCCCCTATGCCAAGCACAAGGATATTATCAAAACGCCCCTGCGTCATTGCCGCATATTCTTTTACAAACCACACAGTTTCTTCACTATACCCAAGATTCATCCACTGCAGCCATTGACCGGGCTTGTCTTTTTTAGAGTTTAAATCGCTGATTATTTTAGCAATTTTATCGTTATACTTGTTGAATTCTTCTTCAAGATTTAATCCGTTGCCATCTCCAAGTCTTTCGGCACTGACATTCTTGCAGCTAAATTCTAACATCTGTATCTCCTCTAAAAATATTACATATTATATAAAAAATTAATACACTATATCTATTCTACTTGCTGACAAATAAATGAACAGGGTATGTGTAGTTACGTGTGTAACATTTCTTAATAAACTTTGCAGGTTAAGGCAATTTCAAAAGAACAATTGTTTTTATAAATATAAGGTTAGAAATCAAATAGGTTGGAGTTTAGTTATGGCTATGAATTTTGACACATACAGCACAAGTTTCCAAAGCTTAATGAAGCCGATGTATAACGTCAATGCAAATTATACTATCGGTGCAGGAGGTTATCCCGGTGCTGCAGGTATGATTGGCGGCGGATATATGAACCCTGCTATGATGGGAATGTATGCTATGGGCCCGATGGCTAACTTTGGTGTCGGACAATTCAGCGCCAATTATCTTCTTCAAGGGGAAGATCAATTAAACAACTATTATGCAAGACCTGTTGCAGTTCATAAAAAAGAAAATGAAACAGGAACAATTTTAGGTATACTTGCTACAGCTTTGGGTACAGCTGCTATGTTGGCTGCTCTTGCTAAGGGAAGATTTAAACGCACTCCTGGGACAACACCTCCCGCAGGTCACACACCGCCGGCAGGCCAAACACCGCCCGCAGGTCAGACAACTTATTCGGTAACACCAAATGTTCCGGGGCCGAGAAGACAAGGCGGAAATACAAGCGCAGCATCTTCTACTCAAAATGCGACAACAAATAAACCTAATTCTCAACGCATTGCAGGCTACTTGCCGAGCAAACCGTCAACAAATAATACAGCAGCTTCCGCACCGATAAACGGCACTCCGGCAGCCAATCCTCAGATACAACCTGCAGGAACACTACCTTTAGGTTTACCGGCTCCCGGCGCAACAAGCAATCCGGCAGCAGCTGTTACAGCAGGTAATCAAACGTTGCCTCCGCTGTCAACTTTGCTACAAGGACAAAATTTGCCCTTAAAATTACCTAATACATCAAATATACCGGCAGCCGCAGCACAAACAACAAATTCCGTAGCGGGTTATCTGCCTGCACCGGCTGTATCATCAAGAATGCAATATGCTTTAAATAAACAGGCCGCAGCTATGAATCTGCCGTCATCCGGTAATGTTATAACAACACCGATGACAGCACAGCAATACACAGCAGCCGGAATGATGACACCTGAAGCACAGGCTGCATATAACAGAGTACTTTCTCAACAGTTCAAACCAGGGTTGGCAAAAGAAGCAGCAAGAGCTGATGCAAGGGCTGCCTTTGCTTCAACACCGAAACTTGCAAATGATAAGCTTATCGAAGTAAGACCCGATTTAGCAAAAGAAGGCAGTGTTGTTTACACAACTCACACACCCGAGTCAATTGCAAGCGGTTACAGCCTTGGTTCCAATGCAAAAGGCGCAGACAAATTGGCTGAGCTTCTTGCACAAATGAAAGCTTAATTAGTGTGAAAGGTTAAATTAAATAAAACAGTTGTATTTAAAATACAACGTGTGTGAAGATTTTTATTAAACATAAACCTATTATAAACCAACTAAAACCTAACCAATCCCCGTTGGCACTTGTGCTGCGGGATTTCTTTTTTCTTAAAAAACGTCACCACAAAATCGTGATGACGTTTTATTTTACACTTGGAATCTATATATTACTATGCCGTGACAGGCACAAAAACTTTCATGTTAGTTGCATATTTAGGATTGTTGTTTATAAAATCGCTTGCTGCTTTTCCGTTACCTAGAGTTATTTCTATGTGTCCGTATTTGCTGCTGTATCCGGCTGCGCCCTTAGGATAAACAAGTATGCATCCTGCAGGCAAGCTTGTAAGTTCACTTTGTGATACTTTAACCTCCTTAAAGTTAGGATTGTTTCTTAAGTTGTTTTCCATCTGGTATGCGTGTCCGCGTGTGACCTGAATTCCTGATGCTTCAATCGCATCGCTTACAAATTCTGCGCACCTTTTCTGCGAACTTGCACCGGCATGACTTTTTGCATTTTGTGCAAGCTTCTTTGCGGCTTCAGCGTTGTAGTTTACATCTTTTAAGCTTGCCGTCGGGGTTGTATTCCAGCTAAAATTCAAATTCAGCATTTCCTGAAGCTTATTCATCTGGGCTTTATACCCCTGCATTGTTGCATTGTACATATCCATCAGCATATTCATATCGAATTTTGGCATTTCAAAATTAAAATTGAAATTAAAATTTGAATAGCCTAAATCAGAATACGAGCCATAAGCCAGACCGAAACTGTCCATTGCATTAAATGAACCAGGCATATATTGAGAAAAGTCGAACACTGGCATTGATGATGTTGTTAACATTGGATTGCTGAACATATTCATCATTCCGGTGTCCAAATAAGATGTGTTAAAATTAACATTATCTAATGTCACAATATTCTCCTAAATTAATATCCCTTATATATATAAAGTAATTTTGTTGTAAAATATTGCTAAAAATGAGATAATGTTAACTAATATTAAGTAAACAACATAAAAACATAAAACGTATCGTTATTGAAATATAAAATATGAATAAAATAAAATTTTTAATATTAATATTTTTATTTTGTTCAACTTTGCTCACCCCCGTATATGCTCTTGAGGCGGCAGAACCGGTTGAAATGAATGAAGCTGAACCTCCCGAACAAGAAACCGATGTTCAAGAAAGCATTACTCAAGACGAAGAAATGTTTGCCCCCATTGAATTAGACTTAACAGATTATTACAAAGAAAAACAAAAGAAAAAGAAAAAATGGTTTGCCCTTTCAGCAACTAAAGAAGGTGAACCTGCATATGTAAAAAATACCGGTCAAATCTGGGATGAAGATAAGCTTTTCCGTTATAACTTTTATTCCAATGAGGATAATCTCAGAGTTCTGCCAAGTTATGGTTCTTTAAACAGTTATATAAACCAAAAACTTGATGAAAACACCACGGTCATGATAGGCCAGGACGGAATTTCGTCCATAAACGGAGACACGGTAAATTTTGCATACGCAAACAGCTCATACTACAGCAGCGGTGCCAGAATTGACGGCAGCATGAAAAACTTCAATTATTCGGTCGGTGCCTTTACAGAGACGGATACTCTAAATCAGGAGCTTGCGGCAATTGTTTCTACAAAACCAACAAGCATTTTAAACTCAAAAGGGAAATTTTATACAGGCGGCGGTGTCTTTTCCAATTTAATGGATGACGTCAACAAAAATACTGCGGGGGTATTTGTTCAGTATAATAACGACAAATGGTCATTAGGAACACAGCTGGCACGCTCTCAATACAGCAAAAGCGGCTATGAGAATTCTAACAGCGTACACTTTTTGACACAATACAAAGTGAATGACCATTTATCATTGAAAAATAAAATCGTTAAAAACTTTGATGTAGATGAACTTCAAGGTGAAATAGGCATAGTTTACAAACCTCTCAGCGATATAGACCGACTGCAATTCGAGCTGACAGCCGCAAACTATCAGTCTCAAAATATTATAACAAGGCAGCGTTTGAAATTTACAACATCGTTTAAATTTTAATGTGATTAATAAAGTCAGTTCTGCTGACCGTAACCTGTTGCGATGTATCAAGATTTTTTATTGTCACTGTATTGGATTTTATCTCATCGTCCATTAATATGACGGCATATTTCGCTGTCTTCGCAGCTTTATCAAGCTGTTTTTTGAATTTTTTATTTGCATAGTCAAATTCTGCACTAAAACCGCTGTTTCTAAGTTCTTCAACAAGTTTCATTGCATTAGTTGTATCTTCAGATATTACAAATGCGTCAAGCCGTAATGCTTCGACCTGCGGAATCAAGGAGTTGAGCCTTTCCATACCCATTGCCCACCCAACGGCAGGGGTCGGTGCGCCGCCTAATGTTTCCACAAGTGAGTCATACCTGCCGCCGCCGCAAACAGCATTTTGTGAGCCAAGATTGTTTGATTTTATTTCAAACACAGTTCTGTTGTAATAATCCAACCCTCTTACAAGTTGTTTATTCCTTTTGTATGGTATATTTAGTGCATCAAGGTATTGCTGCACCTTCGCAAAATGTTGTGCGCATTCTTCACAAATAAAGTCACCAAGAATCACTTTTTGGATTTCTTCTTTTTCAAATATTTTTTTGCAAGAATCAACTTTACAATCAAGAATTCTTAGCGGATTTTTTTCGTATCTGAAATTGCAATCTTCACACAGTTCGCCCAGATAAGGTTTTAAGACCTGTTTAATAGCCTCTCTGTAGTTTTTTCGGCATTCCGGGCAGCCCAATGAGTTGATTTCTATTTCTAGGTCATTGAGACCGAGCCTATTCAAGTATTTTACGGCAAGATTAATGACTTCAGCGTCAGCAGATGGTTCGGCTGCACCGAACATTTCAACGCCAATTTGATGAAATTGTCTTTGGCGCCCTGCCTGAGGTCTTTCATAACGAAACATAGGCCCCTTATACCAGAGCTTTACAGGCTGCGGTAATCTGTGAAACCCATGTTCTATATAAGCACGTACAACACCGGCAGTATTTTCAGGCCGCAGCGTAAGTGAGCGGTCGCTTTTTTCAAAAGTATACATTTCTTTATTTACAATATCCGTTGAATCACCCACACCACGTGCAAAAAGTTCTGTTGCTTCGAATATAGGAGTCCTTATTTCTTTAAAATTAGCCTTAGAAAAAACCTCAAAACCGGCTGATTCCATTTTTTGCCAGTTGGAAATCTCCTGCGGTAATATATCTTTTGTTCCCTTTTGTGCTTGTATCAATTTTTACCTCGCATTCTCATTTTGATTATATATTAAACATGGCTATTTCAATATATTGAAATTTATAGTAAAATCACATTGGTATTATCAAAATCGAGGTTAATATGGATATAAAAAGCGCTATGACACCAAAGAACATATGTTTTACTCTTCTGGTGTTATTTGTAATATTTATGCTTGTTAAAATGACTGATATTGCATTATTGTTGTTTTGCAGTTACGTAATATCTTGTGCAATAAATCCTTTTGTCGATAAATTATCAGAAAAAATGCCGAGAGGCATTGCGACAACGTTGATGATAATACTAATTCTTCTTGTAACGCTGGGTATCCTGACCCCTATTGTTATCATGTCGGTAAGTGAAATTTCCGATTTCATGAATCATCTGCCGCATCAAATAGAAAAACTCCAAAACTTTATTTTGAATTTTCAAATTGCCGGACACGGTATATCAGAGTATCTGAATATAGATACAGTATTAAGTAATTCATCTACTATTGCCAAAGAAGTTATAAATAAATCCATCAATGTAACGGTTGGTTTTGTAGGGCTTCTTACTGTTCTTGTAACAATCGGTATTATTGTTTACTTTCTGTCGAACGACAGAGAAGAAATCAAAAAGTTTAGTTTAAAGCTTTTTCCTTATAGCATGCGTCCGAGAGCCTCACAGGTTATAGACGATTTGGAGACTAAAGTCGGAGGATATGTAACTGCACAGTTATTATCAATATCTATAGTCGGTATTATTGTTGCGGTATTTCTGCTTGTAATGAAAGTTGACTATGCGGTTTTTCTCGGTTTTATATCCGCAATACTTGACCTTGTACCTGTTGTCGGCCCTATTATATCAGGTGTATTGATTTTGCTGGTTGCTTTTCCCAAAGGTTGGATTGTTTGTGTAGTTGCAATATTTGCTTTACTTTTAGGACAGTTTCTTGAAAACAACTGGGCAAAGCCGTATTTCTTTTCTAAATATATGGATTTACACCCGCTTGTTGTAATATTTTCATTTATAGTTGCGGCAAAATTTCTCGGGGTTATAGGGGTTCTCATTGCTCCGGCCATAGCTGCAGTAGTAGTCACATTGTTTGAAGAAATTTATGTCAAAACAATGAATGACGGAAACGAGGAGTAGCATTGCCGGATATTATTTTATACGATATACCCAAAAAAGTTCCTGAAATTAATATCTGGATGGCATTCCCCGCAATGGCTTCATTCGGAATGTCATCACTTGGATACATGTCAATAGTCAAACGTCTTGATATGAGGCCTGATTATTACGTAGAAAAGATTTTTACAGACACCACTAATACAAAAATCCGAACCAGGGATGTTGATGTAATGGGTTTTTCTGTTTCATTTGAGATAGATTTTCTCGGAATATTTAAAATACTTGAAAACTTTAACTTACCCCTTAAGTCAAGTCAGCGTGATGAAACTTCTCCGATAATTTTCGGAGGAGGGCCTGTGTTAACAGCAAATCCTGAACCTTATTGCGAGTTTTTTGATTTTATTATAATCGGTGATGCGGAAGAAATTGATACAAAAATAATAGACGTTATTAAAAATAATAAAAATTTATCAAAAAACCAAAAGTTGTCTGAACTTTCAAAAGTTAAAGGTATTTATGTTCCTTCTTTAACAAAATATACCCCGGAAACCGGGGTAACTACGCTAAATGGCGAACCTTATGCCGTCGAAAAATTATCATCACCACTGTGTGAATGCATAACAACGCCTGTTTTAAGCGAAAAAAGTTTTTTTTCAAACACTTATGTGATTGAAATAGTTCGAGGCTGCCCGCAAAGATGCGGTTTTTGCCTTGCTTCTTATTTAAATTTGCCATACAGATATTGCAATTTAGATATAATTTTAGAGAAAATAGACGAAGGGCTTAAATACACAAACAAAATAGCTTTACTTGGTGCATTAATAACAGCACATCCGGATTTTGAAAAAATATGCGAATATATTTTACACAGAAAACATAATGATATCCCGGATTTAGAATTGTCTGTTTCTTCTTTACGTGCTGATTCAATATCACCGTTGATAATTAAAACCCTTACGGAATGCGGACAGAAACATTCTACAATAGCA
Organism: Candidatus Gastranaerophilales bacterium; assembly: GCA_944322935.1. Classification (GTDB taxonomy): domain Bacteria; phylum Cyanobacteriota; class Vampirovibrionia; order Gastranaerophilales; family Gastranaerophilaceae; genus Limenecus. The sequence goes on along the minus strand of CALUQO010000009.1, from coordinate 9,224 downwards.
ATAGAGGCAGGTTCAGACAAGCTTAGAAAACTTATCAATAAAAATCTTACGGAATCTCAAATTTTTGAGACAGTCAATACTGCTCAAAAAAACGGATTAAAAGGTTTAAAAATTTATGCTATGATAGGTCACCCTACGGAAACTCAAGAAGATATTGAAGCTTTTGTAGAATTGGCTAAAAAATTGAAAACCGAGTTTAAAACTTTTGAATTTACTTTTTCTTTTGCTACCTTTGTGCCAAAATCTCATACACCTTTTCAGTTTTGTCAAAGAGAAAGTATAAAAACGCTGGAATCAAAATATGAATATCTTAAAAAGGAATTTCACAAACTTGGAGTTAAAATCAGAACCTCCAGCGTTAAATGGGATTACTGGCAGGCTCTGTTATCAAGAGGAGATCGACGGCTTGCTGATTATTTAATTGAAGTTTATAAAAACGGCGGAAATCTGGGTGCATTTAAACAAACTTACAATGAAATTAAAAAATCATGTGATTTGCCTTCTTCAGATTTATACGCAATTGAGAAAAAATCAGTTAATAATAATTTACCTTGGGATTTTATTAAAATCGCGCCCGGTAAGAATGCTTTAATTAATGAATACAAAAGACTTTTGGCTAATTATAACAAAATGTAAAGTTTAAACTACATTTTTACAATAAAAAGTATTGACATTAATTTTTCTTTTGGCATAATAAAATATGTAAGGTTTAAGTGTAGTCGAAACACTAAATAACATCTTAAATTACATTAATAACCCCGAACACATATAAACTCCTAAATAATAAACACAAAAGAGACCATTAGGATGCAGAAAACAAACCACCCGGATATCAAAAATCTGAGTGGCTTTTTTTTATTTCTTTTAAAAGTTATAAAAAATATATCAATTGATATCCAACAAGTGTAAATTTAACAATAAATAACGATTAACGAACAAATCGTGACACTAATCACAATTAAACTTTGCTGTTTGATTTTATGTTCTAAGAATACTATCATTATAGAATGATTGAGATAGATTCAGATTTGTTGGAACAGACCATATACAATCTTTGCATACAGGCAAATACTGCTTATGATGAGAAACTGTATAATTTAATTTTGCAAAAATACGAAAATGCAATAACCCAAGATGAAAAAATCAAATACACAAACATTTTAAATAACATTAAAATAGCGTTTGAATCACAAAGGCCGTTGTGTCAGGACACAGGACAGGTTGTTATTTTTGTAAAAATAGGCAGAAGTGTTTTTATAAAAAACAAATGCATAAATGATGCAATAAATTCTGCGGTCGAAAAAGCTTACACCCAAAATTTTTATAGAAAATCTGTTGTTACTAACGCTATTTTTGACAGAACAAACACTCAAACAAATACTCCTGCATTAATATATACTGATATTACTGATGGCAATGATATTTCTGTTGATTTAACGGTTAAAGGGGCCGGTTCGGAAAATTGCAGTGCAGTAAAAATGTTTAAGCCTACGGATACAAAGGAAGATATTTTTAAATTTATTCAAGAAACAATACAAGCTGCCGGTGAAAAAAGCTGTCCTCCAATGGTCCTCGGTATTGGTATTGGCGGAACTCTAGAATATGCCGCAATTCTTTCCAAAAAGGCTTTTTTTCACCAACAAACAAATGCTGAAGATGCATTGGTTTCGGATTTAAAAAATTATTTAATAAAATACGAATCTAACATTTTAGATATAAAAGTATTTACATCCTCAACACACATAGCGTGTTTACCGGTAGCTGTTACAATCAATTGCCACTGCAGCAGACATGCATCAGCAATAATTACATCGCAAGGTGTTCAATATCAGAATAAAAATTATGAGCATAAAAATATTGAAAACTTATGTTGTAATTATAAAGAAATTAGTACAGACAATATTGAAGCAATAAAAGCTTTAAAAGCAGGAGAAAATATACTGCTGACAGGAGAAATATACACAGCCAGAGATGCCGCTCACAAAAAGTTTAAAGAATATTTTGATAAACACCGGATTTTACCGATTGATATTAAAAACAAAATTATATTTTATGCAGGCCCTTGTCCCGCTGCAGCCGATGAGGTTGTCGGGCCAGTAGGTCCAACTACATCATTCAGAATGGATAAATATTGTGCACTTATGCATTCAAACGGTTTGCTGGCATCTATAGGCAAAGGGGAAAGAAGCTCAGAAGCGATTGAAACTATAAAAAGATACAACGGTAAATATTTTACTGCCCAAGGCGGAATTGCTTGTGTGCTTGCAAAATGTGTTCATTCTTCTGATATAGTTGCATTCGAAGAACTCGGCACGGAAGCAGTAAGAAAACTTTATGTGGAAAAATTACCTGTTAAGGTAATAATATGAATTTTGCTGCAAAAATTACACTATTATTACTTTCATGTTATTTAAAAATTTTGAATAAAAAAAAGAGGCTTTTTGTATAGCCTCGTGTTTTAAATACCTATTTTTCCCGTTCCTTATATGTTTTAAGTTTATTAGAATCTATTAGTCCAGTTTGTTTTTTATTTTATTTATCTCTTGTATCTATATAAAGTATATAAAAAACAAATAATTGCCTTTTAAAAAACGCACAAATTTTCAAATATTAAGTAATATTACGAATTAGAAAAGATGAGTATATACTTTTTGGAATTTCAGGCTTCATTTTGTCAATTTTGTATATACTTTATGCATAAAAAATTAATTGTAACAATATATTAACACTACAATAAACTAACAGAATATAGTTTCCACTGCTCCCAAATAAGATAGAAATAATAAATAAAAAAATTGCATAATAAAAGACCGTTATAATTGCAACAACGGTCTTTTACTATTTATAATTACTTTTTATTTAAAATAAGCAGCATCACAGCTTCCGCAGCAAGCTTTTTCGTATGCATCCTTAACACCGGCAGCTTCTAAGAGTTCATAGGCATCATCACCTGCTCTGACACTTGCTGCTGCCAAATCAGGATTTTCTACAAAGAAATCAATTGAATCTTTAACACTCTGAACCATTTGCGCATTATCGAATTTGCCCTTGCGAACAAGAATACGTCCATAAGATTCAGCAGCCTGTGTGCCGTCATTAATAATTTCAGGCGAAGTCTCTTCAACTTTAGCCTGCGGCTTTGCTTCTTCTTTCTTAGCGCTTGGCGTATAAGTTTTGTGAATATTATTTATGTTTACTTTATTATCGAAGTTTGTCATATTTACTCTCCGGCTATTTGTTATTTTTTGTTTTAGTTTTCATCGTGTCTTTCATGCTTTAAAACATGAACAAAAATTTTTTTGCTAGTTGTTGATGAATTTTTTTTATGAGTATATACAATTTTTTTTAATTTTTCAACTTTTTATCTCTTAAATCCGCTAATAATAGGAAAAAACACTTTAAAGTGTAGTATATATACTTAATTAATATTTCTTAATATTTAGCCAATACATCTGCATATTGACGAATAATATTGTTGACGCTATATTGTTAATATGAAAAATTACAGCCGAATAAATTTGAATAATCGTTGGTGGCGCCTGTATTTATAGTACAGGTCTTAAGTCTTTTATTGTTTTGATTATTCTTGACTAATTTCGTTTAACAAGGCCTGTGCAAAGGATATTTTCACAGTCAGCCAATGTTAAAGGAATACAAAAATGTCAATTAATTTAATAAATACACTGTCTCAACCGTTAAAAAGCGCAGCAAAATTTGTAAATCATAATGAGCAAGCCTCAGGACTCTCCACATCGCGTTTTATTCAAGATACATCAACATGTCTTTTACCCAAAGCAACTTTTGCCCGCAGCAAAGCAGATCTTGCGGAAAACGCATTTTTAGAGTTATCGGAAAGCGGACTTGTTTATTTTGCGCCGATGCTTGTCGGAAAAGCAGCCAAAGATATATTCACACACAGTCTTTCCAAAGACACGAGAAAGCTTGTGACAGAATCAGCAACAAAGTTAATGGAGCAAAACAATGCAATCTCCAAAAAAGTTTTACCTGTCAAAGCAGCCATTGCTCTAAGTGCATTGTTAATTCCTCTGACTGAGTTTACACTTAACTACATAAAAAACCTCATGACCTTAAAGGTATTTCAAAAAGGCGACTTTAACAACATTGCAAATCTTGAAAACAAACAAGAGGACAAACAAGCACAAATTAAGGTAAAAAAGAGTGCTACAAAAAATATTAAGTCAGCAGCCGGAATATTCGGACTATCAACTATACTTGCTGCTGTGCTATCTTCAAGAGGTGCGGCAAAGTCAAAAACATTACAAAATATAAGTGAGGCAATTCTTGCTCCGGGTACAAAATTCTTTAAGAACAACGAAAAGGCTAAAAATTTCTTTAACAAATACTGCTCAATTGATTACGCTTCAGAAAACGGCAAACTTGTATTAAGCAAAGGGCAGCTTACTTCATGCGTTGTCATTGGAGGTGCCGGCTATTTTGGTGCAGCAAAGGACAGAGGCAAGCAAAACTTTTTAGAAACATTGTTCCGTTATCCTGTTGTCGGGTTTTATGTGATTACCGGTTCTGAATTGTTTGAAAAAGGGTTTAAAAAATTGCTGCAAAATGCCGGCAAATGTAAAGAAACTATCGGACAAAACCTAGAAACACCTTCATTTAAAGAACTTGAAACGATAGCGCAAAATATGGCAAAGAAAAATTCAACCGCTGTTGAGAAAGAATTTGCACGTCTGGCAAAACAAAAAGTGTTAATATCAGGCGTACCATATATTTTCAGTATAGGCGTTATGGGATTTTTTGTTTCTGGAATTTCTAATTTATTTACAAAATACAGGTTTACAAAAGAACAGTCTAAGAAAATTTAACCTTTGTAATCTTGTAAAATTCTATATTGTTCTTTAAAAAATTTATACCTGCGTTTGTATCTTTTTCTAGCTTTCCCCGCTGAAAAAAATCTTTGAATACTATATCTAAAAAATTTATTTTTTATACTTTTGAATTGCTCCTCTGAGATATCGGAGAAACAGCATAACTTGCCTGTTGGTGTTTGTGACAAATAATTTTTATATTTTTCAAGGTTGTTTTGTAAATAAATTGGCAAGATGCTATATTTGAGTGCTCTGAATGCTTTAGATGTGTTTATTGTATTTATATTGTCCAGACTTTTGATAATATTTTTCATAATTGAATCAAGTTGAGGTTTAAATTCCTGATGAGAATAATTTTCGTATTTATAAAGAATCTTATCAGCACCGCCGAGAAATGAAAAATGCCAACCGCCATGGGGAATAAGATCACATTCAACATACATTCTGATTTTATTTGCAGTAGTACCACTGTTCACTTCTTTAGGGCAAAATTCATTATAGTTATAGTCAATATTATCAAGACAGTTTTTAAAATTTTTGTAAGAACACATTTCCGGGTGAAACCACAATGGCTGATTGCACTTTATTACGTTCATATAGTAGTTCATATTGTATTGAACAAATTTTTTAATAGGAGTGCCTGTATCAATTGTTTTTATACCCTCCTTTATTGCGTCCGGCGAAATAATTTCATCAAGATCGGAAATTAAAATAATGTCATTGTCGTTACAGTTTTTCAGACCTTTGGCAATTGCATTTCTTTGTAAAGATTCATAAATCCACGGATTATCATTTTCAGGGTAATCATCAAAAACAATATAAATAATTTTATCTTTAAATTTTTCGTATCTATTTTCGTTTTCTTTAAAATTCAATGGTTTGTCATTGCCTGTAAAAGTCTTAGTGCCTTCAACAATAACAAATTTATCCACAACTTCATTCAAGATATTTAACCTTAGCTCCAGTAAATCAAGTTCATTGAAAAAAGTAAAACAATCATAAATCATTTTTGCGCCACACACCTTAAATTATTCCCTATTTATTGACCAGTATATCATTTTCATATTTATGTAGCAAAAAATATTATTTTTATGTTTTATTCCCTCTATAAATTCAATATGAGGAAGATATGAATATAAGTTTTAAAGGATTTTATAATACCGGTATTGGCGTTGATATAAATAAACAGGCTCACGCTATACTTTCCAATAATACGTTGTATGTACGGCCGCCATATGTCCACCTGTCTTTAACGACTACATTAAATAATAACGGAGTCAACGATAAAGAAATATTTGGAGAGATTTTGAAAAAATTTCCTAACAAATATCAAAAAGATACTATAAATTTCCATTATGACAAATATTTTTCACCATATCAGAAGAAATACAAGCAAGAGTTCTGGTTAAATGATAGGCCGCTTATTTTAAGAGATGAAAATTTAAGTATATTTTCAAAACTTGCACAGTTATTTACAAAACTTTCCGAAGCAAAACAATTAGGTGCAAACAAATATTATATATATTCTGATGAATGCAAAGCAAATTTTAATTACTTTTTTATGAAGGGAAAACAAAATCTTTTAGAAGATTTTCATAAACCTTCTAATGTCCGTGCTTATGCCAAGGGAATGACTGATGAGTTTTTTAATATAATGATAGAATATTTTAACCGTTAATTTTCGTTAAAATTAATACGATTATTCAAATTTACCTTAATCGGGTGCTTTAGTACTGTATAGTTTAGTTCTTCAGATTTTTTTTGTGCAGTTTCCGTAATTTTACTTCTCCATGCTGTCATCTTTGATGCATATTTGTCAGGAAAATCCATCCCATGAGATTTATAAAAACCGACTGCATCAGTTGGACCGTTAACAATAGGCTCTAAGTTAACCTGTTTTATTTTCTTTTTATTTGCAAAATTTAAGAGAGCAGTGAAAAGGGCACTTCCTGCTTTTTTCACTTTTTGTTCAACAGCAGTCGGCCATGTTACAAAAGTGATTACCTCGGCCTTTTTTCTGTTGGCCTGTGCAAGCAGAACCCCGCAAGGTTTGTTATCATGAAGGGCAAGAAATATTTTTTGATGCGAAAATTCTCCGATACAATCGCGTGTAATCTCCAACAAACGCTGCCATACAATAAAGTTTGGCTCTAGTATTTTAGAAGGCAAAAGATGCGCAATGTTTGTGTTTTGAACTATTTTATCAAAAGTTTTTTTGTCCTTTGCAGAAATTTGATATATCTCTATTTCCTTTTTTATTCCGTCAACAATCGGACGGGCAACTGCAATTTTGCGAGCCTTAAATTGTGGAACATAATTTTGTTTTTTGTTAGATGAGATAATCATGATGCTAAAATATGTAACACACAAAGATATCATATTTTGCCATAAAAATGTTAAATATTAAGTTTTTGTGATAATATAAAACCAATTAATGCATTATGGAGTTTTTTATTATGAAATCCCTCTGCAAACCCGTATTAGCTCTGGCTATTGTCTTTTCTTTGCAAAATGCAGCTTTGTGTGCTGATATCGAGTCACACAGAACCGCGCTAAAAAACGCACAAAGCTCAATAGATTCATTAAAAAAAGAAATGACAGCTTCAAAATGGTATCCGCAGTATCATCTTGCCCCATTTGCCGGTGCGATGAATCATCCAAATGCAATAGTATACTTTAATAATGCTTTCCATCTTTTTTATGAGCAAGATATTAAACTTTCTGACGGTAAAATTATACCGGTGTGGGCCCACATGACAAGCAGCAACCTACTTCATTGGAAAAAGCAGCCTCTGTCGATTGCGGCTAACGAAGAATACGACAAAGACGGAGTTTTTGCCGGCAGTGCAATTTTTGACAACAATTTATTAAATGTTTTTTATACCGGTTACAGCGAAAAGAAGGTAAATGACAAAATACAAAAAACAGAAGTCCCCTGTCTGGCTACAAGCAAAGACGGAATGTATTTCGGCAAATCAGCCAACAACCCTCTTATTAAAAATCCGCCCAAATACTTGGATACTGCATTTTTTGCGGAAGAAGTTTTTAGAGACCCGTTTGTGTGGAAACAGGGAGATAAATATTACGCTTTAATGGGTACACAATATGAAAAAACTAAAGACGGTGCAGTCCTTTTATTCAAAAGTGCCGATTTGAGAAACTGGGAATTCGTTGATATTACTGCTATAGGTTCGAAAGGAGAAATGGGAAGCAGCTGGGATTGCCCTAACTTTTTACATATTGGCGCTGATGATGTTTTAATAATTAATCCGACAGGTATAAAACCGCAGGGTAATATGTTTTTAAACAAATACATCTCCGGTGCTTTTATCGGCAAGCTGGACTATAACACTGCAAAATTTAAACAAAAGGGGCCTTTTACATTGTTGGATTACGGTTTTGATTTTTATGCACCTCAGTCAGTTAAGGCACCTGACGGTAGAACTATTATCATTGGTTGGTTAGGCATGCCGGATTCCGTGCTCCATGAATCCTCTGAAAACTGGTCGGGCATGATGACCCTGCCAAGAGAGTTAAAAATCGTTAACGGCAAGCTTAGTGTTGCTCCTATTGAAGAATTAAAACAACTCAGAGCGGAACAAATATCGCATAGTGATATAAAAATTAACGGGCAAAAAGAGTTTTTTAACTTGAAGGGCGATGCTTATGAGATAGAAACAGAAATTGATTTAACAAATGCGGCAAGTTTTAGCATAAAACTCAGAGAGTCAAAAATTCAAGACACAACTTTGACATATGATAAAGCATCTCAAATGCTAAAGCTCAACCGAGACAGATCAGGGCATGCCCTAAAAGGACAAAGAGAAGTAAAATTACCGCTTGAAAACAATTTATTAAAACTTAGAATTTTTGTAGACAGATCCAGCGTTGAAGTCTTTGTTAATAATATTGCCATGACTGCAAGGATATATCCTGACAAAGCGTCATCAGGGATTAAGTTTGTTTCAAACGGTGAAGCTGTTATAAAAAATCTTAATTTTTACAGGTTGAAATCTGTTTATGATTAGATTTTAATTATATAAGAAAGATGTTTGCAATGTAGTTCGTTTTGAACACAGCATAATCTTTCAAATATAGCCAATGCAGCCCCCCGGTGGAGCGCAGCGGAACGCAATTAAATAGTGAATATAAGCCGGTGTAGCCCCCAGTGGAGCGCAGCGGAACGTTTTTAAAATTATGGTAGAGCCTGCTCTACCGCAAGAACAATTAAATAGTGAATATAAGCCGGTGTAGCTCAGCTGGTAGAGCAGGTCATTCGTAATGATCAGGTCGCAGGTTCGAATCCTGTCCCCGGCATATTTTTTTGTCCGTTGCGAACCTGCGACCTGCGCAGGACAATTTGTAAGAATCGCAAGCCAA
>CALUQO010000008.1 GCA_944322935.1 Candidatus Gastranaerophilales bacterium | reverse complement strand
GTTTCTGTTTTTGCGGCTGCAGCGGCATCGGTTTCTACTTTTTTTGTTGAAGTTTGTATTTCTTCTTTTATCTCCTCTTTAGCCTTTTTCCCGATATCAGCCACATCGTCTTTGATTTCATTTAAGTTCTTTTTGTTAAAAAGATTTTTACCTTTACCTTTGGCAATATAAATACCCAAACCCGCTAAAACAACGGCACCGGCAACATAAGGAATTGCTTTTTTGAAGTTTTTAGGAGTTTTATTGGCAGGAGGTGTTTGAGCTGCAGCTGTTTCCGGCTTGGAAGTATCAGCGTTTTTTACGGCCGGAGATTGTGCAGGTTGTGCATTAGTTTGCACCTTTGGTGTCGGAACATAATTGTTCTGCGGTAAAGTAAGTGTACTGATTGCTTTGATGTCCATATAAAATCCCTTCTTAATAAAATAGAATAGAGCCTACCTTATAATACAACTATTTAAAAACTAAACAAAATACTTTTTGCTATCATATTTAATTACTTTTTACAATTTATAACATTTTAATTAAATTTTTACACCAAGCTTTTGCGCAGCCGTTTTTAAAAATCCCAAAGTATGTTCGTTATCGGAACCGGCTATTTGCGGCGGAATTTCGAATCTTCTGAACACATTAACTCTTTGCAACGCCTGTTCTTTAGGCATTTTTTTATAAATATCGAAAAGGACTTTATTGTTTAAAATGTCTTTTTCTAATTCCGAAAATAATTTTTTACCCGCAGGTCTGCTCATAAAATCATTTAAAATAGCTTTTTCCATAATATATGCAGCTTTTTGGGCATCCGGTTCATTTTGTGCAATTTGTGTTAACCTTTCAAGAGGTGTTCCCTTGGCTTTAGAGAGGATTTCTTGGTTAATAATCTGTTCCGTATTTTTTCTTAGTCCCTGATTAATTTGCATTATATCGTTAAAGTTTCCGTCAATTTTAAAGGTATCATTATATTTTTTAAATTGGCGTTTTTCTATCAGTCTGTCAAACATTTTGTTAAAAAATGTTTCTTTAGTCATGTCATTAGCCGCGTTGCATTTTAAAAGGTCATTGTAGCGCAAATAGTTAATTCTGTTTACGGCTTCTTCAAGCGGCATTTGACCGTAAATTGACATTAGCTCCGTGTCGGATTTCATGGTATCAAACAGGTTATATAATCCTTTTTTCTCAAAACCGTCGGGTTTTATGTACTCTCTGATATAAGATTGTTCAAGAATTTCCGCTGCCTGATGGAATCTGTCCGCACCTCTGCCGGCCTCGTCCGTTGAAAAATCACGGGCAACTTTTTTCATTATATTAAAATCTATATGTCCGTCTTTTGTGTTTTCTGCAATGATTCTGTTAATTTCATCAGACTTTTCATTTTTGTTTTTAATTATTTTGGCAATGATTTCGTCATTTAAAGGGTTTATTTTATTTTTAATCTCTTTATATCCGTCTATGGCCGGAGTAATAGCAGCGCTTACAACCTCAGATTTTTTTACGTAAACAGGTTGGCCGTTTGAAAATCCGATACAGATATACTCTTCTTTTGGGGCAGGCAAGGCCAATCTCTGAGTAATTTTATCAGCCTCGACCCGTAGCGTTTGTTTTGCTTCAGTTTTTTTAGGTTTATTTTCCGGCGTAACAACACGAAGTTTTTCCTCCGGAATATTAAATCGCATATTTTCTATTGTTTCTTTTCTATTCTGTGGAAGTATTTTTGCGGAAATATTAAACGGATTTTTCTTATTTTCCAGCAGCAACGGTTTTTTACGCGCTGCCTGCAGTATATCATTTTTATTTTCTATAAATTCTTCTCTTATTTCTTCGCCTATTTCTTTTAACTCTTCTTTAAGTTCCTCTTTAGCTTTTTCTTTTAAATTTTTGTCAACAACATTTTTGCCCCTGCCATTTAACAAATAAAAACCCAAACCTGCCAGCACAACGACACCGGCTGCATAGGGAAGTGCTTTTTTAAAATTTTTAGAAGCTTTATTATTTTTTATCGGCGATTGTTGAACATCCGTATTAGATTTTGATGTTTTTTCATTATCGGGCTGTTGTGTTTGTACGGATGCAAATTCTTTTTTATCAACAGTATTTTTTACATTTAATGCCGCCTCGGCCTCCATTTTAGCTTTTGTTGCGGCAACCAAATTTCCTTTCATTGACGGTGATAATGAGTTAATCGCGGTAATTTCCATATAAATCCCTTTTGATATATAAGCATCTATGTTCAATAATACAACTATTAAACCGGCAAACAAAACAAATTTTGCTATTAAAAACATTTATATTTTACAATTCATAACAATTACTAAAAACTTAAACATATTGCATATACCAAAGATTCTCGGTATTATATATACTGTTAAAAATAATAAGGATATAAGATGTCATCAGACAGTAAAAATATTGAATCTGCTAATAACACGGAAAATTTACAGGATAATAAAGAAACAATTTCATTAAAAATTGAAAACAACATATCACACGAGGATGCGGAAAACTCAAAATTTATGGCTGTAATAAAAGCCCTGATAGCTAATTTGGGTATAGCACTTGTTAAGTTTATTTGCTTTTTGTTTTCATCAAGTTCCGCAATGTTGGCGGAGGCAATACACTCCGGTGTGGATTCCTTCAACAGTATATGTCTGCTTGTCGGAATAAAAAGAGGAGCAAGGCCTGCTGACAATGTGCATCCGTTCGGCTACGGGCTGGAAGCCAATGTCTGGGCTATGTTTGCTTCTATCTTAATGCTCGGCGGTACTTTTGTTGCTCTGTATCACGGGTTTGAAAAACTTGTTCACGCCGAAGAAGCTGCAGAACTCTTAAGAAATTATCCGTATATTGCTGCTGCGCTTATTTGCAGTATATGTTTTGAAGCCTGGGCTGTAGTCAGTGCATCTAAGGCTGTTTTGCATGAAGTGGGTATTGAAGAAAAAAATATAATCAAAGAATTCTTTATTTCAATAAAATACATAGGCAAAATCAAAAGCCCGACAACAAAGTTCGTGTGGTATGAAGATACTGCCGCTTTGACAGGTGTTATAGTTGCTTTTATAGCATTGACTCTTGCAAAGTTTGTAATGCCGCCGGCACTTGCATATGTACCTGATGCTATTGCATCTATTATCATCGGTACTATTTTGTTTTTCCTTGCAATTTATTTGTTAAAAAATAATGTAAGCAGTTTGACTGTTCAATCGGCAGAACCTAAAGTTGAAGAAAAAATAAGACAGGTTGCCGCAACAATACATGGCGTAACCGATGTTATTGAATTAAAAACAATAGATTTGGGCTCTTCGGGTGTAATCATCAACATGACAATAGAAGTTGACCCCGAAACACAAATGAAAGATGCCGATGATATTGCGGATATGCTTGAGCGAAAAATCAGAAAAGTTATCAAAAATATTGCACATATAACAATAGAATTGCAGGCGCATGATGCCGAGGACAACTGGGAAGAAAAATTCGACAAACTGATTAAAGAAGGCGAAAAATTAGAAACAATCGACAGCCACGAGGCCCAGATGCTTTCTAACTTCTATGGTTTTGCCAATACCGTTGTTAAAGAAATCATGATTCCCAGAACGGAAATCTTTATGATAAGTGTTGAACAAAACATAAACGAACTCGCTGATTTAATTATCAATTCCGGGCATACCCGCATTCCCGTATACAGAGATAATGTGGATAACATAATCGGTATCATTAACGCAAAAGATGTGTTGAAGGTCATAAAAAACAATCATGTTGATGATAATTTTTCCATAGAATTGCTTGCAAGAGAATTGTTAATTGTACCTGAAAACAAATTTATATCTGATTTGTTAAGTGATTTTACTTCATCAAAAAATCAGATGGCGGCTGTTGTGGATGAGCACGGCGGTGTTGCCGGTATTGTTACAATTGAAGACATTTTAGAAGAAATCGTCGGAGAAATTTACGATGAATTTGATAAGGTGGAAACTCCGGAAGTTGTAAAAATAGACGATAACACATTAAATGTTTCATGCAAAATGGATATTGATGACATAAATGAACGCTTTGATTTGGACATTCCCGCAGAAGATTTCCAAACCATAGGCGGTTATGTATTCGGTCTTTTAGGCAGAGAACCGGAATTAAACGATGTTATAGAAGATAAAAATATTACATACACCATTTTGGAAATGGACGGCAGAAGAATTTCCCGCATAAAAATGTATAAAGAAACGCCATTTGCAGATGCACAGGAAACTAAACCGGAAGAAGATACTTCTGACAGTGAATAGTTTAGCGTTATCGTATTAATGGGTATAGACCATACAAAATCTGCTAAACACGTACATTGTAGATTTCATTGTATGCGTTAATGAGCCTGTTTCTCATTTGCAGTGCCATTTGCATTGTCAGGTTTGCTTTTTGAGATGCCAGCATTACTTCGTGAACACTGATATCTCCGCCTGAGGCAAAGGTTTCTGCTGCTTCGTAAGCTGCATTTTGAGAAGCGTTTACGTCATTTAAACTTTTAGAAAAAGCGTTGCCTATGTCGTTTGCCATATTTTCAACAGGAGAGTTTGAACGTTTTTTGTTTGTGTCCATTGAGCTTTCTTGAGGTTGGGCAACGTTATCCAATCTTTCAATCGGAGAAATACCCATATTCTCGAGTCCTACATTCATTTGAATGCCTGTGTTTATAATCGGTCCTTGAGGAATATTGCTCATCTCCTGCATTTTTCCGTTCAAAATATTATCAAAAGCGGTCATGCCGTTTTTGTCGGAAGTTATGTTGAAAGCTTCCATATTCTGGCTGAAGATTTTGTTGTAATTTTGTATGGAATTGTTTGCTATCTGGTTAAATTGCAATTTTTATACTCCTGTTTTTTTATTTTTGCCGGAATCTTCGGGATTTCCAAAATTCCGGTTCAACGATGATTAGATTCTTAATGCGGCATTAATCATGCCTTTGGTGGTTTCTGCTGTGGTAACGTTAGCTTCGTAAGCTCGGGAGGCTGATACCATGTTTACCATTTCTTCCACAACATTTATGTTTGGCAAGGTAACAAATCCGTCAGCGTCAGCTTCGGGGTTTGACGGGTCAAAAATTGTTTTATACGGGTCATTTGCCGGTGTTATTTCTGCTACTTCAACCCCTTGAGATATTGTTCTGTCGTCATAGGATATGCCGCCTTTTAACATCATGGTGTTGTTTGTGGGGCTGAAAAATACCTCGTGCTGTCCGTCAGGAAATGCCGGAGCGTGCGAGCCCAGTCTGTCCGCGTATATTGCTTTGAAGCTTACGTTCTTTTTGATATAAACCCCCGGTGTACCATCAGGGTTTCTTGTTGTGTTAACGTTGGCAATGTTGCTGGCGATGTTGTCCATCATTGTTCTCTGGGCGTACATGCCGCTGCCTGAAATGTCGAATGCACTAAAACTCATCTATTATGAATTCCCTCCGCCTCTTACTACATCAAGCAGGTTTGACATAAAACGTCCCTCCAAAGTAGCGAGAACATTGTACTGGGCACCTGCTTTGGCCATGTCCATCATTTCTTCTTCCACGTTTACGTTGTTTCCGTTTCCGTAGTCAATCCAGCTTGTATCTCTTATTACCTCAGGAGCGTAGTTGTTTAAGTCGGATTGTGTTTGCTGGATATACATAAACTGCTCCTGAGGAAGTCTTTGTGCTATATTTTGCACAGGATTTGTCGACGGGGCATAGCCTGTTTTATAAGTTTCATTTTTGTATGCCTGACTGTTTATTTGTCTTAAGTCACGTCTTACATCGTCTTTTGCAATGATTTCTCTTAACTGGTCTTCGAATGCAACCTGTTTTCTCTGATATTCGGGTGTCATTGCGTTAGCTGTATTAGAGGCAATAGCTGTTTGTCTTTTAACAAGTCCGTCCATTGCAAGTTTTGATACTTCAATGGCTCTTACATTAAACAAATCCAATTTTTACCTCCTCTCTGTTTTTTTAAAGTTTTGGTATTGATATTTCAAAGGTAGTACCTTTTTTATTAGAACTTACAAGTTTTAAATCGCCGTATTGTTCCTGCATTGCTTCTTTTGATATATATAAACCGAGTCCGCTGCCCGTAACTTTGGATGTGTAGCCTTCTTCAAAAACTTTTTCACGGTTGTCTTTTTCTATGCCGCAGCCATTGTCGGAGATAAGAATTTTAAGCATATTATCTTCGGTGATTTCTGTTTTAACTTTAATAACACCATTTTTATCTACCGCATCAATAGCGTTGTAGAAAAGGTTTATCATTACGTTAAGCAGTTTGTTTTCGTCAGCCAGAATATTGCCGTCATAGCTGTTTGATACCTCAAATCTGACTTCATGCTGCTGGGCTTTTGCGTTAACAAGTTCAATTGCATTTTGCAAAATTTTAGAAAAATTATGGGTTTCCAGCTTAGCACTCTGAATTGTTCTAAGCTCGGTTAAGAGTACTCCAATGGCATCTTTTGATTTTTTAATGCTTGATACGGCATTTGTAATGGAATCGTGCAGCTCTGCATTTTTGACCATTTCAAGTCTTTTTTCGATTATTTTTGAATACAAATCAATAATTGAAAGGTGATTTTTTATGTCGTGTGAGATTACTTTAGTTTTTGTTGAAATGTACTCATATTTTTTTACAATATCATCGCTTTCTCCGAGCAGCCCTGCTTCTGCCTGTGTAAGTGCAGCTTCTTCCACAAAGGAATCGGCAAAGTTGATAAATTTATGCACAGCCTGATTTAAAAGCTCGTTGCCTCTGCGCTCCGGAGTGTATTCCTGTGTATATCTCATTAAATCGATTTTGGAATTTTGAGAGATAATACGTATTACGTTGTTAACCTCTTTTGAGTTAAGCAGATAATACAGGCAAGAGGTGTCTTTTACGGGTTCTGTGGAATAATCCCACAAAATACAGGCAGAATATCTGGGTGAAAGCAACACAAGAAATTCCGTCTGACCCCAGATATCGTCTTTTGTAAGATTTTCTCCGTTTGTTACATCGTCAAAGGAGTAAACTTCGGCATTTGTAAACTCAAGTCTTTTTAAAACACCGTCAAGCTCTTTTGTATCAAAAACCCTAATAAGAACAACGGCTTTTTGGGTTTGGGCTTCCAAAAGCGGTTCAAGCGCAAAGCGAAACAAACCTTTAACGGTTTGTTTCGTTACGGGTTTTGTTTGCCCCAGATAAATTAAATCTTTTAAAAGATTTTTTTGTCTAAAGTTTGCTCCGCTCATTAATCATACCATTATTTAAATGCGGGACTTGTTTGATTGTCCCTTGCTTTTTGGATTCGTTTTGTTCGCTCCGCTTTGCTTTTTAATTTCTATACAGCACGCAGAAGCTTCGCTTCTGACTTAGCTTGCCTCCATCCGAAACGTGCCACTGGCACCTTTCGCACGGAGTCCTTGCTCACCGGACTCGCTCGCTTCGTTCGCTCCGTCCGTCCGCAAATCCGCTCTTGGATTATTGACGTTCACAAGGTTAAGCATTTCGTTTCGAATTTTTATTCTAAAAATTCTTCTCTTCATTAACCTTGCTCACATGGCTGTTCGCTCGTCTGTTTCACAGACTCGACTCCACAGCCGCACAAAATCTGCTATATAGCGATTTTGACTTTTCTTTTGTTCAAAAATCCGTTGTTCAATGCGTACAAAACAGCCTGTGTTCTGTCATTGACCTGCAATTTTTGAAAGATGTTGTTGACGTGTGTTTTTACTGTTGTTTCAGAAATAAACAGTTTTTTTGCCACGCCTTTGTATGTTATGCCCTGCGTTAACAGGTCAAGTACCTCTTCTTCTCTTTGCGTAAGATAGTTCAAGAGGTTTTCTTCGTCCTCTACTTCTTCTGTTTCTTCTTTGAAGGAACGTTGAAAATATTCGAAAAATCTTGAGGACAAAGTTGCAGGAAGATAAATCTTGCCCGCTGCAACTTCGTCTATTGCATAGATGAGTTGAGCAGATGCCATTGTTTTTAAGATATAGCCTTTAGCACCAATTTTCATAGCTCTGAAGATTAAATCAGGATCATCGTAACCTGTCAAAGCGATAATACGCACTCCCAATTCAAGTTTTTCAATCTCTGCTATTGCAGTCAGACCGTCTTTTTCAGGCATGTTGATATCCATCAAAACGATTTCAGGACGATACTTCTTAATAAGACTGATTGCAACACTTGCGCTTGTTGCTGTTGCCACAACATCAAAATCGCTTTCAATTTCAATCAACTCTTTGATTCCTGACAAATGTTCATAGTTGTCATCCACTATGATGATTCTGGCTTTCTTCTTGAATTCAATCCCTCTTCTCATCTACTCCCCCCAAGATTTTTATTTTTAATAAAAATTGATAATCGTATAATCGTATTATTTACACATGGTATATTACCCCTAAATGCAGTAGACTCTCATCGGCTATAAGATTGAAATAAAGTCATAAGCGTATATTCTAAAAGATTTAGACCACATGGCCTATAAATAGGTGTTTTTGCTTACAGTGACAGGCATTTGAGCTTTATTTAAAAATAATTTATTAGTATTATTTTTCAAATTTGAACTACTTAATTTAAATTAGACACAATGTACTAGCTCCCCTTTAAAAAGCTGATTTATTATGTTAAATTTTAAATCAGGAGCAGCCGGATAATCGCGCGGATGGAATACTCCGTGAGGAAAGTCCGGGCACCCAAGGGCAGACCGCCTGATAACGTCAGGTGCGGGCGACCGTGAGGACAGTGCCACAGAAATGAAGACTGCCGATGGTTCCTGATTTATCAGCGAATACAGGCGATGGTGCAACGGCGAGGTAAGAGCTCACCGGCAAGGCTGAGAGGTCTTGGCCAGGTAAACCCCGGTCGGGTGCAAGGTTGACAAAAAGGTTAAGGTGACCCGCCGTCTTTTGACAAACCGCTTGAGCTTGCAGGCAACTGCAATCCCAGACAGATGATTATCTAAAAACAGAACCCGGCTTATGAGCTGCTCCTTTTTTTACGGATTTGCTTATCGTTTAGTACCGTCGTTCACTGCGCTTTGCTTTTGCTCACTTCTGTCATCGCTTTCCTAACTGTGCTTCGTCCGTTCACTATTTACGGACTATTGTGTGTTTTACAGGGCTTAGCGATTGTTTCGTGAAACCATTTTGCACGCTTCGCCAGAATTTGCCTTGCTCAGCGGCAAAAGAAGGCAAATCCGCGGTCTTGGATTTTTACGTTTCGGGCGGAGTAACGTCCGCCCTTCACATGGGCGCTCTCTTCGATACGCGCCCGTCAAAATCCGCTGTCTTGGATTTTTACGTTTCGGGCTTCCTGAAACGTAAGCCCTTCACTTGGGCACTGGGTCTTACGACACGGCGTGCCCGTAAAAATCCGCTGTCTTGGATTTTTACGTTTCGGGCTTCCTGAAACGTAAGCCCTTCACTTGGGCACTGGGTCTTACGACACGGCGTGCCCGTAAAAATCCGCTTGACATATGTATATTCAGCACATTACAATAATTAAAAACAGTACAATAAAGGAGAACAATTATTAGCAGAGATTTTTCAAACGGCAGCAAGGATGCAGCCCTAATTAACAGGAACATCAGATGTAAAGAAGTTAGATTAATAGGCAGTGAAGGAGAAAACTTCGGAGTTATACCTACAACAGAAGCCCAGAAACTTGCCGATGAAAAAGACCTCGATTTAGTAATTGTGTCACCAAACCAAAATCCCCCCGTAGCAAAAATCATGAACTACGGCAAATATAAATACGAGATGGAAAAAAAGGCTAAAGAAGCCAAGAAAAAACAACATACCATAGAAATTAAAGAAATTAAAATCAGATACAAAATAGATGTTCATGATTACAACGTAAGAATTAAAAATATAAAAAAATTCATTGCCGCAGGCGACAAGGTTAAAATTGTTATTATGCTAAGAGGTCGTGAAATGCAGCATACAGAGCTGGCTTTTGACCTTGCCAACAGATTTATTGCTGACCTTGAAGGTGAACCTATCAATGTTGAAAAAAAACCTTCCATGGAAGGCAGAAACCTTATTATAATTTTGGCACCTGCTAATTAGACTTCGCACGGAAATACAGGATAAACCTTAGTTTGTCGTTAACATATCACCGCATGTTTTTTGCAGGCATGGGGCGTGGGCAAGTTAAAACTAAACTTTTTATCTTTCGGGTAAATCTGTCCGAATTTATACAGACTGCCTGATGTTTGCGGCAATCAACTGTTAAACACTACAGGTGTATGCCTTGTATAAAAAAAATGTTCATGATATAAACAATTTACCACCGTATTTTGCGGTGAGTCTTAAAGAATGGACGTATTAACGTTTGAAAAAAAATATAAAACTCGCAAAACATGCAGGTTTTTGTTATGGCGTAAAAAGAGCCGTCTTAACAACCAAAAAACTTAAAGCCGAAAATAAGGATAAAGAAATTTTTGTTCTTGGCGAATTGATTCACAATTCGCATGTTATCAATGAACTGTCCGAACTCGGTATACATACGGTTGACTCGCTTCCCGATGACGGTACGGGAATATGTATTGTGCGCAGCCACGGCGCTTCTCCGGCTGTTTTTGATGATATAAAACAAAAGGGGTACGAAACTGTGGATTTGACCTGTCCGGATGTGAAAAAGGTTCAGCAAAAAGCAATACAGCTCGTTGAAGAGGGCTTTATGCTGGTTATAGTGGGCAAGCCGGAACACCCCGAGGTCTGTGCAATCAAAGCCAATGCTCAAATATTCGGCGATAAAATTATAGTTGCGCCGGATGTACAGGCTCTTAAAGATTTTGAAAAAGAGTTAAAAGACCATAAAAAAATCGGTGTTGTTGTGCAGACAACACAGCGTATTGAAAATTTGAAATCCATTGTGGATTATCTGATACCTCTGGCAAAAGAGCTAAAGGTTTTCAATACGATTTGTGCTTCGACATCGCTTCGTCAGTCAGAAGCTAGAAACCTTGCGCAGGAATCTGACTTAATGGTTGTGGTCGGCAGTAAAAAAAGTGCTAACACAACACACCTTGCAGAAATTTTAACGGGAATCACCCCGACTATACATATTGAAACCGTAGATGAGCTCAGGGATTATGAAGAGCTTATAAAAAAAGCTCAAAATATCGGCGTTACAGCCGGTGCTTCTACACCTGATGCCATCATAGACAACGTAATAAAAAAATTAAATCAATACTAAAGAAAGGAAAAATAAAAAATGACAACAGCTCAATTAGATGAATTTGAAAAATTATTAGAAGAATCTTTCACCTCAAAACTCAGCGTTGCTGACGTTGTAAGAGGCCAGATTGTAAAAAAAGAAAACGACGGCTACCTTGTTGATATAGGTGCTAAATCTGAAGGTTTTCTTCCTATCAGAGAAATCCCGACTTCTATGGTTGATGAACTTAATATCGGCGACTGCAAAGAGTTTTATATTTTAAAAGAAGATGAAGATGAAAAAAGCGGTATGCTTCTTTCTCTTAAAAGAGTTGCTTGCGCTCAAGCATGGCAGATTCTTCAAAATGCTAAAATCTCCGGAGAAACAGTTATGGCTAAGGTCGTTTCTCTTGTTAAAGGCGGCGTAATTGTTGAAGTTCAGGATTTAAGAGGTTTCATTCCTGCTTCTCAATTAAGAACAGGTATGCCGTTTGACGGTCTTATGAATCAAGAAATCGAAGCCAAAGTTCTTGAAGCTGATGCAAAAAGAAACAAACTCATCCTCTCTCAAAGACAGGCTCTTGCTGAACAGAGAGAACAACTCGTTGATGAAGTTATTTCTAACCTCGCAGTTGACCAGATTGTAGAAGGCGAAGTTGTAAGAATAGCTGATTTCGGTGCATTCATTGATATCAACGGCGTTGATGGTTTGCTTCCTATCTCTGAAATTTCATGGCAGAGAATTAAACATCCGTCAGATGTTTTGACACTCGGTCAAAAACTCGAAGTTAAAGTATTAAAAATCGACGAAGACCTTAAGAGAATCAGCTTAAGCTTGAAGAGAATCGGTGACAATCCTTGGGAAGAAATCGAAGATAAATTTAAAGAAGGCGAAGTTATCACAGGTACAGTTAACAAAGTTACCTCCTTCGGCGCATTTATCAATATATTCCCCGGCGTTGAAGCATTACTGCCGGTTGCTGAAATGAAAGACTCTGATGTTAATCCGTTCGATGTTTACAAAAACGGTGAAGAAATCAAAGTTCTTATCAAAAAATTCACTCCTCAAGAACACAGAATCGCATTGAGTGTAAAAGACATCAACGAATAATTAATTTTGTTCATATTGTCAAAAGGCGGGTAAATCCCGCCTTTTTAGTTTTTATTAAATATAAAGTCAAACCAATTTATTAAGAAATGTTACAGATATATACTTTTTATCACTTTAATATGGCAATTTTTTATAAAAAAAATTGTTTATATAAGTACGAGAGATA
The DNA here is from genome assembly GCA_944322935.1 of Candidatus Gastranaerophilales bacterium. Classification (GTDB taxonomy): domain Bacteria; phylum Cyanobacteriota; class Vampirovibrionia; order Gastranaerophilales; family Gastranaerophilaceae; genus Limenecus. The sequence goes on along the minus strand of CALUQO010000008.1, from coordinate 52,533 downwards.
TAAAGAGACAGAAAAGCAGACCACATCGGTTAAACCACCACATAAACATATTAGAGATATTAATCAAATATTAGAGAAAGAAAAAATAAAAAAGATTTAATTTACTACTTACTTAATTTACTTCACACTTCACTTCACACTACACACTTCACAAAATCCACACAATGGCGAGGAATGCAAAAGAAATTTTCATTCCAACGGCTTGATCAACTTTGATTAAGCCGTTTTTTTTTTGCGGATTTGCCTTCTTTTGCCGCTGAGCAAGACAAATTTAGGCGAAGCGTGCAAAATGGCTTCACGAAAAAGCATCAAGTTTCCCAAAATAAACAGATATCAGTAAATAGTGAACGGACGGATGTAGTGAATAAAGTGAAGGGCAGATAGAGCGCCCTTCATAAGGGCACCGGGTTGTGCCTGTTAAAGTCCGTTCACCTGATTGCCAAGTGCAATAAGCTTGTTAACTGTATCTTCATAGGGGGAAGCTTCATCCACTTTTTGCTGTAAAAATGCGTTAATTTTGGGCATAAGCTTTATTGCCTGATCTGTTACGGGGTCTGCTCCGTTAACATACGCTCCGATGTTTATTAAATCTTCATTCTTTTTGTATGCCGCAAGCAGTGTCCTTATTTTTCCTGCTGCAGTTGTGTGGTCTTTTTCCGTAACCTCTTTCATTACACGGCTGACGCTTTGCAGCACGTCTACTGCGGGATAGTGGTTTTTGTGAGCAAGTTCTCTTGAAAGCATAATGTGTCCGTCAAGGATACTTCTCGCCGTATCAGAGATAGGCTCGTTAAAATCATCACCTTCAACAAGCACCGTATATAACCCTGTGATGGTACCGTATTCGTTGCTGCCCGCTCTTTCAAGCAGTTTGGGCATAAGTGCAAAAACAGAAGGTGTGTAACCTCTGGTTGCGGGCGGTTCTCCTACAGCAAGCCCGACTTCCCTTTGCGCCATAGCGATACGGGTTACACTGTCGAGCATGAACAAAACATCTTTGCCCTGATCTCTGAAATATTCAGCAATTGCCGTGGCAACAAAACCCGCTTTTATCTTAACAAGTGATGGCTGTTCCGATGTGGCTACAACAACTACCGAACGTTTCATTCCTTCGGGGCCGAGTGTTGTTTCTATAAACTCTCTTACTTCACGTCCGCGTTCGCCAATAAGTGCAATAACGTTGAGGTCTGCGTTTGTGTTTTTTGCCATCATAGCAAGAGTTGTACTTTTGCCGACCCCTGAACCCGCAAATATACCCAGCCTTTGCCCTTTGCCAGCCGTAATAAATCCGTCTATAGAGCGTATACCTAAAGAGAGCGGTGTTCTGATTAACTGTCTTGCCAGCGGGTTAATGATATCCGCCTGTGTTGAATACAATGACTGTGAGTTAATTTCTCCGAGGTTGTCAATCGGTCTGCCGAGTCCGTCTAAAACTCTGCCTAAAAGCTGCGGTCCTACTTTTATTTTCATTGACCCGCCCGTGTTGATTACTACGGCTCCGGGCATAAGTCCGTCCATTGAACCCAGAGGCATAAGCAGGATTTTACCTGTTTTAAAACCTACAACTTCCGCCCAGATGGGTTGTGCATCCAGTTTGTTATAAATATAACACAGGTCGCCAATACTGGCTTGAGGGCCGTCGGCTTCTATTATCAGTCCGATAATTTGTATGACCTTTCCGACCTCTTGCAGTGTGTTTGTCCTGTTAATTATGTTTTTATATCGAGTCAGGTTTATCATTTATGTTTTCGTCAATATTATCAAGTTCTTTGGCAAGTTCACGCTCGTTGGTTGAATTTAGTTCTTCAAAGAGTTTTTGTGAAAGCTGTTCAATCTGGGCGCTTACTCTGGCGTCTACTCTTGAACCTACGGATTCTACAATTGTTCCGTCAGGTGAAATTGAATTGTCCTCAATGATTTTTACGGATTCTAATGTATGAATTTTTTCTTTAATTCCGTCCGAGATTGCATAAATCTTTTCCGCCATCTGCGGATTGACAATGATTGTGACATTTTCTTTTTCTTTTAGCTGTGAAATTGCGTTTTCTACAACATTTTCAAGAGTTTTATTGTCCAGCATCAGCTGTTTTTTGCATATTTTTTCGGAAATATTCAAAACAAGATCAAGAATATCAGTATGCAAAGATTTAATTATTCTGTGCTTTATATCGAATTCACATTTGGCAAAGTTATTGACGTTTTCGATTATGTCTTGCAGCTCTTGTGTAATCTTTTGCTGTCCGTCAGCGTAGCCTTCTTCATAACCCTGACGTCTTGCGTCTGCCGTGACCTGTTCTCTCGAATTCTCCGCTTCTGTTGTTGCCTGTGCAATTTTAGCACTGCATTGCTGGTTTGTTTGATTGATTAATTCCTGAGCACGCTTTTTGGCTTCTGCGATTATAGAATCCGCAATAAGCTGTGCATCCGTGATTTCTTTATTTAATATTTTTTTCCCTTCGGAGCTTAGTACAAATGAATTGCCGAAGTTTACATTTTCGCTTTTGATTCTACTCAATGTATTCGTCCTCAGCTGAATCTCTTGTTATGATGATTTCACCGGCAGATTCCAGAGCACGGATAATACCGACAATTTTTGTTTGTTTTTCCTGAACTTCTTTTGCTCTTACCGGGCCCATGTATTCGAGTTCTTCTTTTAACATTGCCTGAGCACGTTCTGACATATTGCTGTATATTTTTTCTTTTAATTCTTCACGAACACCTTTAAGTGATATAGCAAGGTCTCTTGTGTCGACCTCTCTGATGATTCTTTGAATAGCGTTATCCTTAAGCTGAATAATATCTTCAAATACGAACATCAACTCTCTTACACCTTCAGCGAGTTCAAGGTTTTTAACTTCAAGATATTCCAGTACGTTCTTTTCTGTTGCACGGTCAGAGCGGTTCAAGATGTTGGCAAGAGCACCGACACCGCCTGCTTTAGAAAAGTCTTGGGCCACAACAGAGGAGAATTTGCTTTCTACAATTTTTTCAATTTCCGAAATAATTTCAGGGTTTGTTGAACTCATATCTGCAATTTTAAACGCTACCTGCGCCTGAACGTCAGGCGGAAGGCTGTTTAAAACTTTGGCCGAGCTTTCCGGTTTTAAATAAGCAAGAATAAGTGCAGTCAATTGCGGGTTTTCGTTTTGAAACGATGTAGCCAGCTGTGACGGGTCTGCATCGTTAAAAAATTGAAACGGGTTAGTTGTCAAAAGATTAACCAGTCTGCCCAGCATTTGCTGCGCCTGATCAGCGCCGTATGCCTTTTCTAAAATTGTTCTTGCGTATTGTGTACCGCCTGATGAAAGGTAGTCGCTGGCGAGAAACAAAGAGTGAAATTCTTCCAGAACGCGGTTTAAAATTTCAGTCGGTACTTTATTTAAACTTGCGATATCGAAAGTGATTTGTTCAAGTATATCATCATCTTTTATATGCTTTAACACTTCTGAAGCCGTATTCGGGCCAAGCGCAATCAATAATGCTGCGACTTTTTGCCTTTGTGTCATGGATTCGTATGTTAATTCACTTACCATTGTTTAATTAATCCTTAATGTATGAAATAAGTAGTTTTGCTGCTTCAGACGGGTCTGACATAATTGTGTCGGTCAAATCGTTACGAAGTTTGTCCAGCTCGGGATTCAATCTTGCTTCGATTTGCGGCAATGCCTCAACCTCAAATTTGTCAATCAGGTTATCTGTAATAGCCTGTTGTTGTTCCTGATAGCGTGATTCAAAGTCATCAATGTTTTCATCAGATTTTCCGAACAATGAACGGAATATAAACAATGCAACAAGACCGAGAACAAGTATAACAAACATAGGAATGAGTTTGTTGATAACGATTTCCTGAGTTCTTTCTTTTTGTATTGCTTTGGCTTCTGCAGTTTCTGCTGCTTTGTCAGCGTCTTTAGCAGAAAACTCAAGGCTTGTTACGTTGATTACATCCCCTCTTGTTGTGTCGGCGCCGCTTGCCGAAGCAATGAGTTTTTCAAGTTCGTTTTTTTCTTCTGAAGTAAGTATCTTATTTACAGCAACTGCGATTGTCATTCTTTTTACCGTACCGGGAGCATAAACAATCTGTTTAATTTCTTTTGATACACTGTATGTGGAAGCTGTTTTTTGTTTCTGGTAATTAAGATTTCTAGGCTGGGTTGTGTTTTGCGGGTTAACAGCAGGAGGATTGTTTGTACCTGTCATTGCTCCGGTTGTGTTGGGATACGGATTTTCGTAATTTTCTGATTCTGTTTGGGTTGATGTTAACACACCCTGTTGAGAATCACCGACCGGCAGATAACTTTCTATTGTGGAACGTGTTGAGTTAAAATCAATATCAGCACTTACCTGAACGGAAGCGTTATCCGCACCTACAATTTTATCCAGAACGCTTTGAATTTTTTTTGCGGTCTGATTTTCAAAATTTGTTTTGTAGGTTTCTATATCATTTGAATTTTTTTCTATATCATCAGAAAGGTTGTTGCCGGATTGGTCTGTTAAAAATACTTTTTCCGGTGTTAATCTCGGAATTGCATAAGCAACAAGATTTTTTATAGCTTTTATTTGGGATGTTTTCAGTTTATACCCCGGCTCTAAGATGAGCATAACCGATGCTGTCGGGACTTCATCTCTTTCTTGAAATACAGAACGTTCCGGGTCTGCAATCTGGACTCTTGCTTTTCTTACTCCGCTCATTTTTTCGATTGAACGGGTTAATTCGCCCTGATAAATTCTTTGTTTTGTAAGTTTGTTTTTAAAATCGGTTGAACCGAGCTGCATGTCATCCAACAATTCAAACCCCGGTGACGAATCCTGTATCAAATCGTTTTCTGCAACGTAGATTCTCAACTCGTCTTGCAGTTCTTGAGGAACAAGAACTGATTTTTTGTCCTGAGATAGTTTGTAGGCGTATCCGCTTTTTTTCAAACTTTCAGACACTGCAGCAGCGTCCTGCGGTGATAAATCAGAATAAAGTACCGACCAGTTCGGTTCCATGGATTTCATAATAAAAAATCCTGAAATTATCAGTGTTGCCGCACTGAGTACGACTATTCCAAATTTTTGTCCCGTATCTAAGCCATTCCACAACTTTGTCAAATCGTCTAAAAACAGCTTAAAATAATTGTTTTCCAATTTATCCCCTTTGTGTATTTTATATATTAGATTTTTTATTGTATTTTTCTAACGGCAAATTCGTATACATACTATTCACCTATATTAAAAATATAGACTATTTTTCAGACCGATTCAAATATGTTAAATTACGTTAAATTCGACTGATTCGGTAATGGATATTTGTAAATATTTACAATTCTTAACATATAGACTTACACATGAAAACATGGGTGCTGACATGGTTTGCATGTTGTTAAAGCTCTGAAATCATGTCACAGATTGAAATACAAGTATCTAAAAAGTCTGAAATGCCTGCATTTCAAGGAAAACGAGTTTCGAAACAAAACGTTACAATTGTGCGCAATTGCCTTGTAAAAAGGGTTTTTGTCTTTATAATAAAGAAAGAACTTTATTTTTTCGGCTTTTGAGCGGATTAACTAAGGGTTTAAAAATTGGGGAATGGTCCTGTTTGGATGCAAATATAGATGATAGAGAAAGACAGGGGCAAATTCGGGAGGAAACTTAAGTGTTAAGAAGCAGAGATATGGGAAGATCTATAGCTGTAAGAAGATGGACTAATACGGCTCTGGAATGTTATAAAAGAGGTTGTGTGTGCGAAGGATGTTTTTATACAGACTTTTTTAACGGTACATCTCAAAAATGTCAGATGAAAGCATCCGTTCTTGAGCTTGTTAGAGTTCTTGGCAAGCCGGATGTGGATATTCCGCAAGTGTTGTCGGAATAAGGTGCTATAATTTTATCGTAACTGATTACACGGAGGTGTTGTGTGTACGATAATCCTTCCACTAAAAATTTTGTGGGCGTAATGTTTACCTGCTGCAATGTATACGGCAGGGTTTACAAAAATAAAGACGGTACGGCGTATGTCGGCAGATGCCCCAAATGTTTGAAGCCGGTAAGGTTGAAAATTGGCAAAGGCGGCATTGACTCAAGATTTTTCTACGCCGGTTGATTTTGCTGCATAATGTTATACCGTGCATTTTTGTTATCAAATTACGTCACTGCACAATACGTACGAAGCAATGGGTTTTGGCAGTAGTTGCAAATTACGTAAAAAAATGTTTTCTGACAACACAAAGGCGAATTTTAGCTGCCTTGTCGTTTTTAATTTTGTCTTAATGATACCGCAGTGCTGTTATTTTGCCGACTGCGCAAGTTCCATTTCTTTTTTTCTTTTGCGTCTTCTCATCAAGTCAACAAATGCCTCTAGACGTGTAATATAACCTGCTTTACCCGTTTGTTCATCGAGAATCAGAGGCAAAATAGGAATTTCGCAGTTTTCTCTTATAGCAGGAAAAAAGTTTTGTGACATAATTTCCGGCATGCAGGTGAACGGGCTTACGTGAATAATACCGTCTTTCCCATTTTCATTTGCATAAACAATATCAGATACACATTCCAATGAGTCACCGCCTATATCTCTTGCAAGGTAAGGTTTTGCAAGTCTTATTGCTCTTTCAAGATGTGTTTCGCCTTTAACAAACATCTTAGGGATGATTGCATCTCTTAAAAAGCTTGAAACAGTGAGGGTTCTTCTTGTCTGCACACCCATTTTCCCGAGTTCTCGCTCAATATTCTGGTTTGAAAACGGGTCTTGAACCAGATAAATTTCGCCTGTTAAATCGACATGTAAAACATCTCGTTTCGGGTCAATTTGTACTTTTTTAATTTCTGCAGAAGCCTGTTTTTCCGCTTTTTTTAATTCTTTGTAGTGGTTGGCTTCATAAATAAGTTTCATCCCCTTTTTAAAAGCCTTTTCAGCATCACCAGGATGTATTTCTCTTGCTCTGTAATAAGAAAGCAAATTTTCCATTCTGTCAGTGGCAAACACTTTTCTAAAAGCAAAAACAATAGCTCTTAAAATGGTTATCGGGTTTTTTACTCCGCTTAATTCCGTCAGGAACTTATACATACCTTTTACTCCGTCATAGAGTTGGAGTTCAATGTAATTTGCATGATATCCCATATCCTCAAGAGTGTTTTGGATACCCGCTCCATACTCACCAAGACGACAGATACCGGGGGAAGAAATCATAGCTACATAATCTGCACCGCCCTCGATAGCTTCTATAAAGTTGCCCAAAATTAATTTATAAGGCAGACAAATTGACTCAGGGCTGTTTTTTGTACCTAAAGAAAGAGTCCTTTTACTTGAATACGGCGGGATAAAAGGTTCTATTCCCAGTCTTCTTAATGCTGACCCCCAAGCAATATAAATATTTCCCATATGAGGGAATGCAACTTTAATTTTTTTCTTTGTTTTTTTGTCTGCCATACTCCTGACCCTTGTCTAAAAATGTATAATGATTCAAAATATTTAATAGGTATTTTTCCTAATTATATATTAAATAAAAATTTTTAGTGTTGAATTATTAAGCAATATAAACAGCCCATGTTTTCTTATATTTTGTTTGGGATATAATTTTTATTGTAGTACAGTAATTGGACTTTAGACGGAACCAGTCGGGGCCAAGAAGCAGGTCTTCAAAGCGAAACACCCTTCCTAGTAAGTTAAAGTCCGCAAGAAAAGGAGAAAAAGATGCCGGTAGCATCAATGATTGATTTACTCGAAGCCGGAGTACACTTCGGTCACCAGACACAAAGATGGAACCCCAAAATGAAACCGTATATTTACGGTGCAAGAAACGGAATCTATGTAATAGATTTAAGAAAAACTTCCGATAAATTGGATGAAGCTTACGAAATCGTTAAAGAATTTGCAGCAAGAGGCAAAAACGTTCTTTTCGTAGGTACTAAAAAACAAGCTACAGAAGTTGTTGCACAGGAAGCACAAAGATGCGGAATGTATTATATCAACAGAAGATGGCTCGGCGGTTTGTTAACTAACTTTGAAACTATCAGAGGAAGAGTTAATAAATTGAGAGAACTCGAAGACTTCGTAAATTCCGGTCACATCGACAAACTTCCCAAAAAAGAAGTTGTTCAAATGACTAAAAAACTCGAAAAATTGTCTAAAACATTAGGCGGTATCAAAGAAATGCGCGGTATGCCCGACATTATCTTTGTTGTTGACCAGAAAAAAGAAGACATTGCTATTGCAGAAGCTAACAAATTGCACATTCCTGTAATTTGTCTTGCTGATACAAACGCAAACCCTGACGGAATCGATTACATCATCCCCGGTAACGATGATGCTATTCGTTCAATCAGATTGATAGCCGCTAAATTAGCTGATGCTGTTTTAGAAGGCAAACAATTAAGAGAAAACAAAGCTGTAGGCGCTAAAGCAGAAACTATTAAAGCAGAAGATGCAGGCGTTACAGAAGAAGCTAAAGCTGAAGAAGCTCCGGCTGAAGCATAATTGTTAATTAAAAAGCAGGTTGGAAAACTCCTGCCTGCTTTTTTTAAATTTAATATCTTTCCGGACAGAAAGTAAGTATTTTTGAGATTGTTCACACCCCGATTAAGTTTTGGGTAGACATCTAAAGTTTATTAAAACAAACAGAGAGGATAACTATTATGACAATAACTGCTGCTATGGTAAAAGAACTCAGAGAAAAAACCGGTGCAGGTATTCTTGATGCAAAAAAAGCTCTTGTTGAAAACAACGGTGATATGGAAAAAGCAATGGAATTCCTTCGTCAAAAAGGTATTGCTTCCGCTGAAAAGAAAATGGGCAGAATTGCTGCTGAAGGTTTGGTAGGTTCATATATTGAAGGCAATGTCGGTGCAATGATTGAAGTAAACTGCGAAACTGACTTCGTTGCAAAAAATGATGAGTTTAAAGAACTTGTTTCTAACCTTGCAAAACAGGTTGTTGCAACAAAACCTGCCAATGTTGAAGAATTGTTAGCTTCTACATGCGCTAAATGCGGCAAAAAAATCGAAGATATCGTTAAAGAAAAAGTTGCTACAATCGGTGAAAAAATCACTGTCAGAAGATTTGTAATCGTTGAAGGCAACCCCGCTACTTATATTCACAACGGTAAAATCGGTGTTCTGTTAAATACAGACAAAGCTGATGAAACATTAGAAAAAGATATCTGCTTGCACATCGCTTCTAATGCTCCTGAATTTGTTTCAAGAGATGAAATTCCGCAATCCGTTATCGATGAAGAAACAAGAATCGAAATGGGTAAAGAAGACCTTGCTAAAAAACCTGAAAACATCAGAGCAAAAATCGTTGAAGGCAGAATTAACAAATTGATGGCTTCAAGATGCTTGTTGGAACAGCCGTTTGTTAAAAATCCTGACGAAACAGTTGCTCAATTGATTGAAGGCAAATTGCAAATCAAATCATTTGTTCGCTACGTATTGGGCGAAGGTCTTGAAAAAAGACAAGACAATTTTGCTGAAGAAGTAGCAAGCCAGATGGCCGGCAAGTAAAACGCGTAAGCGGTGTATAGGCTTGCAGGGCTTCCAGAACTGAAAGACCGTAAAGCCGAACAATCAAATGCCGCCGTTGTTGAGTTAACGCAGTTAACGAAACGAACGAATCTTCGATTCGACAGGCGGAAAAACGCGTAAGCCGATGTGCAGCCCGTCGGGGTTCGAGAACTCGAAGCCCAAAGGGCGCAACATAATAACAGCGACGTAGGATAATCGAGCCGGTGAGTAACGGGTGTAACGTTACGAACAAAGGCGAGATACCCACAGGAGCGAAAACGCGTAAGCGGTGTATAGGCTTGCAGGGCTTTCAGAACTGAAAGACCGTAAAGCCGAACAATCAAATGCCGCCGTTGTTGAGTTAACGCAGTTAACGAAACGAACGAATCTTCGATTCGACAGGCGGAAAAACGCGTAAGCCGATGTGCAGCCCGTCGGGGTTCGAGAACTCGAAGCCCAAAGGGCGCAACATAATAACAGCGACGTAGGATAATCGAGCCGGTGAGTGCTTTAAAATTCAAACAAAAAGCTTCCGAAAATTATCGGAGGCTTTTTGTTACTATAGTAAAATGTGCATAGAATTTACTGTTGAGGAATCCCTGCCTGCGTACAGGAAAGTTCAATACAAAAATAAAATTTATATTGCTGTTTTTCAGCTCTGCCCAATTAATTCAAGTTTGCCTAAAACCTGCACTACTTTTTAGGGATGCGCAAAAAACCGCGGATTTAGCACATCCTACTGCTTCTTTTGAAAAACTATCTCATAGCCGAGAACGTCAAGAATTTCTTCTACATCTTTGAATCTTATAATCTCTCTGTTTAACTGCTTGGAAAGAGTGTTAGGTAAAATATCTTTATTGTATTTTTCTTTTAACAAAACCGACAATTCGTTAATTTTTATCCCTTCTAAAGCCAGGATTGATTTTATTCTGTTTTTAACCGACATGGTATCTCCTTTAAATTATATTTTAATGAAATATTGTCCTTTATTGTACATTTTTGGCACTTAGTTGACATATAATCACAATGGGTATACAATTTATGAAAATAAATCCAGTATAGGACATTTAGTCCGATAAACAAAAATAAATCTTAACAAAGAGCTGACGATGATAAAAAGAAATAAAAAACTAAAACGCAATTTCTCAAATTCTGTATACGAAATATGGAAAATAGCAAGTCTTACAAAAATACTAAAAGCAACGCTTGAGTATGATAACAATATCAACAGACTCGATACGGTTTATCTTGTTTGCACTATTGAAGATTTAATACAAAAACAAAAATACAGGCTCTCGAACATTAAAAAGGATATATTCGGGTTATAAAGATTGTTTGATTGAAAAAATTTTCCATATAATAACCGGTTTAGTCGGATTATGTCAGCATATCAGCGTATGTTTAGAACTTTTTCTTTTGAAAAACTATCTCATAGCCGAGAACGTCAAGAATTTCTTCTACATCTTTGTATTTAATAGAATCTCTGATTAATTTTTGAGAAATTGTATCAGGGTTTATATGTTTTTGTTTTTTTTCAGATAACGCTTCGGCGAGCTTTTTTATCGTCAAATCTTCATTTGTTAAAATATTTTTAATTTTTTTTCTTATAGACATAAAAACACCTTAAAAACACTTTTTTAATAATTATCTTATATTTTTAATAGAAAATTGACATTTTTAAATTTTAACTGTAAGATACAAGTTGTTTTTAAATGAAAACATACAAAAACAACGTTTATTAAAAAACAAAACTTAACAAAAAAAGGAAATTATTATGGTAAAAAATCTTGAAAAAACAAAAAAAGAATTTGAAGAGTCTATTAATGACATCTGGATAATAGCCAGTCTGGCACATATTCTCAAAGACTCCTTAGAGTACAATTACGAAATGCGCAAACTTGACCGCCTTTATCTTGCTTCTGCACTTGCTGCCTATACGGACAAACAAAAATACAAACTCTCGGATATTAAAAAAGACATGTTCGGATTATAAAGATTGTAGTTCGGGCTTTCAGCCCAACAAAAAGATATCATCCTTGTATATGTTACGTAATTTGATTCCCAAAATTATTACAACTATTCTATACAGTTTGATTTTCACTGTTTTATTATACACGGCTTACAAAGTAAGCCGTAGGGGGGTTCGGGGCGGAGCCCCGATGGAACTTTGGCTAGAAACAGTTGTGTTTTAAGAAGATTTTGACCGCAGCTTGTCGTGGCAAAATCTTTGATAAAACACTTTACTGTTTCTTTTGATAAGCGCCGGTTTCTTTCTTTGCTTGAGTCGTAGGCGAGGTACGAGCCGTACGAATCAGGATGCCCTTTAGGGTATGGTTCGTTTTCTTTCTTTGCCTGCAAGATACAAAGAAAGAAAATGAACATAAGAAAAAATAAAAACATAGATTTATGCTTTATTTGTTACCCATTCTTTGGAAAGAACTCTGTTCAAAATGATTGAGTATCATTTTGAATAGAAGCAGGCTAAGTCAAAAGCGTAGCTTTTGCGTGCCGTATAGTAATTGTGGAGCCCAAGTTCACTATTAAAAGACAATGATGTATTTGTTTTATCCTTTAGTTATCGTGAAGCCATTTTTCAGGCTTCGCTCAGGCTCAGCCGAAAAAGAAGGCAAACTCCCGACCTGATGTTCCGTTCATACAGAAAGTAACACGTCTTACTCGTTCGCCTTAAACGGCGTTACGCCTTCCGCCTACGCGTAAGGCTTCAGCCTCGGCTCACTCGCGCAAACCTGTGCTCGGCAACTCGGGCTATATAAATTGCTTTTCTTAGATAAATTAAAGTGATTGTTATAATTACATAGCCCTCAAACAAACCTCGCTTGTTGTTGTTTGGCGGAATCGAACGGGGCTTTGCCCCATGCGAAGGCGGACGTTACTCCGCCGGAGCGTTCGTATTCCAAGACTCGTTTCTTAATTGTTATACGGCACGCAGATACTGCGTATCTGGCTTAGCCTGCCTCCACTGCGCACGATACTCAATCGTGCTTGTGGAGTCCTTACAAAGGTCGGATTTTTTGATTATTTATGTTAAGAAAAAATTATTTCTGTCATCGAATTACGTAACATATACAAGAATGACTGCACGATTTTTGCCTTCGGGTGATGCTTGTTATCAGTAGGCTAAAGTCTACCTGCCTAACAAAAATACACTGTGGCTTTTTGAATAAAAAACTGAAGCCTTGAATAAAAAAATAAATTGTTTATAATAAAAGTATAGGGAAAAGCCCTAAAGGTGGGCTATACCTTTAGAGCTTTCTTAACTCCCTATTTAGTGAAGATGAGTGCTATGATTATCAACAAGATAAGCCATAGCGCTCTTTCTGTTATACAGAATTTCACATCATATCACCACCTTTCCGCTTCATTCTCTTAACAAGTCTGTGTCGGCGGTGGTAAACAGGAGCTTACCCTTTACTTTATTTCACTACAATGTTAACCAGTCTGCCGGGAACAACAATTATTTTAACAATTGTCTTGCCTTCCGTTGCCTGTTTAACCTTTTCGCTTTCAAGGGCGTGTTTTTCAAGCTCCTCTTTTGTAGATTCGGAATCAACTTCTATCTTGTCTTTAACCTTGCCGTTAACCTGTACAACAAGTGTTATTGCAGAAGTTTTTGCGAGTTTTTCTTCATACTCCGGCCACTGGGTTTCATGGATAGAACCCTTACCGCCTATCTGGTGATAAATTTCTTCTGTCAAATGCACTGTTGTCGGTGCCATAAGTTTTAACAAAGTGACAAGAGCAAAGCTCAACACGTTTTTGTCCTCATCAGTGTATTGAGTTTTCTTTGCAGTGTAGTCATAGATTGCGTTAACAAACTCACGGTATTTTGAAATAACGGTGTTAAACTGGAATTCGTTAGAAATATCCTGTGTAATACCTTTAATGGCAATGTGAGTTGTACGCACAAGGTCGTTATTTTCTTTTGTAAGTGTAGAAACGTCCTCAGGTAATTTGTAATCAAGCATTAAATTTGCCTGATTTGAGGCGAACAATCTCCAAACTCTGTTCAAGAATTTGTAGCAGCCTTCCACACCTGCATCAGACCAGTCAAAATCTCTTGCCGGCGGTGAATCGGAAAGGATAAACAATCTTGCCGTATCAGCCCCGTAGTTTTCAAAGATTTCATCAGGGTCAACCGTGTTGCCTTTGGATTTAGACATTTTTGAACCGTCTTTTAACACCATACCCTGTGTCAAAAGATTTTTAAACGGCTCGTCAAAATCAACAAGACCCAAATCTTTTAAAGCTTTTGTGAAAAATCTTGAATACAACAGGTGTAAAATAGCATGCTCAATACCGCCTACATACTGGTCAACAGGCAGCCATTTGTTAACAAGTTCTTTACTGAACGGAGCATTTGCATTTTTGGCATCCGCATAACGCAGGTAATACCAGCTTGAGCAAATGAAGGTATCCATGGTATCCGTTTCTCTTGTTGCTTTGCCGCCGCAGCAAGGGCAGGTTGTTTCAAGGAAAGTTTTTGAAGTTAAAATCGGCGACTTACCTTTTACGCTAAAGTCAACATCTTCCGGAAGTCTTACGGGAAGCTGGTCTTCAGGAACAGGCTGAGCGCCGCATTTTTCGCAATAAACAATCGGAATCGGAGCGCCCCAGTATCTTTGTCTTGAAATCAACCAGTCACGCAGTCTGTACTGTGTTTTAAACTCGCCGAAGCCGCCGTCCACAGCCTTTTGTGTAATAGCCTTTTTGGCTTCTTCGTTATTCATTCCGTCAAATTCGTTGGAGTTTATAAGAACCCCAGGTTCCGTATAAGCAGCATCCTTGCAATCCGACGGATTTTCTGGATTTTGGATAACAACTTTTAGCGGAAGATTGTATTTTTTAGCAAAATCAAAATCTCTTTCGTCGTGAGCAGGTACAGCCATAACAGCACCCGTACCGTATTCAACAAGGGCATAATCTGCTGTCCAGAGAGGAAACTCTTCGCCCGTGTAAGGGTTAATACAGTGAGTACCTAAAGGAACACCTGTTTTTACACGTTCCGTAGAAAGTCTTTCGATTTCAGTCATTTTACGTGCGTTAGCTCTGTAAGCTTCAACTGCGTCTTTATTTTCAGGTGTTGTAAGTTTTTCTATATCGTGATATTCGGGTGCAACAACAAGATAAGTAATGCCGTGTACGGTATCGGGTCTTGTTGTATAAACGGGAACTTCCAGTCCTTCAATTTCTTTAACTTTAAATTTTAAAATCGCACCCTGAGATTTTCCAATCCAGTTTTTTTGCATTATTTTAACGCTGTCGGGCCAGCCCTCGAGTTTGTCAATATCCTGCAAAAGCTGTTCGGCGTAATCGGTAATTTTTAAGAACCATTGAGAAAGATATTTTTTCTCAACAACGCTGTCGCATCTCCAGCATTTTCCGTCAATAACCTGTTCGTTGGCCAGAACGGTTGCACACTCGTCACACCAGTTAACGGCTGCTTCTTTTTTATAAGCAAGACCTTTTTTATAAAGCTGCAAAAACAGCCACTGTGTCCATTTGTAATAGTCGGGTTTGCAGGTTGCGACTTCTCTGTCCCAATCGTACATAAGACCGAGTTTTTTAAGCTGCATTTTCATATAAGAAATATTTTCATCAGTCCATTTTTCGGGGCTTTCGCCGTGCTGGATTGCTGCGTTTTCTGCAGGAAGCCCGAAGCTGTCCCATCCTATCGGATGAAGAACGTTAAAGCCATGCATTTTTTTAAATCTTGCAATAACATCCGTAATAGTATAATTTCTTACGTGCCCCATGTGGAGTTTGCCTGACGGGTAAGGAAACATAGACAGAGCATAGTATTTTGGTTTGTCGCTGTCGTCGTATGTTTTTCCGAATTTGTTTTCTTCCCAAACTTTTTGCCAGTTTTTTTCTATCTCCTGAGGAAAATATTGATCTTTTATCACCGTTTATCCACCTGTTCTTAATTGTACATAATTAAATTATAGATAAAAAAAATTTTATAACAAAATAAAACTTATTAATGACAGGCCGATATAAGTGCCTTTATATCTAAAATCAATTTTTTAAAGTATAATTTAAATTATGAGCTTAGGTAACGAAATAAAGAAACTTGCTATAGACAATGCTGTTACATTAACACAGCTGGCTGAATACATCAGCGAAAGAAAACAAAAACCATACTCTGTACAAAATCTTTCAACAAAATTAAAAAAAGGCACAGCAAATTTTAATGAATTAGAAATGATTCTGGATAAATTAGGGTATTTAATCAAATTTGAAAAAAAATAAAAAAAACAGCCTCTTCGTTAAAATAAAGAGGCTGTTTTTATAAATTATATATAACTATTTAACACAAACTTTTTGATTTTTAATCATTTGTACAAGAAGTTCGTTAGCTTTTTGCAGTTGAACATCATTTTTGGTTTTGATATCTTCCTCTGTCAATTCTACTGTAACATCGGGAGCAATACCTTTTTTGTTAATATCTGTTCCGTTAGGTGTTAAATATTTTTGGATTGTAATATTTGCACCAGAACCGCCCATAAGTTTGTTAACCTCTTGAACGAGCCCTTTACCAAAAGTATTTTCACCAACAAGCAATGCACGTTTATTGTCTTTCATTGCACCTGAAAAAATCTCGCTGGCAGATGCGCTGCCTTTGTTTATAAGAATAACAATGGGTTTGTCCGTAATATATTTTCTTGTTGCTCTGGTTGTTTCTTTATAACCGTCTCTGTCAACAGTACTTACAATAATACCGCCGTCAAGGAACATATCCGAAATCAAAATTGCGTTGCTTAACAACCCGCCGGGGTTCGAACGAAGATCTATAATATAACCTTTTTTATCTTTATAATAATTCAGTGCATTTTCAAATTCAGTTGTTGCATTTTTACTTATAAAAGAACTGAGTCTGATATAACCGACACTATCATCAAGTTTTGCCTTTTCAGGAACTTTTGTTGACACTGATTTTATTTCAATTTCAGCACGTTGAATTTTGTACTCTTTATTAGGTTGATTTTTTCTTTTAATCAAAAGTGTTACATAAGTACCCTCTTCACCTCTGATTCTATCAGCAGCTTTGTCAATAGTTATACCTTTTGTAGATTTTCCGTCAATCTCAAGAATTTCATCTTCTGCTAACAATCCTGCTTTTTCACCGGGAGTATCTTCTATTGGCGCGATAATAAGGAGCTTTCCATCTCTAAGGCCTATTTGTACACCAATACCTTTTAAAGAACCTTTAATAGAACTTGTTTCTTCTTCAAATTCTTTAGGATCAAGAAATTTTGTATAAGGGTCATTCAAACTTGCAAGCATGGTTTGTATTGCTACATAAGCATCTTCGTCGGTTTTTATTACCTTGTCATATTTACATTTCCAACGTTTCCAATCCTGCTGGTTGTTAGTGTGGTCAACATACTTTGAATTAACAAGTTTCCAAACCTGATCATATAGCTGCTGCGGAGAAGAAGCAAAAACCCCCGATGAGTTTGTCAGTGTTCCTGCAACAATAACCATCAATAATGTTAACGCAGTAAGCCAGTATTTTTTTAAAATATTTTTCAAAACATATACCTCGTGTTTTCTAAGTAAAAGATTTTTTTCCGAATTATAATCCGGTGTTTCAGTTCCAACATTTTCCACAGTTGTCGGCTGTTTCACTTTTTATAAAATATAATATCATAAAGCACCGATTTTGTGGTATCGGATACAAGGAGCAATTCTCAACAAAAATTATAGTAAATTAATATACTAGACATTTGTTTTACAAAAAAGTTTCATTTATTTTTTGTTATTTATGAGAAAAAACAGAGATAGTGGTTATATAAATTTTTATACCCGAAAAGGTACGATTTTTCACATTTTTTTGTGATATAATGTTATACCGTTTATAAGGAGTTTTGAAATGAATAAAATTACAATTTACACATCAACTACATGCCCGTATTGTGTCAAAGCGAAAAGACTTTTAAAAATGCTTAATCTGGACTTTGAAGAAATCAACTGCGACGACAATTTTGACGAAATGTGTGCAAACCTGAGTGAAAAATACAACCAGCCTTGCATCTCAACTGTTCCGCAAATTATTATCAACGACCATTATGTCGGAGGATATGACGATTTGGAACATTTATACAAAACAAAAAAATTAGACGAAATTTTAAATTAAAAAAAGACCTGAGAAAATTTCTCAGGTCTTTTACATTTGCTTTTAACAGGATTATTTACATCCTAATGTACCTTCTTCTTCCTTGCTGTGTTTGAACTCAATAACAGCCTGAGCAGCGGCAAGTCTTGCCTGCGGAACTCTGAAAGGAGAGCAGGATACATAGTTCAAGCCGATTCTGTGGCAGAATTTAACGGAAGCAGGGTCGCCGCCGTGTTCGCCGCAGATACCGCGTTTGAGATGCGGTTTTACGGACAATGCTTTATCAAGAGCCAGTTTCATTAACTGTCCGACACCTTCCTGATCTAATGTCTGGAACGGGTTAGCAGGAAGGATTTTGTTATCTACATATTTCTGTAAGAATTTACCTTCCGCATCGTCTCTTGAATAACCAAAGGTCATCTGTGTAAGGTCGTTTGTACCGAATGAGAAGAATTCTGCGTATTCTGCAATCTGATCAGCAGTTAATGCAGCACGAGGAATTTCTATCATGGTACCAATCATATAATCTACGCCAACGCCTTTTTCAGCCATAACTTCTTTTGCAACACGTTCACAAACTGCTTTTGCTTCTTTAAGTTCGTTTACGTGGCCTACAAGAGGAATCATAACTTCAGGTTTTACATCCAGCCCTTCTTTTTTCAAATCGCAGGCTGCGTAAAAAATAGCTTTAACCTGCATTTCGTTAATTTCAGGGAATGTAAGACCCAGACGGCAGCCTCTCAAGCCCATCATCGGGTTGGATTCCGACATGTTTTCTACAAGGTGGAGCATTTCTTCATCTTTTTTGTAATCCTGATTCAATGCTTTTTTAGTAGCAACTGTCGCAATCAATTCTTCTTTAGAAGGTAAGAATTCGTGAAGCGGCGGGTCTAAAAGACGGATGGTCATAGGTTTGTCGCCGAGAGCCTTGAACATTTCGTAGAAGTCTTTATACTGCATAGGAAGCAGGTGTTCAAGAGCTTCTTTTCTTTGTTCTGTATTTTCAGCGATAATCATTTTTTGAACCCAAGGAAGTCTTTCAGGATCCATAAACATGTGTTCGGTTCTGCAAAGACCTACACCTTCAGCGCCCATTTCCAATGCTTTTGCAACATCGGCAGGAGTATCTGCGTTAGCACGTACGCTCAAGAGTTTTACATCGTTAACCCATTCAAAGAGTTTTTTGAAGTTGTCATCCAGCGTAGGCGGAACAAGATGTACTGCACCTTCGAATACTTCACCGGTACCGCCGTCTAACGAGATGATATCGTTTTCGTGGTAAACTTTACCGCTTCCGTCTGTTAAAGTACCGTTTTTAAGGTCAATTTTCAAATCTTCGCAGCCTGCAACGCAGGGTTTGCCCATACCTTTTGCAACTACTGCTGCGTGAGAAGTCATACCGCCTCTTAAAGTAAGAACACCTTGAGAAGCAATCATACCGTGGATATCATCAGGGCAGGTTTCCAAACGTACAAGGATAACTTTTTCGCCTGCTTTGCCTCTTTCTGCTGCTTCTTCAGTATCGAATACGATTTTACCTACAGCAGCACCCGGAGAAGCTGCAAGACCCTGAGCAATTTTGTGAGCTTCTTTTTTAGCGGCAGGGTCAAAGTCAGGCAAAAGAACCTGATACAACTGATTCGGGTCAACAAGTTCGATTGCTCTTTCCTTATCGATAATGCCTTCTTCAGCCATTTCAACGGCAATTCTTACGGAAGCTTTTGCAGTTCTTTTACCGTTTCTTGTTTGCAAGATATAGAGTTTGCCTCTTTCAATCGTAAATTCCATATCCTGAACATCTCTGTAGCCTTCTTCCAATTTTTTTGCAATATCAACGTATTGTTTGTACTGTTCGGGCATTTCTTTTTCGAGGTCTGCAATCGGGTGAGGTGTTCTGATACCTGCTACAACGTCTTCACCCTGAGCATTTGTCAGGTATTCGCCGTAGAATTTGTTTTCACCCGTGGACGGGTTTCTTGTGAAGGATACACCTGTTGCACAGTCATCGCCCATGTTGCCGAATACCATTGTTTGAACGTTTACGGCAGTACCGTAGTTGTGGTCAATTTTGTAGTGGTTTCTGTAAGCAACCGCACGTGGGATGTTCCATGAACGGAATACGGCTTCAATAGCTTCTTCCAATTGTACAAACGGATCCTGCGGGAATTCTTTTCCTGTTTCGGCTTTAATCAAAGCTTTGTAAGGTTCGATTAAAGATTTCCAATCCTCTGCAGTCAGGTCTACGTCTTGTTTGTAGCCTTTTTCAGCTTTAATTTTGTCGATGTATTCTTCAAACTTCATTCTTTCAATGTCCCAAGCAACGGAGCCGAACATTGTTAAGAAACGACGGTAAGAATCATAGCAGAATCTCGGGTTGTTGGTGAGTTTAATCATACCTTCGACTGTCTGGTCGTTCATACCGAGGTTAAGGATTGTTTCCATCATACCTGGCATGGAGAGTCTTGCACCTGAACGAACCGAAACGAGCAGCGGGTTTTCGGGGTCGCCAAACTTTTTGCCTGCTTTTTCTTCAACTTTTCTCAAAGCTGCTTTTACTTCATCCATAACGCCTGCAGGCATTCTGTTACCGTGGTTTATATAATCCATACAAGTTTCTGTAGTAATTGTTAACCCCGGGGGAACGGGAAGCCCCAAATTAGTCATTTCAGCAAGGTTTGCACCTTTACCGCCCAGAAGATCACGCATCTGTGCGTTACCCTCTTCAAATAACCATACTCGTTTTGCTGTCATAATTGTGTCTCCTTTTAATAAACTGAGTATATCGTGTTTTTTATATATGTCATGAAACCATTATTATTACACAGTTCTAGACTAGCATATTTTTTAAGAATACACAAACGATTTTTGCGGAAAAATCCCCATATAAATACACCTGTTGAAAAAACAAAAAAACAAGCTATAATAAAAATATAGGGAAAGAGCCTTAAGAGGCGCCATTCTCTTAAAGCTCTTCTTAACTCCCTATTTTGCAAAAGCGAGCGCTATTATTATCAAAAAGATAAGAAATAGCGCTTTTTCAGTTACGCTAAATTGCATTTCATCACCACCTTTCCGCTTCATTCCCTTAACAAGTCTGTGTCGGAGGTGGTAAACGGGAGCTTACCCAAAAATGTTATATCAAAAAACTCTCAATCATACAAATGACACGCAGCCAAAGAATCCCCTACAGGCTTTAATTTCGGGTCATTTTGAGTGCAAATTTCCATACAATCCTTGCATCTGGGGTGGAACGGACAGCCTGAAATATCATCGGTGATTGAAGGCGGGTGCCCTTCTATAGTCTGCACGGTGTCAGTATTTATATCAAGAATCACGTTTAACAAAGCTTTTGTATAAGGGTGTTTCGGTGAATTAAAAAGCTGTTCATTTGAAGCATATTCAACAATGCGTCCCGCATACATTACGGCTATTTTATCCGCATTTTGCGCCACTACACCGAGGTCATGGGTAATCAAAATTATCGAAATATTGTACTTTTCTTTAATCTCTCTCAAGATTTCCATAATCTGAGCCTGTACCGTAACATCCAGTGCGGTAGTAGGCTCATCCGCTATAATAATTTCTGCATTGCAGGCAAGCGCCATGGCAATAATAACCCGCTGTTTCATCCCGCCGGAAAACTCATGGGGATAAGCTTTCATTTTTTCTTTTGCATCGGGAATTTTTACACGCTCAAGCGCCTTTATCGCAACTTCAACAGCCTCTTTTCCTTTAAGTCCCTGATGCAATTCTATAACCTCTAAAAGCTGATTGCCTATAGTATAAAGCGGATTTAGCGAGGTCATCGGATCCTGCGGTATCAGAGCAATCTTTTTGCCCCTGATTTGCTGCATTTGTTTTTGGTTGAAATTGAGCAAATTTTGACCGTTATAGATAATCTCTCCGCTTTTTATTTGCGCACCCGGCGGCAAAAGCTGCAAAATTGACATAGTGGAAACGGTTTTTCCGCAGCCGGATTCTCCTACAATAGCGAGAGTTTCACCCTTTTCAAGAGAAAAGCTGACGTCATATATCGCCTGTCTGAAGCCGTCAGCAAGGTTAAAGCCTATGTTTAAGTTTTTTACTTCTAATATCTTTGACATTAAATATCAATAACACCCGTATAAACGTACTGAGCTTCACCTGTCATAAATACATCAAAATCTGCATTTTTTGAATTGCCCGCCCATTCAATAGTCAGTATGCCGCCCGGAAGGTTGACGTTAACTTTGTTATCGCACAGGTCGTTTAATATTGCCGCAACTACGCTTGCGCAGGCTCCCGTGCCACAGGCAAGAGTAATGCCGCAGCCTCTTTCCCAGACCGCAACATCAATTTCATTTTTGCTTTTAACTTTAACAAATTCTACATTTGTTTTTTCAGGGAAAAGGTTGTCGTGTTCAATGTCATTGCCGTATTTTTTAGCAAGTTCGTGTATGTCTTCGTCTTCTTTAACAAAGATAACGCAGTGCGGATTGCCCATGCTGACAGCATTTACAACGAATTTTTTAACACCGTCCCACAAAGGATAATTCAGATTTTTGCTGCCTTTAAACGGAATTTTTTCAGGCTCGAGTATCGGTTTGCCCATGTTGACTTTTACTCTCATATCCTCAAGAACTTCCGGTACAATTTTGCCCGCACCGGTGTGGACGGTGAATTGTCTTTTGTTGACGATTTTTTTATCGTAGCAAAAACGTGCAAAACATCTCATACCGTTTCCGCACATCTGGGCGGTTGAGCCGTCTGCCTGATAGAACAGCCATTCCAAGTCTGAGTATGTTTTGGGGTTTTCAATCGGAACAAAAATTCCGTCAGCACCTATGCCAAAGTGTCTGTCGCACAGTTGAACAGCGATTTGCGGAAATTTATCCTCTATTTTTTTATATTCATTGTATTCCATTAAAATAAAATCATTGCCCGCACCGTGCATTTTTGTAAATTTTACCTGAGTCATAAGTGTTTCCCCATTGTAGTGTACTGTCGCATTATAGCATATATAGACAAAATAAAAAGCCTTTGACGGTTATCAAAGGCTATGATTCGGTTAGTAATTTTGGTAGTTAGGTTATAGAATTTATGGAGTTAGTAAAAAATTTTCACACTTATAAAATTTAAAATAATTAACTTTCACACTTTTAAAACTTTAGGTTTTCCTGCTTTTACAAGAATCCTCAAAGTTAAAAATTTACTGTTTTGTATAAATTGTTTACAAAAGTTTATAATTTAATGCTATTTTTAACCTTAAAAAGTACGGATTAAGCCCCCAAATTGCAAACATGTAAAATCTTAACATAATTTTACAATATCTAAAAAGCTTTTGCCCACTGTCTCATGCGCATTTTGCCGGCCTTTGATTTTCATTTTTTCTTAAACTTTTAACCGAGTGTGCCGATAACAGAAACATAGTGGTAATGAAGTAAAAAGAAAGGTATGCGTATGTTCGGCAAAAAAATAGAAATTGGTGAAGGCCAAAAATATGACGTAACAAAAGTATCAACAGAAAGCGTAAATCAGGAAGAAGTAGCAAAAAAGAACGCAAAATTGATAGAAATTTTTAAACGTTTCGATATATCAAAAGACGGAAAACTCGATTCAACAGAAATGGCCATGGCAATGGACTATTTCTATTCTCTCGATGAAAGCGGAGACGACAAGATTTCTAAAAAAGAATTTCAAGAAGCAGCAGAAGCCTTTAACGAAGAAATGCAGCTTACAGGCAAAGATAAAGTGGACGCTAAAGATTTAAAAACATTTATAAAAAATCTTTTCTCCGCAACAAAAAACGACCCGACAGAAGAAACCCAAAAACTTCTCAGTCAATACCTGAAAGAACAGCAAAATATCCAACTGGAAGAAAAACAAAGGCTCATAGATGATGACGCCAAAAGACGCGGCTGGGAATGGTCACAAGACGGTGCATACTGGGATAAAGAAGACAATAAATACTATCTGCCCAACGCAGAAGGCACAGAGTTTGTAGAAGTCCACTGGTCAGATTCAGAACAAAGATTCAAAGTAATGTCGGCGGAAGAACTGGCAGAACTCAATGCCGCGCTGGAAAAACAAAGAGCGCAACAGGAAGCTGCAGACGAAGAAGCAAAGAACAAAACATACGGATACGTTGTTCAATCCGGTGACAAATTCACGGAAGTGATGACAAAAGTTCTACAGGCACAGGGCATAGAAAACCCGACAGAAGAACAGATAGCTGAGGCAAAAGAACAATTCAAAAAAGATAACCCCAACGCAATAAGAACAACTTCCTCAGGTTACGAATTTTTGATGGTAGGCGAACAGGTAAAACTGCGCGGCGAAGTTGAATACGCCAAAAACTCACAGGAAGCTGTTGCACAGTGGGCGCAAGACAACCCTGATAAAGTGTGGAAACCTGAAACAGAAGATGTTCAGGAAGAAGCCGCTGTGGAAGAAGACCCGCAGGCTAAGGCAGAACGTGAAGAACTTGAAGAACTTGCCAACGGTTCAACCATACTGGACGAAGTAGTTGTTGAATCTCCGACTTATACCAAAGAACAAATAGCAATGGCTGATGAAATAGAACCCAATTTCATAAATCAACATCCGCTTGATGATGAGCTGCAGTCAAAGGCTGTTGATATAAAAATGGCTTCGGATAAAGCAGTCCATGTAAAAAATGACTTGTATAACAGATTAAAAAGTGATGTTGTTGGTGCTTCCGGTATAGAAGATTTCCTTAAGGCCAATGTAACACCGCAAAACGTTGCCTATGTGACTGGTGATGACATTGCCCAAAGAATTGACAACGTGATGGGTCTGGACAAAAAAGATGTGTATGAGTATATCTTAACCCCGCTAAAAGCCCGTGCGGAAGAAATCGGACTCAACAGAGATATGAGCGCGCTGAATCCTGACATGGAACTGGAAGAAATGCAAAAATGGATAAGCATGCTATCAGATGAAATTAAGCATGCCGATGCCCAAACAGTCTCTGCGGCAGAAGTCGACGAGCAGAAATATTACAAAGCAAAAGATTCGATACAGAAAGTTATAGATAATAAAGAATTATTCAGAAAATCCAACCTGTCTCTTGCCCGTGTTGTTGACATGGCAGAAAATAATCCTGACAGTGTAACACGCGGGACAACTGAAAAGGGTAGTGAATACTGCAGTCTTGAAGATGGCACCGAAATTTTTATAAAACGTGATAAAGAAGGTAATATCATTTCAGTACAGATTCTAAACCCTGGAGGACCGGATAACTATTATGATATACGCTACAATGCAAGCGGAACTGTATTTTTTGACCCTGACGGAAAATATACTGGAAGCGGTGGCTATAAAGAAAAAATAGAAGACGCTCCGTTTGACTTTGACAAAATAAAAGCACTGGCAGAGCGCATCTTCGGCGCAAAACCTAAAGCAGCAGAAGAATAACGTATTGAATGATTAATATATAAATAATGAAAGAAATGACAAAAAACAGAGCAGACCAATAGTCTGCTCTGCTTTTTGCGCCTGTTTTTATTTTTTGTTTTGCATTTGTTTTTTGCCACAGTGCAGGCACAGGGTGGACATTAGTCTACCGTAACACCCTTCCTCCGATTTTTTAATTAGGGAGGGGCTGGTAGGGGTTGGCAAAACCCAAACCGCGTAAAAGAAACAATAAAATTACCTGTCATTGCGAGGAGGTGCAAGCCGACGTGGCAATCCAGTCAATTTCTTGCAATGTAAAACAAAAAGCCGGTATCGTAGGGGAGACTTCAGTCTGCCGTAAACATATCGTCACATGCCTGCAAAAATCCTACTGTCATTCTGAAGCATCAGGCATTTGAGGTACACCTCAATCGTTTGTGTTTGGAATCTGAACAATGGGGGAATCTGGTTTTAATTGTTTATGTAAAATCTTTTATGCACTAAAATGTGTGCATTTATTATACGATTTATTTTTTTTTAGATACTTTTCTTTCTTTGTATTGCGCAGGCAAAGAAAGAAAAGTATCGCAAAAGAAAGAACACCGGCGCTAATCAAAAAACACTGTAAATTTTTAGAATAAATTTTGCATCCACTTCACTACGTTACGGTCTGTCAAAATTCACTCTAAAAACTAACAGTGTTTAGCCGTATTCCAGCGGCAAAGCCGCTGTCTTGAATTTGCTTTACGCTCGGTGCTGTCGTTCGCTGCGCTTCGCCTTAGCTCACTGCACCCCTCGCTTACCGGATTCGTTCACTTTGTTCACTCCATCCGTCCGCAAATTCGCACACCGCTTACGCGGTAAAGGTTGTTATTTAATTTTCATTTCCGCGTGTGGCAATACACAATAACGGCTCACAAAGTGAGCCGTTGTAATCAGAGTTTTTCGGTCAGTTGAAAAAATCATCCCAAAACCGACCTTTGTAAGGACTCCACAAGCACGATTGAGTATCGTGCGCAGTGGAGACTCTGCCGAACAAAACAATTGAGTATTGTTTTGTGAGAGGTAATAAGCCAGATACGCAGTATCTGCGTGCCGTATAACAATTAAGAAACGAGTCTTGGAATACGAACGCTCCGGCGGAGTAACGTCCGCCTTCGCATGGGGCAAAGCCCCGTTCGATTCCGCCAAACAACTACAAGCGAGGTTTGTTTGAGGGCTATGTAATTATAACAATCACTTTAATTTATCTAAGAAAAGCAATTTATATAGCCCGAGTTGCCGAGCACAGGTTTGCGCGAGTGAGCCGAGGCTGAAGCCTTACGCGTAGGCGGAAGGCGTAACGCCGTTTAAGGCGAACGAGTAAGACGTGTTACTTTCTGTATGAACGGAACAACTGGTCGGAAGTTTCTTGGGCTCCACCCGTTCTTTGCTTCAAAGAATGGGTGGAACATGAAGCAAAAATTTATGTTATATTTTCCTAACTTTTAAATCACAAAAACTAACAATTCCACCATTGTTCAGATTCTGAACACAAACGTTTGGTGAGTGTATTGAAAACCCGATGCTTCAGAATGACAGCAGAATTTTGCTTTGGGCAGGTATGAAGTGTACCCAACCGACCTTCCCTCATTGCTTTTGACGCTCCCCGTCCGGCCCTCCCTAATTAAAAAATTGGGGGGGAGGGCGTTTTGTCAATTCGTTCACTTTGTTCACTCCATACGTCCGTTCACTATTTACAGATATCTCTTTATTTTCGGAAACTTAAAGCTTTTTCGTGAAGCCATTTTGCACGTTTCGCTACAGCTCAACGGCAAAAGAAGGCAAATCCGCACCATAAGAGATGAGTAAGGTCAAAAGCGCAGCTTTCGCCTACAGTATGGTTATTGTGCCGGTATCACTTGACTATAAGAAAAACTTGAATTCAGTATCTGCCCAATCATATAAAAAGAACCCGAAATTATTATCAGCG
Organism: Candidatus Gastranaerophilales bacterium; assembly: GCA_944322935.1. GTDB lineage: Bacteria > Cyanobacteriota > Vampirovibrionia > Gastranaerophilales > Gastranaerophilaceae > Limenecus. The sequence goes on along the minus strand of CALUQO010000008.1, from coordinate 25,552 downwards.
ACTGCTTGTTTTCGGTTATGAGGTATTCCAGCTCTCTCAAGTTTATGGGCAGCCCTGCGGGGACGAATTCTTTCAGGGTTTTAAATGGAACACTGTTTGGGTATTCAAAATTGTAAAAATAGACCTCGTCTTCTTGCCTGAACAGAGTTGACATAACCTTTTTATAATCTTTGGTTTGCAAAGAACCGTATATCCAGACTCTTTTTGTTTCGGGAAAATAATAATCAAGACTCTGCCTTAAAACTCTTGCTCCGTCAGGATTGTGCGTGCCGTCTATAAGCAGGTTGAATTTGGGAATATACTGCATACGGCAAACCCAGCTTACTTGTTTAAGCGCCTTTATTATTGCGGCTTGCGAAATTTCATATCCGTTTTGATTTAAGTAATTTACAGCCTCAAAAACAAGCTCCAGATTCTCTTTTTGCCATAAACCAAGCAGATTGAATTCGTATTTTTGATTATCATAAACAGCGTAGTTCTTTTTATTTTCATAAGAAAGTTCAACACTTTTTTGCGGGGTTAATACAGTGCTGCTTTTTTCGTTTGCTATGTTTTTAACAGTTTCAAAGCCTTTGTTTTGGCTGCCGATTAAAACAGGGTATCCGCTTTTTATTATGCCCGCTTTTTCATAGGCTATTTTTTCGATTGTGTCTCCGAGCCTGTCAACGTGGTCAAGGCTTATTGATGTGATTATCGATAAAAGGTTTTTGCTTATGGCAGAGGTTGCGTCCAATCTTCCGCCCAGCCCCGTTTCTATTACGCAGATGTCTGTTTCTTTGTCGGCAAAATGCTTGTAAGCTGCGGCTGTCAAAAGCTCAAACTCCGTGAGATAAATTCCGTTTATCTTTGCCAGTACGGCGATTTCCGTTATCAAATCCGCAAAATCGTTTTTTGAGATATCCTTTTGATTTATTTTTATTCTTTCCGTGTATTCCAGTATATGCGGGCTTGTGTAAAGCCCCGTTTTATAACCCGCACAGGTTAGTATTTTAGAAAGTATTGCACAGGTAGAGCCCTTACCGTTTGTGCCCGCAACATGAATAATGTTAAGTTTTTCCTGCGGATTGCCCAAAAGCTCCAGCACCTTTAATATCCGCTCAAGACCAAGACAGATGTGGAATTTTTCTCTTGATGTAATCAGATTTATCGCTTTTTCGTAGTTTGTATTTTCCATACTTTACATTTTACGATATAATCGACAATATGGAAACGATGGAAAAGCTAAGTTTTTATAGTGCGCTGTTTACGGCAAAATCGGTTAATTTCGGGCTCCGTTTGTTAAAGAGTTCCGGCACCTCTCTGCCGGGAGTGACGGCACTAAAATTGTCAAAAAACTTTTTATCTTTTTTATCAAAATACTGTGAAAAAAGCATCATAACTGTTACGGGCACAAACGGAAAAACTACTACGGCCGGTTTGTTTGCACATATTTTAAAAACCGCAAAAAACACCGTATTGCACAACGAAAAAGGCGCAAATATGCTATCGGGCATTGCAAGTTCCCTTGCCGTCAATTACAAGCCTTTTTCAAAATTTGATTACGCTGTTTTAGAGTCGGACGAAGCTTATCTGACAAAATTGTATGATTACATAAATGCCGATTATCTGCTTGTGACCAATCTTTTCCGCGACCAGTTGGACAGATACGGAGAGCTGGATACCACCGCAAAAAAGATACAACAGGCAATAGACAAAAATCCGGAGCTTAAAATTTTTATCAACGCTGACGACCCAATGTTATATGACCTTGGCAGCAGCAACAAAAGGATTTTTTACGGGTTTGAAAAAATAACGTACAAAACCGCAACGGTTGATTCTCAGGCTCCGGCTGAGGCGGTTAACTGTTCCTGCGGCAATGATTTAACTTATGAGCAAAGATACTACGCACATATCGGCAGATACAAATGCGAAAATTGCGGAAGAACAAGAGTTGAACCTGATTATAAGGGTTCAGTAGTTATTTATGACAATTTTTCGGAAGTTTATATAAACCTCCAAAATGACCATGCTGCAAACGAATTAACAAGGAACTTATATTTCAGGGTGCCTCTTGTCGGGCTGTATAATGCCTATAATGCACTGGCTGCAATCAGTGCGGCACTGGAATCGGGAATATCTCCTTACATTATCCAACAGGGGCTTCATTCTTACAAATCTGTTTTCGGCAGGGCGGAGAAGTTCGAATACAACGGCAGAAATGTTCTTGTGCAGCTTATAAAAAACCCCACGGGAGCTTCCGAAGTTATAAGAACCATTAATAAAAATACCTGTGCAAAGCTTTTGATTATAATTAACGACAACTATGCCGACGGACGTGACGTTTCGTGGCTTTGGGACGCTGATTTTGAGCTTTTAAAGGATTACCCCAACACCATATCCGTCAGCGGAATCAGGGCTTATGATATGGCGGTAAGGATGAAGTATGCAGGTTTTGCCCAGGAAAAAATTGAAGTTATTGAAGATATTAAAGAGGCTGTTTTTTCCGCAATTGACAGTATAAACGAGGGTGAACAGCTTTTGATTATGCCTACTTATACCGCACTTTTGGAAATGCAGAAATTTTTGAAAGATAAGAAGTAAAAAACGCGGTTATGTGTTATGCAACATATAAAATTACCGCTTTATCAATACAGTCAAAAGCCCTGTGTTTTTATTCACAGGGCTTTTTAACTTATATAAAGCGTTCTAAAGTTCAGGCTTATAATTTTTTACTTTAAAGCGCCTTTAACAATTTTAGCAAAGCTGTCAGCTTTAAGGCTTGCACCACCGACAAGTGCGCCGTCGATGTCAGATTGAGCCATTTGTTCTTCGATTGTTTCAGGTTTCACGCTTCCGCCGTAGAGGATTCTGATAGAATCAGCAGCATTAGCGCCTGCGATATCTTTTACAACGCCTCTAATCATAGCGATTACTCTGTTAGCTTCAACAGAGTCGCAGGTTTTGCCTGTGCCGATAGCCCAGATAGGTTCATAAGCAATGATTGATTTAGCAACTTCATCCGGTGTAAGTCCGTTCAATGCAGCTTTAATCTGAGAAGCTATGTGAGAATCCGTAACACCTGCTTCTCTTTGTTCAAGAGATTCGCCGCAGCAGATGATAGGAACAAGTCCTTCTGACAGGATTTTTTTAGCTTTTTTGTTAACCATTTCATCAGTTTCGCCGAAGTACTGTCTTCTTTCAGAGTGGCCGATGATGATGTATTCACAGCCGGCATCTTTTGCCATTTCAACAGAAACTTCACCCGTGAAAGCGCCTTGAGTTTCGAAATAACAATTCTGGCAGGCGAGTCTTACTCTGCCACAGCCGCAATCTGTCATAGCTTTGTTTACAGCATACAATGATGTAAATACAGGAGCAACAACAACTTCCGGCATAGTTGCTTTGTCCATATCTTTTAATTCCGCCATTAAATCGTTAACTAATTGAGCGGATTCTGCCTGTAACTTGTGCATTTTCCAGTTACCGGCGATAACAGGTCTTCTTGACATAATAAAATCTCCTTTTTTGTACCGTATTACAATTGAATAGTAGACAAAACAAGGAGATTTATCAAGGATAATTGTGTATCCTCAAATTAACCCAAATTCAAATTAAACCCGAGCAGTTTAATGGGTTCCGTGTTTTCTCTTTCCAGCCAGGTTTGTGTTCTGTTCATTGAACGTTGTTCATTCACCTGCTTTACAAGCACTGCAAAATTTATATCTATAAAATTTATAGTCCTTATTTCTTCAACATGGTAATGTTCGGAGCCGCAGTTGGGACAGTATTTTGATTCGGGGATTATTGTATCGAATTTTATAATGCTTTTTCTCTTAACGTTGCAGCAGTCGCAACGGGTAAGATACCATCTGTTTTCTATATATTTTCCGCAATCCGGACAGTAGCCCGCATCTTTATCCGGAGAAATTTTTGGATGTGTACATTCTTTTTTGCGAAAACCAAACATTTCATTTACCCCGCAGTTATCTGACAATTTTTTTATTAATAAATTTTTAACTAAAGTCAATTAAAAAAATAACCGATTTGTTTTAAATAATTCACGGTAAAATACCGAAAAGACATGGTTTTGCTTGACAAATGAGAATGAGCATATAAGATTGTATAATGGATGGGCATATTATGCCCTTAATGCCAACTTTGGCTCCACCTATTTGAAATACAATAGACGTAGTAGAATATTATTAAAAAAAGGAGATTACTCTCATGGCACGCGAAAAGTATGAACGTACGAAACCGCACGTTAACATTGGTACAGTAGGCCACGTTGACCACGGTAAAACTACATTGACAGCAGCTATCACTTCTGTTTTGGCAGCAGCTGGTCAAGCTCAAGCTAAAAAATTCGATGAAATCGATGCTGCACCGGAAGAAAAAGCAAGAGGTATTACTATCTCTACTGCTCACGTAGAATACGAAACAGCAACTAGACACTATGCTCACGTTGACTGCCCCGGCCACGCTGACTATGTTAAAAACATGATTACAGGTGCTGCTCAGATGGACGGCGGTATCCTCGTTATCGCTGCTACAGACGGTCCGATGCCCCAAACTCGTGAACACATCTTGTTGGCAAGACAGGTTGGTGTTCCCAGATTGGTTGTATTCTTGAACAAATGCGATATGGTTGATGATGAAGAACTTCTCGAACTCGTTGAAATGGAAACAAGAGAATTGTTAACTTCTTATGAATTCGATGGTGATAACATCCCTGTTATCAAAGGTTCTGCATTGAAAGCATTAGAAGCTGTTCAAGCTAACCCAAGCATTCAAAGAGGCCAAGACAAATGGGTTGACAAAATTTGGGAATTGATGGATGCAGTTGACTCTTACATCCCGACTCCTGAACGTGATTTAGACAAACCTTTCTTGATGCCGGTTGAAGACGTATTCTCTATCACAGGTCGTGGTACTGTTGCTACCGGCCGTGTTGAAAGAGGTAAAGTTAAAGTTGGTCAAGAAGTTGAAATCGTTGGTTTCGGCGAAACTAAGAAAACAACTGTTACAGGTGTTGAAATGTTCAGAAAACTGTTAGACGAAGGTCTTGCAGGTGATAACATCGGTGCATTGCTCCGTGGTATCGATAAAACTGAAGTTCAGAGAGGTCAAGTATTGGCTGCTCCCGGTTCTATCACACCTCACACTAAATTCACAGCTAACGTTTACGTTTTGACAAAAGAAGAAGGCGGACGTCACACTCCTTTCTTCCCCGGTTACAGACCTCAGTTCTACATCAGAACAACTGACGTTACCGGTTCTATCAAATTTGACGGCGAAATGGTTATGCCTGGTGACAACGTTGTAATGGACGTTGAATTGATTGCTCCTGTAGCTATCGAACAAGGTATGAGATTCGCTATCAGAGAAGGCGGACGTACAGTTGGCGCCGGCGTTGTAGACAAAATCATTGCGTAGCGAATTTTGCGGACGGATGAAATCCGGAAAGCGAGGTATGAAGTGAGCCAGAGCAAAGCGCGGCGAACGGCAGTACCGAGCGATAAGCAAATTCAAGACAGCGGATTTTGTGCGGCTGTGTAGTCGAGTCTGAGAAACAGACGAGCGAACAGCCATGTGAGCAAGGTTAATGAAGAGCGGAATCGGACGGGGCTGACCAACGGGAACGCCCCATACGTAGGCGGATGTTACTCCGCCGGAGTGTCCGATTTCAAGACGAAGAATTTTTAGAATAAAAATTCAAAACGAAATACTAAACCTTGTGAACGCCAATAATCCAAGACATCAGATTTTGTGAGTACAATTGTAAAAACTGCTCGGGATTTTCCCGGGCAGTTTTATTTTGTGAAATAATTTTTTCTAATTTTATAAAACATATTTAATAAACTGCAGGAACAATAATTATCCTTTGGGAATATAAGCGGAAGCCGAAAAATATTGGACTCATACAAGACTAAAAAATAAAAAAAGCAGCCGGTTTAAATAACCGACTGCGGTATTATCGTTCATTATATAACTATTTAAGTTCAGCCTTTAAATAGTTAAAAGCGTGCAGAGCATTGGGCATGCCCGTATAAGGCATACATTGCAATATAACAGCTGCGACTGTTTCAGGAGAATTTCCGGCCTTTAAACTGCCTTTGATATGGCTTTTTAAAGTAATGTCATCGTCTTTTGTAACAAGCACAGCCAGAGCAAGGATTTCTCTTGTTTTTATATCGAGACCTTTTCTTGTATAAAAATCACCAAAACAAACTTCGGTAAGGAATCTTGCCGCATCATCGCCGATATTATCAGGCAGTCCTTTCATTGCCTGTTTGATTTCATCACCGTATAATTTTTCCTGAATTTCTTTACCCTTCTGGTAGCGGTCTTCTTCTGAAACTGTTACACCGGATTCAAGCGGAGTTTGGATTCCTCTTTCTTTAAACACTTCGTTTAAAACACCGAGAGCGTTTAAAGTTTTTGGAAAACCGATAAACGGTGCGCATTGATAAATTGCTTCTCTTACTTCAAGCGGACTGTTACCCGCATTTAAAGCGCCGTTAATGTGTGATTTCAACTGCGGCAGAGTCTGCATTGTAGTTAAACACACAACAGTTATGAGTTCTCTTGTTTTGTTGTCCAGATTACCGATAGTAAAGACCTCGCCGAAGATGTATTTTTGAAGAATCTGCATCATCTCAACATCATTGCCGGTTGTGGCCATGGAACCGCCGAAAAGTTCCTGCATGTTTTTGTTACAAATTTCCGTTCTTGTCATATTTTTGTCCTTCTTCTTTGCCGGTGCCGCAATAGTCATAGAGCCCTGCAGCACAAATAGTGTCAAAATAAGTGCAAATAATTTTTTAATCATCTACAATACCTCTTTTATATCTTTAACAATAAGTTCTTTTGTCAAATGATAACGGTTGTAAAGCTCTTCAAGCGGTACGCGGTCTGTAAATTCTTTCTTTGAGCCGAAGTTTAAGACCTTCATATCAGAATTTCCGTAGAATCTTGTAACCTTTTCGCCAAAACCGCCGTCAATTTCTCCGTTTTCTAGAGTTATAACCACACTGTGAGTATTCTTTAAGTTTTCCAGCATTTCTGTATCCACTCCGGTCAGGAATCTCGGGTTAATCAATGTTGCATCAAAACCTAACTGATTTTTAATTTCTTCTCTGACCTGTTCTCCCAACCCAAAGAAGTTTCCAGCCGCAATGATAGCCACTTTTTCACCGCTTTGCTCGAGTTTGTATTTGTTTAGTTTTGAATAATCCGTTGTGTCCGGTTTACCGGTTGATACAAGTTCAGCAGCCGGCACCCTGATAAATACGGGATGCTCATTCTGGTTGTACGACCATTCCAACATGGCAAGATATTCTTCTTTGTTTGTCGGTGCAAGATACACAATATTTGGAATGTTGCTGATAAGAGGAATATCGAATGTGCAAAGGTGCGTCATATCGGCGCCGGAAATTCCGCCCCAGTAAATTAGGACTGTTGCAGGAGAATTGTTTAATGCCAAATCCTGTGACATCTGGTCATAAGTTCTTTGTACAAAAGAACTCATTAAAGCAAGCACGGGTTTTGCGCCGTTTTTAGCAAGCCCTGATGCATAAGCAATCGCGTGTTCTTCTGCAATACCAACGTCTGTAAAATTTGCACCCATTTGCGCTCTGAATTCAGGATTAAAATCAAATACACCTGGGGTTGCAGCAGTAATAGTAATAACCGGTTCGTTTTGCTGTTTTTTCTTTAAAAGAAAATCTTTTGTTATTGAAGTATATGTTTCAGCCGGTGCATTAGCCTCTTGAGGGTTTAAAAATCCCGGAACCTGCCAGTGATAACTTTCTTTATCTGCAACAGCAGGGTCATAACCTTTGCCCTTTAATGTGTGAATATGTACAACCGTGGGTTTTGTGGTATCTTTAACTTTTTTAAATACATCAATCAGTGCTTCTACATTATTACCCTCTTCAACATAGTAATAATCAAAACCTATTGCTTTAAATACATTATTTTGAGCCTGTCCGTTAGTTTCACGCAATTGAGCAAGGTTTTTATACAACCCGCCGTAATTCGGAGCAATAGACATTTCATTATCGTTCACGATTATAATCATATTGCTGTTAAGCTCTGCCGCATTGTTAAAACCTTCGTAAGCTTCGCCGCCGCTTAAAGAACCGTCACCGATAAGTGCTATAACGTTGTAATTTTCACCTTTTAAATCTCTTGCTTTTGCCAGACCCGTTGCAAGGCTGACAGAAGTTGATGTGTGCCCTATTACAAAATGGTCATGTTCACTTTCTGTCGGGTTTGAATACCCTGAAATTTCGTGCAAGCGTGCATTATCGATAAACCCGTGTTTTCTTCCTGTAAGCATTTTGTGCGGGTATACCTGATGTGATACGTCAAAAACAAATTTGTCCTTTGGTGAATCGAAAACATAATGCATTGCTATTGTTGCCTCAGCTATACCCAAATCAGGCCCCAAGTGGCCGCCTATTGTATTCACACGGTTAAGTATTGCTTCTCTTATATCCTGTGCCAGTTCGTTCATTTCGGCAACAGATAGTTTTTTGACATCCTGAGTGCCGTTTATTTTTTCCAAAATAGTCATTAATATTTCTCCTATAAAAACTTTCCTCTAAAAAATTTAATATTTTTGATAATAATATTTTACTATTTGATAGCAGCTCTCAGGCAAGAGCCTTTTTCATTACAACTAAAAAACATGTAAAAATTTATTAATATAACAAATATATTGCCAAAAAATTTCTATAATATTTTTATACTATGGAATAAAAAAATAATTGAGAAAGTATAGGAAAAATATGCAAATAAATAACGTAACACGGCTGAAATATAAAAAACAAATCGGAACAATTGCACAAAGAAAATTAGGAGAAGTGAAGACTCCGATTAAAATTCAACCCCAACAACCGGGAACAATTGTTGAAAACCCAATACCCGAAATTGAAAAAATTCCCACCAGTGATATTCAGCGCAGTGCAAATGCCTTCTACACGCAGCAGGCAAACTATAACAGAGGACTTCTTCATATATAATATATAGCAAGCCGCAATTGCTGTATGTGTATACTCAATCTTTTAAATGAAACTCTTTTCAAAGTTATAGTGCAGACTAAAGTCTGCCGTCATTAAAAACACGGTATTCTGAGCGAAGTGAAGAATCCGCGTTTCAGAAATATTATAAAAACGTCAGACAGAATTTTTATCCTTAAATGACGTAACATATACAATTCAGACATTTTTAAAGCTTCTCCGGCAAGTTTGCCAGAAAAAGTTCCCTCTAAAAGTGCTTTTTCAACATTTTAACAAGTTCTTTTTGAGTATTTAATTATCTCTTTATTTGACCAATCATTTATATTCATAATAAATAATATTAACAATAAATTTAAATATGACGAAAATATTTCTCTGTGATTTAAGAAAAGATATTGATTGCAAACTCTAAGACTATTTAGAATGTTTTTCTACGTAATTTTTAATCAGAGTCGCAGCCAGATTACTTGCAGAACGATTTTCCTTTTTAGCAAGAAGTTTAAAAGCCTCAATCACTTCTTTTTCTATAACAACCACAAATCTTTGATTTTCTTCTTTTATTGTCAAAGTTTATAAACCCTTTATAGTTCTTTTGTAAACTTATTATAAATTTTATATTTGTTATCTTGAAAAGTAAATTGCAAATGGTTATTATATAGTTTACAAACTATTTAGTAACTATTTTAGAAATTACAGGTGGCATATGAACTCAAAAAAATTAAACACAATTAAACAAAAAATGTGCAATATCGCAATCAAAAGATTTGATGCCGAAGGCTTAACAAGAATACTTCTCTGTTGTTTGCGAGAAGATATTGATTGCAAACCCTACGACTCTCAAATAATTACAAAAATTTTATATGAAACTCTGAAACAGATAAAAGATGATGTTAACTATATCCACAAAGTACTAAAAATCTAATGAAATATACTCCCTATCTCACCGTGTGAGTCTGACCCGCCGGTCATTATAACTTTATACTTCTGCGCAATTTTTCGAACAGTTTTAGCACTGTGGAATTTAATTATCCCTCTGTGACGTCTGTACGGGTAGTATGATTCCACACCGTCCAAGCCCAAATCAATTAAAGATTTTATAAAATGGTCTAAATTAATAGCCCAGTAACATGCCGGATGCGCAAGCACCGCAGCACCGCCGGCAGAATGTATTGCCTTTATTACATCTTTGGGGTGCCTGTGATTAAACAGCCTTACAATATCGGCTTCCGTTTCTTTTTTGGTTTTAGCACAAAGCTTTAAAAGCTCTTCGTTATTTATATCCACCCCGTAGCCGAGCAGATGCACAAGCACACCTTTATACCAGCAGTCGAATTCTATTGCGGTTATAACCATTGCGCTTTCGAGTATGTTTGTTTTTTTGTATGCTTCAACCGTGTTATGGTCAGCTATGGCAATAAGCCTGTAACCTTTGTCCTGTGCGTCTTTTAAAAGTTCTTCAGGGGTTAATTTGCCATCAGAAAAATTTGAGTGCATGTGCAAATCAACGTGCCCTCTAAAATCTTCTTGCGTTAATCCCCTCAAAATCTCTATTATATTTCTTTGCTCGTCCATACTTTACATGTTAATATAAACATAAATTAAAAGAGGACTATTATAAGTATTATGGCAAAAACGAAAAAAGAATCAGCTTTTGCAAGCGTTATGAAAATATTTTTTAACGGAGTAAAACTATACTTTCTAAACTTTGAAAAGTTTTTTAAGTACATGGCTTTTCCTATATTCGGACAAATTATAGGAATTGCCTTAATATTTTTTGCTTCTTATATTTTTACACTGCATGTGTCAGCATTGACCAACAAAAACCCGATTTTTGACAATATTCCTCTTGTATTTTTAATGCTGATTGTCTTGACATTGCCGGGATTTTTTATCTTCTGCAAAGCCTTCTGGGATTACATAGTAGCACTTGCTGCGCTAAACTCCATGGCCAGTTCCCTTCTTGAAGGCGGAAACATAGATGACACAGGGGTGCATACAGAACTCATAAAAAGGCGTACCGGCTCTTATATCTGGTTTTTACTGTTGATTTCATTTGTTTATTTGATACTGTCTTTTCCGCTGTTGTGGGGACTGCTTGTTATAGTGTTTGTATATATGTCGCTATGTTTTCAGGTTTTTGCGCTTGAAGAAGATAAAAGCGCATTTGAAGCAATAAAATCAGCAATAGGATACGTAAAATTCAACTTCTGGAAAACGGCAATGCTTCTGGCTGTGCTCGGTATCACAACCTACTGGCTTGTGCCGGGGTTGATAAGCTGGGGTTTTGATATAGGGGATTTAGGCGGATTCTTCTCATATCCGGTTGAACAATACATCAGACTTCTGCCTTTAGACGGTTTCAATTCGATACTTTCGTCTAATAATATACCGTTTACACTGAAAAGCTATTCCATTGCAAAGCATATAGTGCTTATGGCCGTAAGCTTCGCCGTCACAGGTTTTACACTTCCTTTAAGAAGCTTATGCTGCACTGCATTATATAAAGACATAAACAAAAGAAACTATGCAGGCAAAATCGCCGCTGAAAAGCTGGCACAAAGAGCCGCAAAACCGTCAAAACGCAGAATCAAAGACGAGGATGACGAGGAGTAATGTTTGTCTGCAAAAATTGTAAATCCGTAGATAAATTCGAGCTTATGTTCGCACCCAGCTACAAGGGCGCCAAAAACTACAAGCAAGAATACAACAAAAACGGTGATATAGTTATAACCGTAGACGGTTATACATTTGTGCCCGATTTGAATTTTATGAACAGACACGCTGTTTGCAGATACTGTGGACAGATTTATATGTGGGATTACAACTCAAAGCCGTAAGGCAAAAGTTCATCAATTGTAAAGACCGCGCATTTTGAGTCTTCACTCTCCAGTATAATCTGCAAATTTTTGTCCTTTTTAAACTCGGCCATCCACTGCCTGCAGGCACCGCATGGCATACAGTTTTTTGTATTTGTTGAATACACTGCTATCTTAACAAGTTTCCCTTTTTCACCGGCAACAATTGCATTAGACATTGCATTACGTTCCGCACACAAAGAAAGACCGTAACTTGCATTTTCAACATTGCAGCCCAAATAATAATTACCTGTATCGTAAAGTGCACACGCTCCGACATTGAATTTTGAATACGGAGCATAAGCATTAATACAAGCCTGTTTTGCTAAATTCAAAAGTTCTTGATTGTCCAACATAAGCAAATTACCTGTTGTTATTAATTTCCGTAAAATTTATTTTACTACAACCATAAAAAAATTTAACCCTAAATATATTAAAATACTGTATTTAAGGGATAAAAAAATATTATAAAAAGGTAATAATAAGTATTAAGACAATGGGGATAAGTATGATTTTTAGCAGAATAATTAAATTATTAATATTTGTGTCAGTCGTTTTTGGAATATTTACAACACTTTTTACAAATCCTTCTTTTGCAAAAGAAGAACATAAAATACCGACTGTTCTTGTATTGAGCGACTCGGGTCAAAGAAATGGCACAACCTACTTAACCTGCGGCGCAGCAGCGGATTTAATAGCAGCAGACATCATCAATGAGCTAAACAAAACAGGCCGAATAAAAGCTCCACTGCTTGGCGAAACAATGTCAAAAATTACACAAAAAAACATACCGCTTTATTATCTGACTTTCTTTAGAGAATACAGAAACAACTACAACATAGATTTTGTGAACCTGAAACGTGTAACAAATAATATGAATGCGGACTACATTCTGCTTGTAACAAGCGGTATGGATATACAAAGCAGATTTTTAAAAACTACATGGTGGAACAAACTCGGCCTTGCTGAAGGAGATCCTGTTGTACCAACATACAAGCTAAGCACCCTTGTTTCACTCATCGACAAAAAAACTTATTCTGTAATCTGGCAGGATTTGTATCTTAGAGATTTAAAAGCAGCGGATTATGATATCGGATTTGCACAGTTTTCTCCCGGATATGCACAGTTGTCAAAGATTAAAAAATATTCTATGACAATGTCTCAATACGTAAGCAAAGAAGTTGACAAAAGAGTCAACCCGTGGACAGTACCTGAAGAAAAACAAAAATCCATAGAAATGAAAAGCAAATTCATTAACGAAGGAACAAAACTTTACTACCCGAGCGTCAATGGTGAAGTAATAAAAGAAAATATTAACGAAGCACAACAAAACTACAAATCAAAACGAGAACAACGCCGTCTTGAAAAAGAACAACAAAAACATATAGAAAATATAAGACTTCTGGAACAAAAACGTCAGGAATTAGAAAGAAAACAACTCGAAGAACAAAATGCACTGATGAAAAATCAAAAAAAACAAACAGAATCAGGACTGTTTGACTCAATAAGGGATGATATAAACAATCAGTCAAATAACCCGCCAAAACTCAGAGGTGAAAAAATTATTCCGGCAGTAGACACTCAAAAGCAGGAACCTGAAGTAATAACACCTGTAATGAATAAACCAACAACAAACTCAAATGCAACACCGGCAGCAAATAAAAAAACTTCACCGGCTCAAAACACACAAACAACAAATCTGGAAACCACTAAACAACAAAACACCAACACTCAACAACAGCCCAAAAAGCTTCCGCAATATGATTGGAACATAAAAAACATAAATCTGCAAAAAATAGGCAATATGTAAAAATTTTTAGGACAATTTACATTAATTAAATTATGTACGACAATTCATGTTGGTTATATTATGATAGAAGAAAAGACATTATACGGATAAAATTTATAATCCCGGAGGGATATCTTGGTTGAGAAACTAAAAATAATTGGCGGTAATACATTAAAAGGCGAAGTTTCCATAAGCGGTGCAAAAAACTCCGTCTTAAAACTTATGGCAGCTGCAATCCTGCCTAAAGGAGAAACTGTTATACATAACGTACCCGAGCTCACCGATGTTAATATAATGCTTCGGGTAATTGAAGAATTAGGCGTAAAAACAAAATACGACAAAATTGCCAAAAAAGTGGCAATTGACGCTACCGATATATCAAGCATTACTGCCAAATATGAACTTGTAAGCAAAATGCGTGCTTCATTTATCATACTCGGTGCACTTGTTTCAAGATGCAAAGAAGCCATTGTTGCACTCCCCGGCGGCTGTGCGATAGGAGAAAGAAGAGTCGATTTCCACATAAAAGGACTCGAAGCACTCGGAGCTGAAATAAAAATAGAAAACGGCTATGTACATGCCAATGCACAAAAACTTGTCGGTACGGATATCTATCTTGATATCCCGTCAGTAGGAGCAACTGAAAACCTTATACTCGCTTCTATTCTTGCAGAAGGCGCAACAAGAATACAAAACGCTGCACAAGAACCGGAAATCGTCGACCTTGCGAACTTCTTAAACGCAATGGGCGCTGATGTTTCCGGAGCCGGTACATCAGAAATTGTTATCAACGGTGTAAAACAAGAAGACCTGCATCCGATTGAATATACAACTATTCCAGATAGAATCGAAGCCGGTACTTACATGGCTGCTATTATTGCTACAAAAGGCAAAGGTATTATAAGAAATGTACTGCCTTCCCATTTGACATTCTATAACTCAAAACTCATAAAAATGGGCGCAAATATAAAACTTATCGAACCTACAGTTATAGAAGTAAGCTGCAATCAAAGATTAAATCCGGTTAACATAGTCACACAGCCTTATCCCGGATTTCCGACAGACTTGCAGGCAATAGCAATGGCAATGTTAACAACGGCAGAAGGTGTCAGCATTGTTACGGAAAGCTTGTATGAAAACAGATTTATGCAAGTACCGGAACTTCGCCGTATGGGCGCTGATATTCATCAGGAAAGAAACCATGCCCTTATTAGGGGTGTGGAAAGACTCACCGGTGCCAACGTAAAAGCCAGTGACCTTAGAGCCGGAGCTTCTCTTATCATTGCAGCCCTTATGGCAGAAGGTGAAAGCGACATAGAAGCACTCCATCATATAGACAGAGGATACGAACTCTTTGAAACAAAATTTGCCAATTTGGGGGCAAATATAGTAAGATACAATGATGAGAGTGATATTTTAACAAAAAATATTGCAGAGGTAACAAATAAAGGAAGTATAAATGCCTCAATATAAAAGATGGTATGATCATGATCCGGTTTTAATGGAAGTAGTGGAACTCTTGCGTAACTATCAGGATGAGTTAAGGGCGCAAGCGGAAATCTTTCTTGCAAAAATAGAAGAAAAAGTTTCTAAAGAAACTATAGACAAATTCTATGAAATGGTAAAACCGATAAACGGCAACAGATGGTACGACAAAGACCCTGTAATTTCAAAAACCATAGAACTTTTAAGAGTTGTTCCGCCTGAAATTCAAAAATCCGCAGCGGAAAATTTTATCAAATCATTGGAAACCATGGGTATTGATAAAAACGCAAAAAAACAACCTCAAGAGTAATCACAAAAAGACTGTCCTTTTCCTTTTGAGCGGCAGTTTTTTCGTTTGTAATCTTATTTTTTAATAAAAATTACCTTATATAACTAAAAAGACTGCCGTTGTGCGACAGTCCTTTTTATGTATTGTTTTAAACAGAAGCTTAAAAAGCACACATTCTGTGAACACGTACAAAGTTTGTTCTTCCTGTAATAAGTTTAGGAATAGAACCGATAATAATAACTCTGTCGTCTTTTTTAAATTCTGTTTTTTCTAACAACAATTTGTCGATTTTTTTCAACAATTCGTCATTTAAAACAACATCCCAATCTTTCTGATAAGGGTGCATATCCCAGAACAGGTTCAATTTTCTGCAGACTTTTTCGCTGTCAGAAATAGCCATTACAGGAACTGACGGTCTTAATTTAGAGAGCAGTTTTACTGTATAACCTGTGTGAGTGAATGCAAGAATAGCTTTTGCGCCCAAATCTTTAGCCATCTTAACAGCGGCACCTGCAACAGCCTGCGGAGTTGGTTCATAATTAGGATTCATTGGCAAATCAAGATTGTAGCTTACAAAATTGCTCTGTTCAACTTCATGTGCAATCATTGCCATCATTTTTACTGCTTCAACAGGGTGTTTGCCTGCAGCAGTTTCGCCTGAAAGCATAACAGCGTCTGCACCGTCAAGGATTGCGTTAGCAACGTCTGAAGCTTCTGCTCTTGTCGGAATTGGGTTGTCAATCATGGATTCAAGCATTTGAGTAGCAACGATACAAGTTTTTCTGTGAGCAAATGCAGCGTCAACAATTTGTTTTTGTACCATAGGAACTTTTTCCGGAGCAAGTTCAATACCGAGGTCACCACGTGCAACCATTACAGCATCAACTACATCAAGTATTGATTCGATATTCTTAACTGCTTCAGGTTTTTCAATCTTAGCTACTATAGGAATATCAGCACCGAAGTGGCTCAAATATTTCTTAGCAAGCAAGATATCATCTTTATCTCTTACAAAAGATAATGCAAGATAATCTGCATCATTGTCTACTGCAAATTTAATAAAATCTACGTCACGTTCTGTGATTGCAGAGAGGCTCTTTGTACCGCCGGGGATATTGATACCCTTTCTAGGTTTAAGCAATTCACCGTCAATAACTTTTACGTGAACTTTGGTGCCTTCTTTTCTGATAACCTGTATTCTGATTTTACCGTCATCTAAAAGAATGTATTCGCCTTCGCGTACATCGTCTGCAACACCTTTGTAGTCAACAGGTACAATGTTCGGATCTGTTTGTTCAAGACCGTATTCCAGAACAAGTTCCTTGCCGGGTTCAATCGGAATAGGTTCGATTAAGTTACCTACTCTGATTTTAGGCCCTTGAAGGTCAACCATTACAGGTATAAATGTTTTTAATCTTTTTTCTACACTTCTGATTCTTTTAATTGTTTCAGCATGAGCTTCTGCAGTATTGTGAGAAGTGTTAATTCTAAACATTGTAGCACCGGAGAGCACCAGTTCTTCAATAATAGATTCCTCACAGCTGGAAGGCCCGAGCGTGGCAACAATTTTTGTTTTGTTCTTTTTCATCATTTTTCTGCTTCCTTATAGTTTCGACTAAAAATTAAATTATAAATTAAAAAATTATTTTAAAGGGGCAAACACTACAATTTGCCCCTTATAAAAAACTTATTGATGTTCCTTTTGATAAGCGTAAGTAGCTTCCATTTCATCCACCGACGCATAAACGCAATGGCAGCCACAGTCTACGTGGACAACTTCTCCTGTAACACCGGAAGCAAGGTCAGAAACGAGGTATAAACCAGTTTTGCCTACATCTTCAAGTGATACATTTCTTCTTAAAGGAGCTTTCAAGATAGCTGCTTTAAGCATTCTATCAAATCCTGAAATGCCTTTTGCAGCAAGAGTTTTAACAGCACCAGCGGACAAACAGTTAACTCTGACACCGATTTTGCCAAGGTTATCAGCAAGATATCTTGCTGAGGCTTCAAGAGTAGCTTTCGCAACACCCATTACATTGTAATTTGCAACAACCTTTTCTGAGCCAAGGTATGTTAAAGCAAGGATGGCACCGCCTTCGTTAAACAACGGCTTTGCAGCTCTTGCAAGAGATACCAGAGAGTATGCACTAACACTCAATGCAGTATCCCAGCCTTCTTTTGAAGTATCAATAAAATCACCCATCAGGTCTTCTTTATGAGCAAAGGCAACGGCGTGGATAACAAAGTCCAATTTTCCGTAAATTTTTTCGTATTGAGCAAAAACGCTTTTAACCTGTTCCTCGTTTGTAACGTCACATTCAACAATCATTTTTGCATTCATTTCTTCTGCCAGAGGACGTACTCTTGATTCCATAGCTTCGTTAGCATAAGTAAATGCAATTTCAGCCCCTGCTTCGTGAATTTGTTTAGCAATAGCATAAGCAATACCTCTGGAGTTAGAAACACCAAAAATAATACCTTTTTTGCCTTCCATTAATTTCATAGAAAATCTCCTTAATTAGTATAATTGTATCTTAGTATTAACATATCCCAATGTCTATATTTTTGTTAACTTTGAGTAATTTTTAAAAGTGTAAATGTAACAATTTTGAATTTACTACTACAAATGTATTGGCAAAATCAAAAAAAAGATGCATAATATAATTATAAAATAAAATGGTCATTTAAAATATTAATTTGTGTTTATTTACTTTAACTAATTAAGCCTTTTTGAAAAGGTTAGAAATGAGGTCTGTAATGAGTGGTTTCAATGGTAACAAAATGTTTAGGAGAATTTTATCAAAAGTAGAAGAAGCTACTATTGAAAAAGTACCTACATTCAGAAAAGGCATAGCAGAAAGAATGGCATCCTCGCTTAAAGAAAAAACTCTTGAAAGGATTCCCGGACACGATATGCTGTCATTTGAATAGCTTAACCAAGAAAAAAGAGGTCTTATCTTAAAAAAGACCTCTTTTTTTACTGTTTAACAGTTCCGTCAACCAAATCAAATATAACTTTTGAGCCGTCTTTTTTAAAAAGAATAATATCCGGTTTGTTGTCATCAGTTACATCTTTAACAAGAAATGTATCTTTTTTAATTTCAGGTTTGTTGACTACCTGTTCAAATTTTTTTAATGTTTGGTTTCTATCCCACGTATCCATACCGTACATTGCGCACATGCCTGTTACCGCAGCCATGGAAGCGACAAATGATACTGCATTGGCAAGCTGATAATTATCGTTAGCTCTTTTGTTCTCCTTTTTGTTTGTATCATCTCCGGCTTTAAAATTATTTTTTAAGCGGTTATTCAAAGTACCGGCTCTACCAACAGACATAGCTTTTACTGGTAATATATTCATTTATCTCTCCTGAAAAATACAACTCTAATACTTTAACGCCGGACAAAAAATATTTTGTTACGGGTTTAACAAATTGTTACACAAAAATATATTAACTTAAAAAACTAAAAAAAACTCACAATACAAAGGATGGCAAATATTGCAATAAACCTTTGTACATTGTTCATTGCCGACATAAATTCTTTTTCGTTTTTTATTTCTTTATCAGTATATTTTTGCAGTCTTTTTATCGTGCTCAAAGCAGGAAATATTGATAAAAATATTATACTGAATTTTACCGTCAGCAAATGTGCATGTATGCCTGAAAACAAAACAGCGTAGATTAAAAAAATCAAAAATATGTAAAAATGATAGGCGTTGTTTTTATTGCCGCAAATAATCGGAATTGTTTTTTTGCCTTCTTCTTTGTCATTGTTATAGTCCAGGAAAAAGTCAGTATAAAGCAAAGTAACCGTAACAATCGCAAACGACAGAGAAAGCCACAACAGCGAAGAAGAAAATTGACCTGTCATTACATAATACACACCGCTAAACAACAAAGGCGCAAATAAAATACCTATAACAATCTCGCTCAGCCCAATATATGCCGACTTTGGATAAATTAAACAAAGAATTCCGCTTATCAGCATTAATTCAAAAACCACAAGCCCGTATATTTCTATAAAAAAAGCCCCCGTTATTAAACCGATGCCAAACAGAATGGCACACACTTTAAGAGCCTTATTTATTGTAATTTGTCCGTCTCTGAAACATCTGCATTTTCCCTTTTTAATGTTAATGACTTTATCTTCTTTTTGTTTGCGAAGATAATTTTTGTAATCCATTACATCATCAAAAAGATTTCCGCCCAAATGAACGCAAATAATACCTATAAGGGCAATAACTCCGTAAATTATATTACCGTGCGCCGCAATTCCAGCACTAAAAGCTATTACCCAGGCTGTAACAGACATAGGCAGTGCATATGCACGTGTACAATCTAGCCAAAAAAGTAAATTTTTCATAATAAATAAGCATAACATAAAATTCAACTTAATATTTTTTAATATTTTACGACTTTAGTAGCAAAAAAATTTATGGTCAGATTTCATGCATGTGTAAACTCCTCTATAAACTCCGTAATACTAATTCTATCCATCTCGGCTTAATCTTTTTGAGAAAAAGCCGATTTTTTTGCTTAACCTCTTAAAAATTTTAAGGATTTATAACGATTTTTTGCTTTTTATAATAGAATTGAATTAAAAGAGAGAGTTATTATGATAAAAAAATTATTTATATCATTGTGTGTCATTGTTTGCACAATGGGCTTTAATGCAAAGGCCGATGCCGTTGCCGCATTAGAAGGGACTATTGTAAAAGTAGGTATAAGCAGTCAGGATTTTTCCGAGTATTATTTTAAACAAACATGCCTGACAGCTACCGACTCTTTTTCACTTACCGACAAAACGACTAATCAGCTTCTTGGCAGCTTTAACGCAAACGAGGTTGTACAAATAGACATAAACAACAATCTGTTTACGCTTACCAAAGACGGCACAGAAATTGCAAAAGATATAAAAGGGCCTGTCGAAATAGACTCACAAAACGGTTTTGTCTCAATTGCCAATTTAAAAAGAGCAGGCAAACCGGCTTATTACAGAGGAACAATACAAATAACCAAAGCCCCCAAAAAAGATGACCTGTTTAACATTATAAATGTTATAGATGTTGAGTCTTATTTAAGGGGTGTTGTGCCTAATGAAATGCCGGTAAGATTCGGTACGGAAGCACTGAAGGCACAGGCAATACTTGCAAGAAACTATGTATTAAAACCGAGAGAAGCAAATTCACACAACTATGATATATGCGATTCAGTTGCTTGTCAGGTTTATTTTGGTGCAAACACAGAGAATGAACTTGCAGACACTGCAATAAAAGAAACTGAAAATATTGTTGCAATGCAAAATAATGAACTTATACTTGCTCTATACAGTTCGACTGCAGGCGGGTATACGGAAAGTTATGAAAACGCATTTTCCACTGATATGGCAAACGGGATAAAAATGTTCCCAGGTGTTTCAAAGCCATTTTTAAAGGGAGTGCCTGATAACAAGGAAACCCCCGTATTAAATGATGAAAAAGCGGCGAGAAAATTCTATACCTCAGAACCGGAAACTTTTGACAATAACTCTCCGTATTTCAGATGGGTTAGAGAATGGGATATAAAAGAGCTTGAAGACGTATTAAAAAAGACACTGGTAACACAATCCGCCACGGGTTTCGTAAAACCCAGACTGGAAAATCCCGACAATTTCGGAACATTAAAGGACATTAAAGTCATAAAAAGGGGTGTTTCAGGTAAAGCTATGTCCATAAACATAATTACGGACAAAAATGTTTTTAATGTTCAAAAAGAACTTGTTATAAGAAGAACCTTTAAAAAAGACAATAAAGCTCTGCCGTCTGCCAATATTGTCTTTGATTTTGAAACAATAAAAGACAATAAACAGGAAAAATTTGAACCCGATAATCTTGTCTGGTCCAATTGGGATGAAAATGAAACAAGCCCCAAAACGCAGGACAGCAAAAAAGACCGTAAAACAAAAAATACTAATGATACAGTGACAAGAGTAATTGTCCATGGCGGCGGTTACGGACATGGCGTTGGAATGAGTCAGTTTGGTGCAGGTGAAATGAATAACAAAGGTTATACTTATGCCGAAATTATTCAGCACTATTTTGCCGATACAGCTATTACTACAAATCCCGTTACACTGTCATGCAATAACGGACAAGATACGGCGGTACAGATTTTTTATACCAGCAAAAAAACACGAGGAAAAGATAAAAAGGTTTATCTTGTTGCAGAAAACAAATTTCAGTTCACAACAATGACAGTAGTAATAAACGGTCAGGAATTTAAACTGGAATTGGTGCCTCAATTGTTTAAAACCGAAAAATTTGATATTACACAATATCTTACAGACGGTGAAAACAGAATAACCTTCCTGCTTCCGTATTCCGACCAGCATAAAAAACCCGTAAGATTATTTGTAGAACTTAATGAGGCAAAAAATGACCGATAATGCTAATAACACGGCACAGCAGCCAAACACTTCCAAAACACAGAGTCTTTTAAAAGCCGCATGGATAATAGCTTTTGTTACAATTGTCAGTAAACTGATAGGTTTTTTGCGTGACATTGTGATTGCCAACTTTTACGGTGCGGGCATGGTGTCCGATGCATACTTTTATGCCTATCAAATCCCGGCAATATCAATTATTCTTCTCGGGGGAATCGGCGGACCCTTCCACAGTGCTGTGGTTTCCGTTTTTTCCAAAATGATACCGAATCTCGAAGAAAAAGCGCCTGATAATGTTAACAAGCTTTTTAACACCTTTTTAACAAGCTCTTTTCTTGTCTTTTTGCTTTTGGGTGTGCTTGTGTTTGCGTTTTCGGACGTGATTATGCAGATTATCATCTCCAACGGCTCGCCGGAGTTGATTAGACTTGCAAGTCTTCACTTAAAAATAATGGCGCCGGTTTTAACGGTCGGCGGCGTTGTCGGGATATATTACGGGATTTTGATTGTTTACAAGGAGTTTTTAATCCCCAACATCTCGCCGATTTTGATGAGTGTGGCGATTATTGCAATAATTTCTCTCGTGCACAACGACAATTCCGGCATAGTCCTTGCTGCGGCAACAACAGTCGGAGCTTTGTGCCAGTTTGTTTATCAATTGCCAAAGCTCAAACAGCTGGGGTTCAAATTTAAGCCTAACCTTGAGGTAATGAACAACCCGCAGTTTAAAAATATACTTGAGCTTTTGTTCCCCGCAATATTGAGTTCTACCGTCGGTCAGGTCTATATTTACGTGGATATGTTTTTTGCCTCGCAGCTGCAAGAGGGAGCGTGGTCTGCAATAGGTTATGCAAACAGGTTGTTCCAATTCCCCGTGGGGGTGCTTGTGACGGCGTTTCTTGTACCTTTGTTTCCGATTTTTTCAAAACTCGTCGGAGAAAAGGACTACGACAATATCAGATACTATTTTAACAAGGGCGTGGGGCTTTTAAACTTTGTTGCGTTTCCCATACTGGTGTTGATTTTGCTGCTTTCCACAAATGCAATACAATTGATTTTTCAAAGGGGAGCTTTTAACGAAGTTGCAACTATGATGGTGTCCGAGGCGCTTTGTTATCTGTCGATTTCAATTATCTTTTACGTGTTTAGAGATTCCATAACAAGGGTGTTTTATGCGTTTAACGATTCACGCACGCCGTTTCTGGTTGCGTTGTCCTCAATCGTTATCAAATTTATTTTAAACTTCCTGTTTGTAAAACAGCTGGGAATTGGCGGTATTACATTATCAACCTCTTTTGTAACCCTGATAAACGGTTTCTGGCTCGGGCTTTTAATAAAGAAAAAAATGAGCATGGATTATGGAGTATATTTTAAAAACCTGTTTAAAATGGCAGTAATCTCTATTGCAACATATTACGTATGCCTTGGCGCTTACAAGCTGTGGGACAAATATTTTGAGCCTACGCAGTTTTTATTGATAGTAAAAATTATTTTAATTACGTTGATTTGCGGCGTTGTTTACAGCCTGTTTGCAGCAGTGGTAAGGATTCCGTACGTATTTGAGCTTTACGGCAGGGTAAAAGGCAAATTGATGAAATTTAAAGGATAATTTATGGATATTTTCAGTGATACAACTTACGTTAAAAAATTAAACGAAAAACTCAAACATGGCGGTGTAATCTCCTTTGTAACCGATACGGTCTGGGGCGTGGGCTGCCTTCCCGAAAGCGAAAAGGGTGTTGAAAATATTTACGAACTCAAAAATCGTGACCGTTCAAAACCGCTTATTTTAATGTCCGACAGCGTAGAGCACCTTTTGCCTTATGTAAAAAACATTCCGCCGAGGGCTCACGCTCTTATGGAAAAACACTTCCCCGGTGCGCTGACTTTGATATTTGAAAAGTCGGACAAAACGCCCGATTACGTAACCTCTTTTAAAAACACCGTGGGCATACGTGTGCCTGACAATCCGTTTTTTAAAAGTCTTTGCGAGGTAATAGACGGGCATGTGCTTGCTACCACAAGCGCAAATCTCTCGGGGCAAGTGGCCGCCTCAACATATGAAGAAGCCGTTGCGAATGTTGGTAATCATGTGGAATATGTATTTGAGGATTACGGTTTTAAAGCTCAGGGTCTGGCTTCTACGGTGGCGCTTGCGTTGGACGATAATATAAAGGTTTTGCGTCAGGGCGAAGTTGTAATCAAAAATACATAATCTGTTTACACAATAGAAGAAGAAACAATATCCGGCGATTGCTCCAGACGTTTTTTCAACTCGCCTTTTGGTTCGTAGTATGGTGTAACGGTCATTATTTTTGCTGCAATATCGGGATAGTAATAAATAAACTTCAATTCACTGTCCGTCAAAGGCAATTGAGTATGTACGTTTGCATATCTGGCAAGTTCAAGGATGTTTCTTGCCTCGTCTTCATCGTGGAATTCAAGCTCAAGGTTTTTATAAACATTTCTAAAACCTTTAATACCGCCATATTCACCGATGGTAATCATTCTGCCGGTTTCAACAATCTCCGGCTCACCTCTGCCGAGTTCTTCAAAGTCATACAGCTCGTAATTTCTTCGGTCTTTAAGTGCACCGTCTGCGTGAATACCCGATTCGTGCGCAAAAGCATTTGCACCAACGGCAGGCTGGTTAACGGGAATAGGAACCCCAAAAGCGTGTGAAGTGTACTTTGCAAGCTTCCAGGCTTTTGACATATCAATATTAGGGTCAACTTCATATTTGCCGGCAAACCCCGCAGATTTTTTTACCGCAAGCAGGCATGAAATCAAATCCGCATTGCCCGCACGTTCTCCCATACCGTTGATTGCAGTATCAATATAGGCGTCAACACCGGCATCAACAGCAGCCTTTGCCCCAAGAACAGAACAACCAACAGCCATCCCTAAATCGTTATGAAAATGCATTTCCATATCAATTTGAGCTTCCTTTGCGATTTTGTAAATTCTGTCATAAGTCGTTCCGGGGTCTTCATAACCTAGAGTATCGCAGTATCTAAAACGTGAAGCACCGTGTTTTTTGCACTCTTTTGCGTATTCAATCAAATAATCAATGGAACTTCTTGATGCGTCTTCGGCATTAACTCCGATTGTTTCCACCCCGTAGGTTTTAGCGGTTTCAACAGCTTCTATGGTTTGGGCAAGTATATCTGCCTTTGTCATTTTGTCACCGTATTTGCCGTGAATCATCTGGTCGGATGTGGATTGCGAGAGGTTTAAAAACTTGAGGCGGGGAACATTTTGTATAGCCTGTATAACGTCTTTGGAAAGCGCACGCACCCAACCCGAAAATTTTGTTCTTTTGATAACGCCTCTGTCCACAAGTTCAAGATTGGCATTCAGATAATTAATTTCGTGTCTTGTTGTAGGAAAACCTATTTCCGATTGCGTAATCCCCATATCATCGAGCATCATGTTTATTATGGTTTTTTGCAGCTTTGCAAGCCCCAGACGTGAAGTCTGAACGCCGTCTCTGTTTGTTACGTCAACAAAATATATTTTATGTTCGGAATCGGTCATTTTCTGTTTTCTTCTTTCTATAGCTGTATCAACACCCGTACTGAATGTAAAATAATTATACGAAATTATAACATATTTTATACGATATTTGTTAATTTGTTCTCAAAAACTGCATTATCATTCTGAAGCATCAGGCTTTTAGGTCTTTATTAATCGTTTGTGTTCAGAATCT
>CALUQO010000007.1 GCA_944322935.1 Candidatus Gastranaerophilales bacterium | reverse complement strand
AAAAATATGACTAAATGTCATATTTTTTGAGAGGAAAGAACCCCGAATTTTCGAAGAAAATTTGCGGTTCGAATCCCGTAAAAAAACTCCCCGAAGGAAGTCTTTTAATAATTGGGCCCGGAGGGATTCGAACCCACGACCAAGGGATTATGAGTCCCCTGCGCTACCGCTGCGCCACAGGC
Source organism: Candidatus Gastranaerophilales bacterium (assembly GCA_944322935.1). Taxonomy (GTDB): domain Bacteria; phylum Cyanobacteriota; class Vampirovibrionia; order Gastranaerophilales; family Gastranaerophilaceae; genus Limenecus. Next base: position 65,527 of record CALUQO010000007.1, on the reverse strand, counting down.
CCGTGGCGATTATCTATTTAATTGTTCTGCCTTGGACTGCGCTACCTACCTCTCGTTCAAAGTGACATTTAGTCACTTTGCCCTCGGCAGGGTGCCACAGGCCCGTGGCGATTATCTATTTAATTGTTCTGCCTTGGACTGCGCTACCTACCTCTCGTTCAAAGTGACATTTAGTCACTTTGCCCTCGGCAGGGTGCCACATCCGTGGCTTGCAAATGTACGCTATATTCATAAAAAACAAGCACTCATTTGCCGTAAGATTAAAATACCATTAACAACAGGCATGGTCAAGCATATCTTTAATATAAAATCAGAGAATTTTTCCGGATTTTAAAATCGTCAGTTTACAATTAAACACAACAAAATATTTAAACAAAAGTAAATATCACTATCTTAAACCACTAAAAAATGGCTATTAGCCATTGACTCTATCAGCAATGACATCATTTATGGCATGTAAAAATTTCATGTTGTTTTCAACCTGCTCGTTTCTGTTTTTTTCTTCCCTGTTATATCGGACAAAAGAAGCAACAAGCATTGCCGGAGCAAGCATTAAAGCAGAAAGTTTATTTGTTCTTCCCAGATAAGGCCTTTTCTCAACAAATTTTTCCGCTGGTTGAACAAGTTTTTTGTTAACTATAGAATTATTCAAAAGATTTTTTATAGGGTTATAAACTTTATTGTTCATATTGTTTGTAAATTTTGGAAATAATTCTTTGAATGCCAAAGCAGATGTTTTTACACCTCTGTTAAACAAATCATAAACTGTATAAATAGCAGAAAAATCAACTATTGTCGCAAGCACAGGATGTTTTTTATCAAAATCATCAAGCGGTTTTACTTTAGAATTAATTGCCGCTTTTGTTCCCACAACAGCCATGCCAGCAGCTATAACACTGCCCCATCTGAGTGCATTTTTAGTCCCATATTTCAGCTTCGTAGAAAGAGAACCTTTTTTTACCACGGCTGCCGCAACACTATCAAGTACAGGAATAGTCACAAACACGGTTTTCATTGTGTTTGCAGCAACCTTTGACATTTTTTTGTCCGGTATAAAAGTAGATAACTGATAAATATCATCATCAGTTAATTTATTAAACATCTGTTCGTTATCAGTTTCTTTTTCTTTTGGCAAATCATCGAAATTTTCTGCAGCTTTAAAGCTTCTCAAATTCTTTGAAGGCAAGTTACTAATATTAAAGTTATTAATTTTAGAAAAAGACATGCCCAATGCCAATTCCATGTTGTTCTACTTAAATATTATACTACGAAATAAAAAATTTTTATATTAAAATTTTTTTATGAAAACATTTTTTATCAAAACTCACGGCTGCAAAGCTAATCAACTGGAATCAAACGTAATAAAAGAAAAACTTTTAAATGCAGGTTACATTGAAAGTAACAAAAATACGGAAACGGATATCTACATACTAAACTCCTGCTCAGTTACGGAAACAGCAGATATCGAAGCTTTGAGAACTTTAAGAAACATTAAACACAAAAATCCACATATAATAACAGTATTAACAGGCTGCAGCGCACAGATTAACGCAGAAAAGATTTCAGATATGGATTTTGTGGATATAATTCTGGGCAACAACGATAAATTTACGGTTGTTGAAGCATTAAAACACCAAAAAAGCAATGTACAGGATATTTTTACGGTTGAAGAATTTAACAACCAACTAATACACACATACTCAAAAACCAGAGGTTATTTGAAAATCCAAGACGGCTGTAACAATTACTGCAGCTACTGCACAATACCTTTAGCAAGAGGCAAGAGTCGAAGCAACAGCATAGAAAATATTCTTGAACAAATAAAAATTTATACCGATTCCGATATAAAAGAAGTAGTTTTAACTGGCATTCATATAGGCCAGTGGGGCGAAGATTTTTCTGACCCTCAAAAACTTATAACTCTGCTTGAAGCTATAGAAAACACGGAGATACAAAGATACAGGCTCGGTTCTTTAAACCCGCTTGAAGTTGATGATAAAATGCTTAACTTCTTGTCACAATCAAGTAAATTTTGCCCTCATTTTCATTTGTCGTTGCAATCATTATGCGACAAAACGCTAAAAAACATGAACAGACACTACAGCGCACAAACCTGTCTTGATTTGATAAACCAAATTGGTGAAATGTTCAAACTTCCTTTTATAGGGAGCGATATTATTGTTGGGTTTCCCGACGAAAACGAAACAGATTTCGAAATTACATATAAAAACGCAATAGAATCAAAGCTTTCTTGCATACACGTTTTCCCCTACTCGGTAAGAAAAAACACCAAAGCAGCGGAAATGACCAACCAAATACCCGAAAAAATTAAACATCAAAGAGCTGACTTGCTCCACAAAGTTGCAAATGAAAAATTAAACAAATTTATCACTAAAAATATAGGAACAAAAACGCAAATACTTATAGAAAAAAATCCGGACAAGAAAACAGGTCTGCTAAAAGGTGTGACCCCGAATTATTTGACAATTTACCTTAACAACAAAGACAAAACATTGTGTAATACCATACAAAATATTGAAATAACTCAAAAAAATGGTTCTGAAAAACTTTTTGGCAAAATATATTAACTTATGCCTCATTTGATGTTTTGTACTATAATTTTAGAATGAAATTAAAAGTCTTATTGGTACAAAACAGCGCGATTATAGGGAACAAAAAAGCTACATTTGAAAATGTATATTCTCTTTTAAAACAACACGAAGGAGAAAAAATTGACCTGATAATATTCTCAGAAGTATGGTCTATAGGTTGGTATTGTTCCAATTTTCCCAAAGAAGCAGAAACATTAGAAAACAGTCCCACTATAAATGTACTAAAAGATATTGCCATCAGCTATAAATCAAATATCATAGGCGGAAGTTTAATTCTACAACATAAAAAAGGCTTCACAAATACCTGTCCTGTTATTTCAAAAAAAGGCCAACTAATAACGACTTATGACAAAATGCATCTATTTTCTCACAAAGGTTCTGAAGAAAATAAATACATAACAACAGGGAACGAACTAAAGATATTAAATTACAAAAACACAAAAATAGGGCTTACAATATGCTATGACATAAGGTTTCCTGAAATTTACAGAGAATACTCAAAGCATGGTGTAGAAATATTTGTAAATATGGCGGCATGGTCAAATAAAAAGCCGGAGCACTGGGAAATTATGCACAGAGCAAGAGCCATAGAAAACCAGTGCTATATGATTACCGTTGACCAGACAGGAAAAATCACGGATAAAGAGTATAACCTCGGCAACTCTATGGTTATTAATCCGTGGGGCGATATAGAGGCTTCGCTACAGTCAGAAGAAAGCTGTTTGCTTTATGAAATTGATACTGATAAAGTAAAAGAGTTAAGGAAAAACTTTCCGCTTATTTCGGATAGAAGAGATACTGATTTTAAAACTTTTAATTATAAGGAGATAAACCTGTATGAACAAAATTAAAGCAGCCATTATTTTTGTTGGCCTTATAGCATTGAGCGTAAATTCAGCATTCAGTGCAGGTATGGATTCAATAATAAAAAAATCTTCTTTAGATAAAACATCGACAATTGCTGTTTCAGTAAAAGATGCAAAATCAGGAAAAGTAATATATGAGTATAATGAAAACAAACTTATGAATCCGGCATCAGTTCAAAAAATATTTACAATGAAAGCTGCATATGATGAACTTAAGCCGGAATATACATTTGATACCCAGTTTTATGCAGATAAAAACAACAATTTATATATAAAACTCTCAGGTGACCCGTCACTTACAACTAACAACCTTAAAAACATTTTGAAAGATGTAAAAGAGCTGTATAAAAAGCCTTTTAACGATATAGTAATTGATGCGTCCATTATTGATGACAAACAGTGGGGTATAGGCTGGATGTGGGATGATGACACAAATGAATTGCTTCCGAAATATTCCCCATACACAATCAATGAAAACAAAATAGATATAACAATTACACCCGGCAAAAACGGTATTGCAGAAATAAAAAACAAAAGTAATTACCATATGATGTTTGTTAATCTGCTCAAAAGCGGAACATCAAACAATGTTGTGTTAGAAAGAATGCCTTGGCAATCTTCTGATATGACATATGTAACCGGCTCTATAAATAGTGCAGTCTCAAAAAAATTGCCGATAAATTCTCCGCAATCCTACTTTACTATTGAATTAAGAAAAGCAATATCCGCGGCAGGCCTAAAATATTCCGGCCAAATAAAAACAGCACCTGTCCCCGGCAATGCAACACTAATAACCAAGTATTCAAGTGATAGCCTTGAAAATCTTATTGCAGAAACCCTAAAAAATAGCAATAATCTTTATTCTGAAATGATATTCAAAGTTGCTGCCGCACATTACTCACAACAACAGGGAACAACACAAAAAGCAGTGGACATGTTCAAAAAATACTATAATGACATAAAATCTACTACAGGCATGGTTATTGTAGATGCATGCGGAATTTCCAGAAACGATCTTATGTCGGCTGATTGGGCTACAGATGCTTTAAATAAAATATACAATGCCCCTGAATTTGATAAATTTGCCGTACTTTTACCCAAACCCATGGAAGGTACATTGCGGGACAGGTTGATTAACATAAGTTTACGTCTGAGAGCCAAAACCGGTACAGCAAGCGGAATCAGTTCTATTGCCGGGTATATTGACACTAAAAATGATAAAAAATATACATTTGCAATATTTATTCAAAATTATAACCAATCTCCCGAAAGTGTAAAAAAACTTGAGGATGATTTAATTAATGAAATTTATAAATTGTAATTAGACCAAATACATTAGGCAAATAAAACTAAAGTAATATATAATTAAAATGTATTGACTTACAAATAAAAATAATTAAATATAAACAAAAAGGATATAGAGGTATGAAATTGAAAAAATTTGTTTTAGGATTAGCTTTATTATCATTTATGGCAATACAGGCCGGCGCTATTGCTCAGACATCTGATTCCACTATCAGAGCAATGGTTGCAAAATACAAAAAACAAAATTATCTTGGCTGCATACAAGATACAAATAAAATTTTAAAAGATGATCCGTCTAATATTTATGCATATTATTACAAAGGCTTGTCTTATTACCAATTAGGGCAACAGACACAGGCTACAGAGGCATTCACAAATGTTGAAAACCTGAATTCAAATGCAACATTAGTAGAATATGCACAAAGAGCAAAAGCATGTATTGCAACACCCGAAGCATGCGCTGTTTATGCAGAAGGTAACAAAACAGATCTTGATAAGTTTGTTGAATCAAAAAAATTCTTTGATACACCTGTTCAAGCTGAAGTAAATAAAAAGAAACTTGACAGAATCAGAGAAAATATCAATGACAGTGTCAAAAATCCACAGGAACAAAAGTCTGAAATGCCAACAAATGAAGAAATTGCAACTGCCGTCAAGACGCTTGCAAAATTAGGTATTAATCCTATGGGAAATATGATGCAGCCCGCTGCTTATCAAAATCCTGAAATGATGCAAATGAGTATGCTTTTAGGAAACAATACTCAGACCAACAACGGGATGAACATGCTTCCTTTTTTAATGATGAATCAAAATAATGCAAAAAACCTGTCTCCAGAGTTATTGGAAACAATGATGATGAATCAAATGGCACCTACATACTAAACTAAATAAAATGGTATTATACTATGCAAATAACAACAACTAGATTTGGGGAAATCGTAATAGACGATAATTTAATATTTGATTTTGTACAGCCAATCATTGGTTATAATAAATTAAGCAAGTATGTTTTGATAGAACACAAGGAAAATTCTGCTTTTAAATGGCTGCAATCAATAGAAGATCCTGCTCTGGCATTTCCAGTTACATCACCGGCGTTTTTCAATATAGATTATCAGTTTGAAATACCTACGGAAATGGCTGAACAAATAGAACTTACTTCTGCGGATTCTCTAATTTCATTGAATATTGTAACAATACCGGCTGCAAATCCGCAGAAAGCAACTATAAATTTGCTTGCGCCAATTATAATAAATGCTGCTAATAAGCAGGGTATGCAAATTATTCTGTCTAATTCCAATTATCCGGTCAAATATTCACTTTTTGCTGACTCGGCGGCAGTCAAATAACTTAAATATACAGGGAGAACAAATGCTAGTATTGGCAAGAAAAATAGGTGAAAAAATCATATTAAATGATAATATAGAAGTTATTGTACTTGATTCCAATCAAAATTCGGTAAAATTAGGTATTAATGCTCCTAAAAATGTTTCCGTATATAGAGAAGAATTATACAGAGAAATTAAACAAAACAATATTAGCAGTCAAAATGTATCTGAAAGTTCAGTCAATGAACTGGCTCAATTGCTTATACCCAAAGAGAACACTTTAAACATTGTTCAAAAACTGACAAACAAAATATCTGATTAACCATATGAATCGAAAAGAATTATTGACAAGATTTTATGTTCAAAAGGACTATGAGAACTTGAAGGCATGTTTGATGAATTCTCAAGATATAGGTGAACAAGATATTCTTGCAAGAATTTTTATAGAAGAAAAAAACTATGACACCGCAGCAGAAATATATTTTAAAGCGGGCATGCTGTATGAATACGGCCGATGTCAGCTTTTATGCGGAAATTTAGAAGAAACTAAGCACATCTGGCACAAAATTAAAGATGACAATCCCGCCGTGCACTGGGGATGTTCATTGTTGGAGTTTATAGACCTATATGTAATGCATATCCCAACATTTTTCCAGATACGTGCCTTTTTAGAAGTTGACTTAGATGCACTGCTGCGGGCTGATTTAATCACTTACTGTGAAAACATAGTTAACGGGGCCCACCTTTTTGCGCAAAACAATCCTGAAAGTTACAAATTTATAGGCAGAGTATTTGTAAACAATAAATATTTTGAACTAGCCGAATTGTTCCTTAAAAAAGCAAAAGATGTCTGTTATGTTGACCCTGAAGTACATTTTCTGCTGGCAAAGTGCTATATATATAAAAACGACATAAAACGAGCAAAAGACGCCTTAAAAATCAGTATTGACAAAGGTTATGGCTATTTCCCGGCAAAAAAATTGCTAAAAGAAATAACAAATTAAACAAAATTGTAGAAAATTTAAGTTGAAACATAAGTATTATATGAGGTACAATAATTAAGAACCTGAGTAATCAAGTTTTAAAATAACTTGATGAATATTAAATATATACGGACAGGAGTTAATAAATGTTTGAACGTTTTACAGAGAAAGCGATAAAAGTAATCATGCTTGCTCAAGAAGAAGCAAGAAGATTAGGTCATAACTTCGTCGGAACGGAACAAGTATTGTTGGGTCTTATCGGCGAAGGAACGGGTGTTGCTTCTAAAACGCTAAAATCAATGGGAATAACACTTAAAGATGCCAGAGCCGAAGTAGAAAAAATTATTGGACGCGGCTCAGGCTTTGTTGCTGTTGAAATCCCTTTTACCCCGAGAGCCAAGAGAGTTCTTGAATTGTCATGGGACGAAGCAAGACAACTGGGCCACAACTACATTGGTACAGAACACCTGCTCTTAGGTCTTATAAGAGAGGGTGAAGGCGTTGCAGCAAGAGTTTTGGAAAACCTTGGCGTTGACCTTAACAAGCTCAGAAGCAATATCATAAAAATGCTGGGAGAATCAAAACCGGCAGCTCAAACAGCAACAGCAGGCACAGCATCTGGTGGAAAAACAAAAACACCGTCACTTGACGAATTCGGTACTGATTTGACGCTTGCTGCACAGGAGCAAAGACTTGACCCCGTTGTAGGCCGAGAAAAAGAAATTGAACGTGTAATACAAATTCTTGCAAGAAGAACCAAAAACAATCCGGTACTTATAGGTGAGCCGGGTGTAGGTAAAACTGCTGTTGCGGAAGGTCTTGCAATAAGAATTGTAAACTCTGACGTACCTGATATTTTAGAAGGCAAAAAGATTATTCAGCTCGACATGGGCTTGCTTGTTGCCGGCACAAAATACAGAGGTGAATTTGAAGAACGCCTGAAAAAAATCATGGACGAAATCAGACAGGCCGGTAATGTAATTCTTGTTATCGATGAAATGCATACCTTGATAGGTGCAGGTGCTGCAGAAGGAGCTATCGATGCAGCAAACATATTAAAGCCTGCTTTATCAAGAGGAGAAATTCAGGTTATCGGTGCAACAACTCTTGATGAATACAGAAAGTATGTAGAAAAAGATGCAGCATTGGAAAGAAGATTCCAGCCTGTAATAATTGAAGAACCTTCTATTGATGAGTCTATTGAAATAATCAGAGGCTTAAAATCAAAATATGAAGAACACCACAGACTGCAAATCTCTGACGAAGCAATAATTGCAGCGGTATCACTGTCTGATAAATATATTACAGACAGATTCCTGCCTGACAAAGCTATTGATATTATTGATGAAGCAAGCTCTAAAGTTCGTTTAAACGTTAGCTCATTACCGCCGGAAGGCAAAGAGCTGGAAAAAGAGCTTAAAAATATCATCAAACAAAAAGAAGATGCTATCAGAAATCAGGAATTTGAGCATGCCTCCAACCTGAGAGATAAAGAAGCTGATTTAAAAGAAAAAATCAGAGAGATGTCACAGCAATGGAAAGAAGAGCATGACGCAAATAAACCTGTTGTAACAGCAGAACATGTTGCTGAAGTTGTCAGCACAATGACCGGTATCCCGACAACCAAGATAACGGAAAAAGAATCAGAAAGACTCTTAAAGCTTGAAGAAACACTTCACCAGAGAGTTATCGGTCAGGATCAGGCTGTTGTATCACTGGCAAAAGCTATCAGACGTGCAAGAGTCGGTTTAAAATCACCGAACAGACCTATCGGAAGCTTTATCTTTGCCGGGCCTACCGGTGTTGGTAAAACAGAACTTGCAAAAGCTCTTGCAGAAGCCGTATTTGGCTCCGAAGAGAACATGATAAGAGTAGATATGTCAGAATTTATGGAAAAACATTCTACAGCAAAACTTATCGGCTCTCCTCCGGGTTATGTCGGCTATGACGACGGCGGACACTTAACTGAAACAATACGTAAAAAACCGTATTCAGTTGTCTTGTTTGACGAAATAGAAAAAGCACACCCGGATGTATTTAACATCATGTTACAAATCCTTGATGACGGTCGTTTGACTGATGCAAAAGGCAGACACATCAACTTTAAAAATACTATCATTATTATGACAAGTAACGTTGGTGCTAGCATGATTACGACTACATCAAGACTCGGCTTCTCTGTTGCTTCTGATGAGTCAAAAGACAAATACGAACACCTCAAAGATACTGTTATGGAAGAAATGAAAAAGGCATTCAGACCTGAATTCCTTAACAGAATCGATGATATTATCGTATTCTCTCACCTCAGCAAGCCCGAAATCAGAGAAATCGTTGACCTTATGTTTAAAGACCTTGTTAAACGTATTCAGTCACATGACTTCACTATTGAAGTATCTGATGAGGTTAAAGATTATCTTGCTGATGAAGGATACTCGGAAGCATACGGTGCAAGACCGCTTAGAAGAGTTATTCAAAAGAAAATTGAAGATACTCTTGCCGAAGAAATCCTCAACGGTAAATACAAAGCCGGCGATGTTATTTCAGCCAAACTCGAAGATAAAAAGATTATTTTTGAGAAAGTTGGAGAGAAACAAGAAGCTGAAGCGGCAAAATAAAATTTTAAATCATCACAATATATTATACAGGAAAGCTCAAAGCTTTCCTTTTTATTATAATAGAATATAATAAATTAAATTTTCCGGTATTTTGTCAATAAAATTTCCTATGACATTGATATTTCGGAAGCGACCACCTGCCTTATATGCTGTTATATTGCCAAATAAATGATTCAATATCGATAAATCATTATCCTGTTATGACCAGGCTCTAAAAAGGCTGAACAGACCTTGTAAATCGTCTTCCATTGTATTCGGTTTAAAAAACTGGAACCCGTGTTGATTCGGGAACTGTTCTTTAATTTGATTTTCTAAATCAACGTATTTTTTTACAGCCTTTGTGCCTTCTTCTCTGGCAACTTTTTCACAAAATTGATTGTAATATCCTTTTTTATCGGCACCGGGCGTAATGTAATGCTCTATAGAGTATTTGTAGCGTTCAATATTGGGTATTTCTTTTTTTGAATAGTTTCTCAAAAAGTCCCCCTGATCAACGCCGGCTTTATAGAAATCATAAAACATACATTTTTCATCCCATTTTGCGTGTCCAACCTCATGACCGATTGTTTCAGTTAATGATTCACGTGTTCTGGCCAAATCCTTTGAACTTTTTAAATTTATGCTGACAATGCCGTCTCCTGAGAAATAACCATTAAGGTTCGACGCCCGTTTGTATAAAGAAATATCCGGGTCAGACATAAACTTTGCGTCTTGAACACAAGCATCAGCCATTCTGTATGCAAATTTTGTATTCGGGCTGACGAATGGCAAGAAATAGCTGTTTTGTGCTATTGCTCTGAGTTCAGGGCTTGATGCTTTTGAGCTTTCAAGATAGAAATGACCTGTGTTGTACATATCAACACTGTATTCGTTTTCTATAATTTTGGGGCTTGTTCCGTTTCGTCTTTCTTCAAGCAGTATCTTTTCTTTGTTTGCTCTTGGAAAATGAGGCTTTGCATCCGGTGTAATTTCTTTTTTAAAATGAGTTAAAAACGGTTTTGCTTCACCCGTTACAGCAAAAACCTCTTCGTTTATTTTGGCTATTTTTCCGTTGTCTCTTGTAAAAGAACGAACTTTTCTTGCCGAAATTTCCATTACCTCATTGCCAAACTCGTCTAAATCTTTTTCCCAGGGGTATAAATTTTCATACCATTTTTGGGTTTCCGTAACATTTTTGCCGTCAACATTTTTTATAAAACGACTTGCAATCTTGCCGTTTTCATCACGAAAAGTAAATACATCAGTATAGCACTCTTTCGGGTTAAAGTTTTTTCCCACACGTACAGCATCAAAAGATTTTGCTCCCTCCGGTACGTATATACCTTCTTTGATGGCTTTAGATATATCTAAACCTGTATCTTTGCGAATAAGCGATGCACCCTTTGAATTTATTCTGTTTAAAACACTTTTGACCGTATTAATATTCATTATACAACCTGCGCTAACATTAACCCCTGTGTATATATAAAAACACAGGGGTTTAAAAAATTGCGCAAAATCATTATTGTATAGTCGGAATCATATCTACTGCTTCATCTATAAATCTTGTATCTCCCCAGAAGGCGGATTTAGCTTTTTTTACATCTTTATTACAACCATCAATATCGCCGTTCAGTTTTTTCAGTTGAGCTCTGCGGATTAAAAGCATAGGTTCGCCGGGATATTTTTCGACCTGTTCATCCAAATAAAGAATAGCTCCTTTTAAATACGGGGCACAGGATGACAGCTCCTGTTCGCTAACATATACTGCCGTTAATTTATAACTTATCTCGTTTACGTTATCACCTTCGGCAAGAGCTTTTTTATAGTATTCTACGGCTTTTTCCGTATCGCCTTCGCTTAACGCTTTATCGCCGAGTTGTGAAGTAGAGAGGTTTTTGTTCATCTGCTCCAATGCTTTATTTGCGCCTTTTGTATCGCCCATTTTATTTTTAACATCAGCAATTAGTTTTAATATTTTGGGATTATCGGGACACATCTCGTTAGCTGTTGTCAAATTTTTAAGTATTTCTTTATCCGGTTTGTATAAAATATTCTGGGCATGATATTTTAATTCATATGCTCTCGGAGATTCAGGATTTTCTTTTACAATCTCATCTGCAAATTTTTCAACAGCTTTAGGATTTTCGACTGTTTCAAGCACCATAGCAATATATTGGATGCTTTCCTCATGTTTAAAAGCATTTTTTAATGCGGTAAAAGTTTTATCCTCTAATTTTTTCTTTTCCTTACCGTCATCTGTTAATACTGAATAATACATATACAATGATGCATCTTCAGTGTATTTTGCTTCTGCAGTCTGCAATAAACAACCCGTAACGGCAAATACCGTAAGCAAAAAAGCTATAATCTTTTTCATTATTTTCTCACTATCCTGTGCGACACCTTTGGTTTTTGAAATATTATTATATATTCATGTTTGAAAATATAAAAACCGCCGTATAAGGCTCTGTAACGCCATAAATTTGCATTTTTACCTTTAGCTTTCTCATTGCCTTCAATATTTTTTACAATGATAGCCTTTGTTCTGAAACCTGCTCTGTTCATCCTTTCAAGGCAGCCAAAACTCAAAGGATAATACTCACCCTTAGAATACTTGTCACCTATAATCAATGCGGCAAATCTGCCTTTTTCAAGTTGTTCATAACCGTTTCTGGCTACTTCTTCAAACAAGTCATAAAATTCTTCAGTTGACGCACAGTTAGAAAGATCCTCCTTTTTGTCAGAAAATTGGATAATATCATCATATGGTGGATGCAGTATAAGAAACTGTGCTTTTTTCGCTCCCATAACAGCAAGCCTGTCTTGAATTTTTATTCCTATATCAGAAGAAGCACTATCACCGCAAATAATGTTCACATCAGTAACAAGAGTCTTTGCATCAAATTTTTGGCTGACGTAATCAACTAAATCCTGCTTTAATTCAACACCGATACAACGTCTTTGCATATTAACCGCTTCAATACCGGAAGTACCTGAACCAAAAAACATGTCAAGCACAATATCACCCTTTTGGGTAAATCTTTCATATAACTGCTGGGCAATTTGCGGAATATAATTTCCATGATAATCATAAGAGTGCCCGTTGTTTTTGTCGCGAGAGTGAAACTCCCACAAAGTATCAGTTAAAATGTGAGGATAATTTTTCCAATTATTCAAATCAATGTCGTTATAAGGTTTTGTTAAAGGCTTTTTGGGCACCTGTGCAACACGCAAATCAGGTTTAGCCTGAGGTTTGGTTTTTAAATTACTTTTTTTTACTGCCAAGATAATATCCCCTCTATTTATATCCTACTAAAGTATAAAAAAATATTTCAAATTTTGAATCATCAGTTTAAAGGATATTTGCAAAATAAACAAAAACTACGCATTATCTTTTATCAAATGCAAAGTGCTTTACAAAGGATTGACAGTCTGTCCGGATGCGCTAAATCTGTAAGTTAGCGCATAAAAATGTATTGTATAGTCTTTATCAATCGTTTATTCGATAAACTAATTTACTTTGCTTATGTTTTTATCCGGTTTCTTTTCAATAAATCTTGCCGCAAAAACTCCTGCCTCAAACAAAAGCCACGTAGGCACCCCGAGCATTAGCTGGCTGACCACATCCGGCGGGGTAAAAATTGCAGCAAGGATAAGTATCCCAACTATCACGTACGGGCGGGCTTTTTCCAACACCTCTACACTCACAAGCCCGAACTTTATACCTATCAGCACAACCAGCGGCACCTGAAACATAAGCCCGAAAGCAAGCATCATGCCGGCTGCAAGGTTAATAAAGCTTTCCAGTCCGAGTGTTGCTTCAAGCTGCGATGTAGCAAAAGCAGCTGAAAAGTTCATAATCAAAGGCATTATCACAAACACGCAAAATGCAGCCCCTAAAACAAACAAAAAAGTTGCAAGCACGACAAGCCAGCCGAGAAACTTACGCTCGTGCTCGTACAGCGCAGGCAGAACAAACTTTCGCACCTGAACAACAATGTAAGGAAACGCAAGAACAAAGGCGATGATTAAGCCCGCCTTAAGCTGTATTATAAAAACCTCCATCGGTGAAAAATAGTGTAGTTTTGCAATCCCCTGCGGCAGCGATTTTTTTATCAAAAAATCAATAAATTTCGGTGCCGCCCAGAACCCGAGCGGCGAGAGTACAACCACAGAAACGATAGACTTTATCAGCATGCTTCTTAACGCTTCAAGATGCTGTAAAAAAGTTTGTTCTTCTTCCTGTTTTTCAAGGTTATCCGTCATTTTGAAGAAACTTCTGTCTGTTGTTCGGTTTGTTGTGATTTAGCCTCGGATTCTGCAGCCTTCTGGGCACTCTCCGTAAGCTCCTGAGCTTCTTTTTTCAAAGTTTCTTTTGCATTTTTAAACTCGTATGCAGCTCTGCCCATTGCCTTTGCCAGTTCGGGGATACGCTTTGAACCAAAAAGCAGCAGTATAACTACTATAATTAAAAATATTTCTGTAAAACCTATAGACATTAACCTTCTCCTATATTTTATCTTATAACTATTATATCTGACTTTGTTTATTTATGGAAATAATTTCAATTGCATGTACAGGGCAAATCTTCTGGCACGCGCCGCAGCCTATGCATTTTGCCGGCAAATATTCCGGTACCTGACCTGTCGTATGTTCAAGTGCTCCTTTGGGACAGATATGTGCGCACAGCCCGCATTTTGAGCAGACTTCTCTGTCAAGTTTAACCAGCCCTATTCTGCAATTTTGTTTCTCTTCTAAAGTCATCTTTCTTATTGCACCCGTCGGGCAAACATCAGAACAGTTTTTGCAGTCAAATTCGCATTTGCCTGTGCTGTTTGGATTTGCAAAATCGATGTGTACGGTTTCATAATCCGCATCCGGCTTTTTAAGAATTTTTCCCTTGCAGTGTTCAACGCAAAGTCCGCAGTTTGTACATTTTTGAGCAAAATCCTCAGGCGATGATGCCCCCGGCGGAAGTATCGGTCTTTTTTTGAAAGCTTCAACTACAGTTTTGGCAACATCTTTGCCTTTGGCAAGAACTCCTGCCGCAACAGCAATTACAACGCCTGTTGTGATAAAGTTTCTTCTTGAGGGTTCAAATTTTATTTCATTTTTCTGTCTGCCAAACAAAATTCCGTGCCCCGGACACTTTGCAACGCAGCGCATACAGCGTATGCATCTTTCGTTATCGAGAAATTTTTTATCGGAATCTATTGCACCCGTCGGGCAGTCTTTTTCGCACTGACCGCACTTTTTGCAGATGTCCTGAGAGATGTACATTTTATAAAAGCCGAATTTTGAGCACAGACCGAGAATTGTACCGACAGGACAAATTGTTGTGCAAAATATTCTATTTTTCCATACAACAAGCACCGCAAGTATAACAAGCGGAGCAAAAGTAAACAGTGATACTTCTTTAAAATGAGCAAAGCCCGTCACAAGATTTCCAAAATTTGAATAAGGGTCAAGATATCTCAAAACAGCGGTTACGCCGACTGCCATTAATCCGAGAGTCAAAGCAAGCACCGTGTATCTTATATAAAACAGGTTCGGAGCCTTGCCGCTTTTCCTTCTGAATATCGAGCCTATAATATCCTGCAAAATGCCGAACGGACAAAATACGGAGCAGTAGAACCTTCCGAAGGCAAACGCAAGCAAAAGATTGACCAGCACAATAACGAGTGTAATCAAGGAAAAATCCACAATAACTTTTGCCAGCGCAGGCCCGAAGCTGAACGACATAATATAAGCCAACGGCTTACAGCTACATAGAAACGCCGCAATCGTAATTACAAAAAATATTGCAGCAAATCCAAGCCTTATCAAATAAGGTTTTTTATTGCCTCTGAATTTTTTAAACATTGCTTATGCCCCGCATTATCCTTTTTTTACGTCTTTATAAGCCTTGTCCACCTGAACAAGAAGTTTCGGAATATCCAGCTGCTGCGGGCATTTGGATTTGCAAAGACCGCATTTTATACATTTATCCGCACGCTCTGACTCTTTCAAGGCTTCGTAATGGTTTATAAAACTCATTGCTTTGTTATCTCTGTCATCGTACATATACTGGTTATACAAAGAGAACAAGCCGGCAATATTAACACCTACCGGACATTCGCAGTATCTGCAAGCAGTACAGCCGATAGCCATTGTTTTAAGGTGAGCCGCCATTGCTCTGTCATAAACCTGCAGTTCTTCTTCCGACAGAGGTTTGAGGTTAGTAAAGGTTTTTATGTTGTCCTCAAGATGGTCAGGCGACGTCATACCGCTCAGCATTGTTAAAATGCCGTCAAGACCCGCAAGCCATCTGAATGCCCATGAAGCTGCACTTGCCTCGGGGTTGTAATCCTTTAATATTTTTGTTGCTTCAGCATTAAGGTTAGCAAGCGACCCTCCTCTTAAAGGTTCCATAACAACAACGGGGAGTTTTGCTTTTCTTACAATATTATACTGTTCTTCGCCCCTTGTCGTTTTCCAATCCATTTTGTTAATTTGAAGCTGAACAAATTCCCATTTGTCGTAATAGTCGACAATCTCCTGCAAAAGCTCGGGAGTGTCATGATGAGAAAATCCGAGGTGCTTTATCTTACCTTCTTTTTTCATTTTTTCAAGAAAGGGGATTACATTATATTTTTTAGTATTTTCCCAGTTGTGTTTATTCAGGCAGTGTACAAGATAAAAGTCAAAGTATTCGGTCTGGCATCTTTCCAGCTGTTCGTTAAAGATTCTTTCAACGTCCTCTTCTATTTCAAGCATCATTACAGGCATTTTTGTTGTGAGGTTAAAGGAGGCTCTGTCATATTTTTTAAGCGCATCGCCCATAGCCTTTTCACTTTTTCCGCCCATATACATATATGCGGTATCAAAATAGTTTATTCCGCAGTCAATGGCTCTTTGCACCATTTTTTTATTCAAGGCATCATCTATTGCACCGTTTTTGGTAGGCAGCCTCATTGCGCCGAACCCGAGCATGGAAACCTCAAGGTTTTTAAATTTTGTTGTGGTAACTTTGGCAGCGGAAGAACCGCCCGTAGTTTTAAACGTGCATCCGCTCAACAATACAGCGCCGCTTGCCGCTAACAATGAATTTTTTATAAATTCTCTTCTATTCATATTTACCTCTGATTATGTTCCCTATACTATTTAATTAATATGCTATCACTTGATAGTTACTCTAAGTCAAGTTTTTAAAAATCCGCTATTGACTGATAGCAACTATCAAATAGTACACTAAAGTCGTCATCATTTATACTAGCGATAAAATATGAAATCAACAGTAAATTTTAAAGGGATAACAGACATATACGCTCTGTCCGACACGCATCAGGACACAAGAAAAACACGCACAATTTTGTCGGAAGCTGTTAAAACCGCACAAAAAAACGACAATGTGCTGCTTTTAAACTGCGGCGACATGTTCAAAGGCATATACCCCAAAGAACTCGAAGCCGACAGTTTTGTAAAAGCAAAAGAGCTTGCCCCAAATCTTGAAATGGTTATGACACTCGGTAACAATGATTTCGGCTTTAACGGCGACAGCCTGCAATACCTTATAAACACCGTTAAAAAATTTGCCGATGCCGGAATCAAAACCGTATGTGCAAATATTTTTGATGCCAAAACAGGCAAACGCCCCGACTGGATAAAGCCTTATGCAATAGTAGAGCGTGACGGCGATAAAAATTTTGTCACCGGCTTTTGTATCAACAACATAAATTCAAAAGAAATCACGCCAAAGCCTCAGGCGAAAGTGCTTGAAGAAATCAAAACAGCGATTGAAGAAGAAAAACCTGACAATGTAATAATACTGAACCACGACTATTTACCCTCAAGCAAAGATATTTTAAACAAAGCAAAAGAACTGGATTTCCCCGCAGATATAATCATAGGCGGACACGACCACAAGCCGATGGGGCACCTTCATCCCGAAGAGCACATCTACTATCCGCCTGCCTTCAGCGAAGGCATTGTTCATTTTAAAATAAACAAGCAGGGAGATTTTAAGCGGGTACAGAACCTTAAACTTATTAAAGAAGAAGATTTGACGCCTTCAAAAGAAATGATTGGCAATCTTTCAAAATACGAACGGGAACTTCTTGAACCTATAGCACCTTGCAGAATAAAATTCACAAAAGAATACTCCAACCCGTGCTCTTTAGGCTCGTTCCTTGCTGACGAAATAAAAAACACACTGGACACGGATATTTGCGTTTTTTCAACGGGTTTGCTTGTTAAGCCACTGCCGTATAAAGATACCCCGTTAACAAACTATGATTTTCAAAAAGCCATGATGGCAAAACTTCCGATAAAAAAAGTAGAGCTTACGCCTGAAGTGCTTAAACAAATGTTTGAACACTCGTTCAAAAACAGAACAACTGATATCCCCGGCAACGCAAAGTTTTTGCAGGCGTCCTCAAACCTTAAAGTAAAAGGAATCTGTGATAAAACAAACAACAAATACACGGTTGAAGAAATTTACATAAATAACGAACCGATATTAAATACGGACAAAAAAATCTCATGTGCAATAGATGAATACCTGTCTAACGGTGGTCAGGGTTTTGAAATGTTAAAACAAATTCCAAAAGAGGACACCACGCTTAAAATCGACGAAGCATTTAAACACTCACTGAAAGTGACAGCTCTTGAGTATCCCAAAGGCTCGCTATATCCTTGCTACGAAATTGAAGAAAGGGTTGTTCAATGAAAATATCAGCCCTGAACCCAAACACAACTTTTTCATACAAAAATCGGATTCAAAAAGAACCGTCAGCGCAGGTTGAACAGGAGATGCTCAAAAACCTCGACAAACATACTCTTGCAATTTATAAAAACGGGAAAATAAAATATTACGAGCAGCGCAATCTTAAGCCCGTATTTCTTGCGCTCGAGGATTTTAACAACGACCTCAAAGACTGTTATATTGCAGACAGAAGAATCAGCAAAGCTTCGGCAATACTTTTTGCCTACGGTAACGCAAAAAATATCAGAACACCGATAATGACAAAATCTGCCAAAGAATTTTTCCAAAAACTGGGGATAAACTGCAAAGCTGATGAAGTCACAGACAGCGTGCTGGATAAAAACTCAAAAATCAAATGCCCGCTTGAAAAAACAGTGCTCAATATTGATGACCCCAAAACCGCTTATAATCTGCTTAAACAAAAGGTTTTTCCAAGAGGAATTGATTACGAAAAGCAGTTTTATACAGACAACATGACCCCGCAAATGTACAAAGAACTGGACAAAAAGCTTGATGTGCTTTATATGAACAAAAGAAATCAAGCTCAGCCGAGTTTTAAAGGCGGTTTTTACGACGCAACGGCATTCATTCAGGCACATACACTTTTAAACAGAGGTCTTACAAACATTGGCGGGTGCGCTATTCCAAACGCCATAATGTCCAACACAAAGGAAGAAGCGCTTGAAAGAATAGGAATGTCCACGCTGAGCGTGACATTTGCCTTTATAATGCCGCTGTTTTTGCTGCCCAGGTATAACAAATTTTTCCTTGCCAAAAACGGGATTGTAAAAAACTTTGCCAACAACGAAAAGAAAATTATTCAGGTGTCAAAAGAATACTTAACAAAAGACGCCAAAACAATGACGGACGGTATCAGAGAATCCGCAAAACAGTTAAAAGCGGAGAAGGATTTTGAAAATATTCTTGAGCATTTTAAAGGCAGAGAAGACGAGCTTAAAGCAAAATTACTGAAGGCACACGAACAGATTTTGCGCTCGGATTTTATGTCCACAGGGCTTTTGATGGGCAGTATTCCGTGGATTGCAACGGGGATTACGGAGTACAAAACCGGACGCAAAGGGTTTTCCGCAACCTTTAATATGCTTGAGGAAAAAGAGGTCTCCAAAAAAGACCACGCAAAAAGCAAGCTTAAACGCCTTGCCGGAACATTAGCTTTTGCTTTTATACCTGGGGTTATAATATCCAGAGCAGTAACAAAAGGTCTGAGCGCTAAGACTGCCAATTTTATCAAAAACAACGCACAGAATTTTAATTATACCTCGGGTGTGAGCATGTCAAAAACCGTAAATGCGCTAAAATGGGCTTTTACAGGTTTTCTTGCAAAACTCCCTTCATCTCGTGACAAGTACGAGCTGCGTGACAGAACTGCAAGAGAAGGCGCAACTTTTGTTATGTTTTTTGGCGGAGATTTTTTAATAAACAACATCTTAGGCAGATTATCCGACAAATTTTTGGGCACAAAAATTATGAACACGGATAAGTACAACGGCAAAAAGATAGGCTTTTTCAAAAGCTTTTTGCTTCCGACACGAAGATTTCGGAAAATTAACAACATGAAAAATGTTTCGCCCGAAGTGCTGAAACGTACAAGAAACCTCGGTGCGGCGCTGTATTGGGTATCTTTAATAACAAATATGGCTGTTTTAGGTTTTAGCGTTCCGCACTTTTTAAACAAATTTTTAAGACATTCAGTACAAAAAGACAAACTAAAAGAACAATCCGGCAATAACAGTTTAATAACAAATTATAAAAATGTATTGGATTTTATGAATAAATCCAATACATAGTTTGTAGTGTAGTTTTAATGCTCATCATCATATATACGAATCGCAGTATATTTATTTTATATCAATTTTCTTTTCATTGATAACTTTTGCTGCGCAAGTTACACCGGCACCGCCTTTTTTACAATCAGAAGAGCCGTCATCTGCTCCGGCAGGGATAACACCTTCACCTTTAATCAAAGCAAAAAAGAACATATCATAACCAAATCTGTTAGGGCCTTTGTCTCCGTTTACGTCAACAACAAATCTTCCCATACATTTTGCAGCTCTTTCAGCAGACAGACCTTTGCTGCCGCAATCCGTTGTGGAATAATTAAAGCTCATGCCGTCAGTCGTTCTGACAGTGTATTTATATCCGTCATAGCTATTTGAATGCGCGCCGCCGCCGAGCTGTTTGGGTATACCGTCCCAAAAACATCCTTTTTCTCCTGTATCACAGACCTTAACAGTATTCAACTGTGCAACAAAACCTTCTTTGTAATCTCCGTTTTCTCCTTTCCAGAATATAGCCGCGTTGTTCCATTTGTTGCCGAAACCGACAGGGCCGTAATCAACTTTCATTCTGTCAACTGCACCTGCAAGAGTTGAGTATGCTTTTAAACAACCTGAAACCATTTCATTATTTTTTGTATTCTGGTTTAACGTAGGAATTGTCAATGCCGCAATAACACCAATAATCGTCAATGTTACAAGTACTTCTGCAAGAGTGAAAGCCTTAATACTTCTTTTATTCATATTTTCCTCAATTCTGTTCCGTAACTATTTTGATTGCATTATACGCTATTTCTGTGAGTTTTTCAATTTCTTCATTCTTTATAACATAAGGAGGCATAAAATAGATTACGTTTCCTATCGGTCGCAGCAATGCACCGTTTTTTAACGCTTCTTTAAAGACCCTGTGTCCGGTTCTTTCCTCAAACGGATAAGGTTCTTTTGAGGATTTATTTTTCACCATCTCAACAGCACCTATCATGCCTGTTTGCCTTACATCACCGACATGTTCAAGAGTTGTAAATTTTTTAAGGCACTGTTTAAGTTTTTCTATTTTTGACTGCAAGTTATCAATAACATGTTCTTGCTCCATTATTTTTAAATTTTCAACTGCAACAGCACAGGCAACAGGGTTCCCCGTAAAGCTATGACCGTGGTAAAAGGTTTTTAATGAAGAAAAATCATCATAAAACGCATCGTATATTTTGTCTGTTGTAATTGTTGCCGCAAGCGGAATATACCCTGCAGTGATGCCTTTTGCAACACAAAAAATATCGGGTTTTATGCAGGCATGTTCAAAAGCAAAGTATTTACCCGTTCTTCCAAACGCCATTGCAACTTCATCATCAATAAGCAAAATATCATATTCATTGCAAAGTTCTCTCAGTTTTGTCAGGTAACTTGCCGGATACATTCTCATTCCTGCTGCCCCCTGTACAAGCGGTTCAACTATCATAGCCGCAATTTCGTTATGCCGTGTTTTAAAAAGTTTTTCAACATCTTTAATGCAATCAATGCGACAGCAATCCCTGACTTTATTTTCAGGGCATCTGTAACAATACGGCGCGCGAACTTTCAATGTTTCAAACACAAGCGGATTAAAGATTTTTTTGTAAATATCTATTCCCCCGACAGAAACTGAGCCTAAGGTGTCACCGTGGTAAGAATCGGTCATTGAAACAAAATACTTTTTCTCGGGTTTTCCTTTTTGATACCAATACTGGTAAGCCATTTTTAAAGCAACTTCCACAGCTGTTGAACCGTCATCCGAATAAAAGACTTTAGAAAAAGGTTCCCCGGCAAGTTTTACAAGTTTTTCAGCAAGCTCGATAGCAGGAATATGAGTAAAATCTGCAAGCAGCACGTGTTCTATTTTTTGCGCTTGTTGTGTTAACACGCTGTTAAGCTTTGGGTTTGAATGCCCCAGTGTATTTACCCACCACGAAGAAACACCGTCTATGTATTTGTGTCCGTCTATGTCATAAAGGTATATTCCCTCGCCTCTCTCAATCAATGTAGGCTTAAAGTCTTTGTCCTCATACTGTTTCATCTGTGTGTCAGGGTGCCAGACATATTTTAAATCTTTTTCAATCCATTCTTCTTTTGTTGTCATTTTATATTCTCTCTTTTTCTAGATTTTATAACAAACCCCGGACAGGTAATATTTAACGTAAACCATTTGTAAAATAATTTTTAAAAATCGAAAAAAGTATTTTGTTTATGTTACGATTATATATGCTAAAAAGCATTAGTTTTTTACTGCAACAGTATTAATTTTTGTAAAGTTTCTGTCTTTCATATTCGGGAGAGATAACAAAATTTATTTTTAGGGATTTTACAACAAACAGGACTGCATAATATCAGAGATAGTATATATAAAGGAATATTTTTATGGCATCAATCAATCAAGTATCGCCTGTTAATTTAGACTCCAAACAATTACCAAAAGCAAAAAAACAACAGGCTAAAATCAATTTAATGCAATTAAATGCATACAGCCCGAATCTTCTTGAAAATTTTCTTGATTTGATGGCACATAATAATAAATCCGTTATATCTTTCGGCTATGCGCCTACAAAACACGGAACAGAGGATAAACAGTTTGTTCCGTACATTCCTATGAACGAAACTCTGGCAAGACCTTACGGACAAGATTTTGACGTAAACACGTTCGCACCAACTCTGTCGGATTATGCAAAAAGCAAAATCAGAGATGAGGCTTCTTCCAGAATCAACGGTACACGCCCATGGCCTAAAATTGACCAAATAAACGCCTGGATGGTTACAGCAGAAACCGATGAGTTTAAATCTGACGGCGGACTTGGTAAAGTAGCGGCAGACCTTCCCAACAGCTTTAACAAAAAATTTAACAAGGATAAAGAAAACCTTATGTCCGTAATTACACCTATGTACGTTAACGGCAAAGAATACAAGCTGGAGTACGACAAGGCCAAAGACAAATTTGTATACCGTTACGGAAAAGAAGGTAAAAAGACGATAAATGTTGAATACAAAGGTAAAATTAACGTTCCTATTTATGTCGGTGCACCGCACAACACAAGGCTCAAAGACATTGATGTAAGAATATTTACCACAGCATTACAGTCTGATAAACCAAAACCGACCCCGCATATCTTTTTGGAAATTCCGGAATACGGAGACGATGCAAACGGACATTACACAACATTCAACCAGTTCTTTAACATTTTAGACAGAAATCCTAAGGCAACAAACAACAACACGCCTTATGCAAATTCGGAATTCAGCGATCCTGTTTTCAGAATGGCTTTCTTCTCAAAAGGTGTTTACGAATTGATGAAGAGCATAAAAGAAGGCGACTTTAAGGGGATTGAAGCACCTAACGCAGTACTGCTCAATGACTGGCATGCAGGTTCTCTGGCAGCAATGATGCACTACACAGCCAATGCAGAGGCTGACACCGGAGCAATTTCAAAAGAAACTGGAAGATACTTTGACGAAACACCAACAATATACATTGCGCACAACTGTGAACATCAGGGCGCATCAGACGGAAATGACAATCTGAGAACAAATATCTTCGGAACATTGTTTGGTGCTTACGGTGTGGATATTATCCCCAACGCAAAGAGCTGGAATGAAGCCTTTAAAGAAGAACAAAACGCACTTATGCGCTACACAAACTACAACTCATTAAAAACTGGTATGGCGCTTGTAGACAGGGTTGTTCCGGTTTCGGAAAACTACGGACAGGAACTTGTTCATTCCAACGTTAAAGCCAACGGGCTTATGGATTTGTTAAAAGCTAGATACTACGGCCCAGGACACACTCTTACACCTATCACAAACGGTTATTCAAAATCGTTGATTATTCCAAACAAAAAGAATATGAAGGAAATTGTTGATAAAACAATAGAAGATATGACCCTTGGTGATGCAAATGCCCCAAAAATTGATTTTTCAAAATTTAAGCTTAAAGCATACGACGGGAATTCTCTCAACGTAAAAGTACAAAACAAAAACACCATAATGAGACTCTTCAAACAACTACTGGAAAGAGAAAGACAACTTGGCTACGACGAAGATACAAAACCTGTAAGAAAATACCTTGTGTTCGAAGCGGATAAAACATTTATTAAAGAAGATGATTTCTCTCATACCCCGGTAATTGCGTACTCCGGCCGTGTTGATTCGCAAAAGGGCCTGGATTCTATCTTTAAAGAGGCTATGTGGAAATTTGCCGAACGCAACAGAAATACACCTGAAGAAAAGCTTCCCGTATTTATCTTAGGCGGCAAAATTACGCAAAAAGAAGCTTATGACAGACTTAAAGAATTCAAATATTACATGACCGAATACTTTCCTAATGTCGGCCATAGGATTATTCTTCTCCATGGCTTCCTTAACACAAACCTTGTGGCAACGGCTGCGGATATGTTCCTTGTTCCGTCAGTGTTTGAGCCTTGCGGCTTGACCCAGCTCGAAGCAATGGCAAAAGGTGCTCTTCCGCTTGCAACTTCAACAGGCGGTCTTGTCGATACAATTAAAGATGGTGTGGACGGTTTCAGGACAAAAGCCTTCTATGACGAATCTGGCGACAAAAAACTGCTGTACGGCGGCGGATATTCCAACAACTACGATGCCTTCCTTGAAGTGCTCGAAAGGGGCCTTGATACTTACTACAATAATCCTGCTAAGTTTAAAGAAATGCAAAAAGCTGCAATGGAAAACGACTTTAGCTGGGATAAAGAAGGCGGAGCTATTGATAAGTACATTAACCTTATCAGAACGGGCCGTCCTGAATAAATTGTGTTTAGCATTGCAAACAATAGCGTTGCAATATAAAATTTTGATTGTATAAAAAACAAGTAAGAGAAAAAATTATGATACAAAAGATTTCAAACAACCAACCTTCATTTCAAGGAAAATTAATACTGACACGCGCAGCAGACAATATTTTAAATGAAAGAATTGCAAAAATACCTGACAAATTGAGAACCAAAGCTCTTCAGGAATATGACCAATTTATACGTAAAGTAATAAATTCTAAGTACGAAGTTAAGGTTTCCAAACTTAACAAAAAGGATCTTTTGGCATCCGTTTTTCGTGAGGGCAACGGATTTGTACTTGCACATGCAATAGATAAAAACAATCTTATGGCTAAATTAGGTTTAAGAAGCCCCGTCAAATTTATGAAAAAAGCCTTCGAAGAAGGCCCCAAACACTATTTTGAATAAATAATGAATATACAGACAATTATTCCATTTGCATCATTTGCAAATTCCCGCTACGGGGAATATAAAAATAAAACACCTAAACATATATCAGCAAATCCGGTGTCTACACAGGTTTCTTTACTGCAGCAAAATCCGCCAGTAAGTGCAAAGCTTGCTCTGGTCAGTTTTTATGGTACACGTAAAAACAACGAGCACGAAGAACACAAAACAATAAAACCGGCAAAGAGACTTTCTTCCGGTGATTACAAAATATCAAAATACATTGCCGAAATAGGCAAAGCCCGTTATCTGCACGGAGACAGGGCTGTTATGGACCTTTCCATGGGCAATCCTGATTTAACCCCGCCGGAAAAAGCTAAACAGGCGCTAAAAGATAAAGTTAACGACCTGTGGTCGCACAGATACAACAATCCAAAAGGTGACGGCTATTTTTTCCATACAGCTGCAGAGTGGTTTAAAAGACGTTTCGGCGTAACTATTGACCCGAGAAAAGAAATCATGATCACATCAGGTTCTTCCGATGCGATTGACCACATATTTAGCGCTTACGCAGAATACGGAGATAAAGTTCTTGTGCCGGATCCTGGGTATTCGCTGTACGATGATTTAATCACCAGACACGATTTAATCAAAGTGCCCTACAAACTTTATCCGCAAAACGGTTATCTTCCCGATTTTTCAACAATGCCCAAAGATGCCAAGATAATAATTTTAAATTATCCTCACAACCCGACGGGCTCCTTTGCACCAAAAAAAATGTTTGAAGACGCTGTAAAATTTGCAAAAGAAAACGGAATACTGATTATCCACGACATGGATAACAGCGAAATAACTCACAGCGGCAAAAAACCTGCGGGAATTATGCAGATAAAAGGTGCAAAAGATGTGGCTTTTGAGGTTCATACGTTTTCTAAAGCACAGAGCATGCCGGGACTAAGGGTAGCTTTTGCTGTCAGTTCCAAAGAAAATATTGACAACCTCTTGAATGCAAAATATCTTTCCGGAGGAAGTGTCTATATCCCGGTACAAACAGCTGCTGCAGAGGCACTGAAGGATGAAGAGGGGTATATTCAAAAAGTCAATAAAATTTACAGAAAGCGTAAAAACACGGCAATCAAACGTCTGCAGGAACTTGGCAGCGATGCAAAGCCGACGCAGGGAACGTATTACCTGTGGGCGAAGATTCCGCCGGATTTTAATTCTGATGAGTTTTTTAAATACGTTTTGCATAAATCGCAAATAGCATTCACTCCGGGTGATGTATTCGGTGAAAACGGTGACGGATATGTACGCATAGTTATGTCGGCAACAGAAAAACAGATTAATGAAGCTTTTGACAGAATTAAAAAAGCGGGCATACGGTTTGATGTTTCAAAACTTGATTTGCCCGATGACCTGCAAAAAGAAATTGCCTCAATGGCTGACGGCACCTACACAATTACACCTAAAGAGGATAGGGATTTTGAGCAATATATGAATCTTTTGCCAAAAAGAAGAGCTGTGCTGCTTGAACGTTTAAAAGACAAAGACCCCAAACTTTTGAAATTTGTTCCGCAAGAAAACATAAAACTTCCGTGGAATATTTTAAAGGACGGTCAAAGTGTCTACCTTCAAAATATAAAAGAGGGGCACTCTGTGTTTGGCGAAATAAAAGATATTTTACCATACAGCGAAGAGAACGAATACAAACAGCTTGCACAGGAATTAAAAAGGGAATGGAAACAGGATAAATATCCGGATGCAGAAATACTTCCGCCGTACACGTCCGGCAGATTGTACCCTGATGCTGTATATTTTGTGCTCAAAGCCGATGACAAAATACAGGCACTGGCAAATATAGAGGTACAAGACGACGGCTGTATATGGGGGAGAAGCCTTAACACGGCCCCCTGGAATCAGGGCAAAGAACGTACGATAAAAAACAGCGCAAAAGCTGTTATAGCAAGAATGGTAAGCTATTGTCTTGAAACAGGAAATTACACGTTAAAATTTGCAACTGACAAGCCGTACAATATTGCTTTTTACAAATCTATAGGCATGAAAGAGGACGGGGTAAGATACTTTAACGGCGTAAAAAATACAGTCTTGACCTTTGATAAAGAGTCTATGGAAAAATATTTGAACCTGTTCCAGATAAATTTGAGTTTTTAATCATCACAACAACGTGATGAAAATATTTCGGTTAAATTAAGAATAAAATTTCGTCAAATATTCACTGTTGATGGTTTCTTTGTTTTAGAAAACGAACCGTTATTAGAAAATGGCCGACTATGTCTTTTTTATCAGAGTTTTTGATTGCAAATCCGACTTACAATAAATTATTTATTGTAATATGCTCAAATATCCTCTATGATAAAGGAGTAGAAGAAGTTACGAGGTTAATATGAAAGTTCTGATTCTTGCCGGGGGTTACGGAACAAGGTTAAGCGAAGAAACTGATTTAAAGCCAAAACCCATGGTGGAAATAGGCGGCAAACCTATTTTGTGGCATATTATGAAGATATATTCATACTATGGTTTTAATGATTTTATTGTTCTTACAGGCTACAAATCGCACGTAATAAAGGACTATTTTATTAACTATTACAACAGGTATTCAGATATTACTGTTGATATGTCAAATAACTCTGTTGAAGTACATAAAACCCATAACGAACCCTGGAAAGTTACAATGCTTTATACGGGCCAGCATACACAAACAGGCGGCAGAATTAAAAAGGCGAAAAATTATGTTGGGGATGAGCAATTTCTTTTAACATACGGTGATGGCGTGGCAGATGTTAATATCAATGAAATAATAAAATCTCATAACCAATCCGGAAAAATTGTCACAGTCACCGCAGTACAGCCTTCAGGCAGGTTCGGCGCTCTTGATATAGATAACAATAACCGTGTCAATTCCTTTAGAGAAAAACTCAAAGGCGACGGCTCATGGGTTAACGGCGGGTTCTTTGTTTGTAATTCAGGAATTTTTGATTACATCGATGATTCGGAAGACAGAATTTTTGAACAGGAGCCTCTTGAAAATCTTGCCAAAGACGGTCAGCTAAATGCTTACAAACATAAAGGCTTCTGGCAGCCAATGGATACGGTTAGGGACAAAAAATTGCTTACTGAAATGTGGTTGAATAATAAAGCTCCATGGGCTTTGTGGCTAAAGGATTCCGTTAATGTTTAATAATATTTACAAAAATAAAAGAGTTCTGATAACCGGCCATACAGGCTTTAAAGGATGCTGGTTGTCATTGTGGCTGCAAGCCATCGGGGCAGAGGTTCTGGGATACGCTCTTGAGCCAGATACAGAGCCGTCAATGTTTAATATACTGGAGCTGCGCAAAAGAATACATACTGTTTTTGCGAATATTCTTGATAAAGAAACCTTAAATAAAACATTTAATGATTTTAAACCGGAAATTGTTTTTCATCTTGCTGCACAGCCGTTGGTGCTGCGTTCTTACAAGGAACCTGTTTTGACCTATGAAACAAATGTTATGGGCACATTAAATGTCTTGATGGCAGCCAAAAGTTGTGATTCGGTTAAGGCATTTGTTAATGTTACCACTGACAAATGTTATGAAAACAAAGAAGTAATCACCGGTTATAAAGAGGACGACCCTATGGGAGGATATGATATGTATTCTTCTTCAAAGGGGTGTGTTGAAATTATGTCAGCTTCTTTCAGGCGCTCTTTTTTAACAGAAGCGAACTCTTTTGCTCTTGCAACAGCACGTGCAGGCAATGTTATCGGCGGGGGGGATTGGGCTTTGGATAGGCTTGTGCCGGACTGCATAAAAGCAATTAACAACAATACACCTGTAGAGATAAGAAATCCCGCAGCCGTGCGCCCGTGGCAGCATGTCCTTGAACCTTTAAGCGGTTATTTACTGCTTGGGCAAAAGCTTTTCGAGTATGGCAAACCATATGCCAAAAGCTACAATTTTGGTCCTTGTACTGACAATGTTTTGACTGTTGCCGATGTTGCAAAAAGAATTGTGCAATACTATGGTAAAGGCCATGTGGAGGTTGGTGAAAAAAATCCATTGCACGAGGCCGGTTTGCTTACGCTTGATATTTCAAAAGCCCAAAAAGAGCTTGGCTGGTCACCTTCTTTGAATGCTGATGACGCACTTAAAAACACTGTTGAATGGTACAGGCGTTTTTATAATAACGAACCCGTGTTTGATTATACACTGAAACAAATTACTGATTATCAAAATCTTTGCGGAGATAAATACTAATGACTGATAAAGAATCGGAATTAAGGAACAAAGTAAAAGCCGCTGCAAAAGAATATTTTGAGACCATATTAGGCGGTAGACGAAAAATTGATTATATTCCTGCTTCTGGTAAGCTGCTCGGGATAGAAGAGCTTGAAAATATGATTGATGCGTCAATGGATATGTGGCTTACGGCAGGGCGCTTTAACAGAGAGTTTGAGACAAAATTTGCAAAATATCTCGGGGTAAAATACGCCCTGTCTGTTAATTCCGGTTCCAGCGCAAATTTGCTTGCGATATCAACTTTAACCTCATACAAGCTTGGAGAAAAAGCAATAAAAAAAGGAGATGAAGTTATTACAGTTGCTGCCGGATTTCCCACGACGGTGAATCCAATCATACAAAACGGGCTTGTGCCGGTTTTTGTTGATTGTAAGGTCGGAACTTACAATATAGATTCGGAAAAGATAGAAGAGGCAGTGTCATCCAAAACCAAAGCTGTTTTTATTGCTCATACACTTGGCAACATGTTTGATATGGATAAGGTTAAATCGTTATGCAAAAAGTATAACCTATGGCTTATAGAAGATTCCTGCGACGCTCTGGGTGCTCAATACAACGGACAAAAAGCCGGAACAATAGGTGATATCGGAACATTTAGCTTTTATCCCGCCCATCATTTGACAATGGGGGAGGGTGGCGCTGTTGTTACAAACAACCCTGAGTTACATAAAATCCTGATGTCTTTCAGAGATTGGGGACGTGATTGCTGCTGCCCTCCGGGTAAAGACGGTGTATGCGGCAAAAGATTTTCACAGCAGCTTGGCAGGCTTCCGTATGGTTATGACCACAAATACACATATTCTCATATTGGTTATAACCTAAAAATTACAGACTGGCAGGCGGCTATCGGCTGTTCACAAATTGATAAGCTCAATAAGTTCTTGCAAATCAGGGAACACAATGCAAAATATCTGACAGAAAAGTTATCCGATTTAAAAGAATATTTGATTTTACCTCAGATAGAAAATGGCTGCAAACCTTCATGGTTCGGGTATTTAATATCAGTAAAAGAAAATGCTCCTTTTAGCAAGCAGGAGCTTGTGGAATACCTTGAGAAAAACAATATAGGTACGCGCCAGCTTTTTGCTGGGAATATTCTTCGCCAGCCTATGATTGTTGAAAATGATATTCCGTTAAGAATCGGTAACGGCAATTTAATGTCTTCTAAGAACTTAACGCAGGAGCACTATGACCTGTTGCCAAATACCGAATTTATTATGAATAACACATTCTGGGTCGGGGTATTTCCTGCTTTAACGGAAAATGAACTGGACAGAACCTCTGAAGTTATACATAGATTTATAAACATTTCAGACAGTCAACCAACTAGGTTAAAATAATTTCTTCATAAAAACTAGCAGGTAAAACTTTTTTGTAATATGTGATAAACGATATATTTACCGGCCTTATATAGGATAGTAATATTTTTATTCTGGCTGTCTGTGCACTTTAAGTCCAACTCCGTTAAAGCGGGTTTGCTACAACAAATAATTTAATATATAATCCACATATTAAACAGGAGAGAATATGCCAAAAATTAAATCAAAATGGGTCTGTCAAAACTGCGGATACGAAACTGTAAAATATATAGGCAAATGCCCTGATTGCGGACAGTGGGGAACGCTTGTTGAGGAAACATTCTCCGAAAACAATTCTTCAAAGAGTGCGATAGATATTGTGCTGAATGATACAGCTCCGTGTTTGATTAATGAAATAGCTATAGACAACTCCATAAGATTTTCTACGGGGATAGAAGAATTTGACAGGGTATTAGGCGGCGGACTTGTACAGGGCTCCATTGTTTTGATTGCAGGTGACCCGGGTATCGGCAAATCAACGATTCTTTTGCAAACAGGAAAGGCTATTTGCAAAGGCGGGAGAAAGGCTTTGTATGTTTCTGCGGAAGAATCCGCCTCTCAGGTAAAATTGCGGGCACAAAGGCTGGGGGTAAAATCTGATTCTTTATACATATATTCTCAAACTAATTTTGAGGCCATAAAAAGGCAAATAGATGAGCTTAAACCGGAAATTTTAATTATAGACAGTATTCAGGCCGTGTACAGCAATGATGTCACAAGTTCCCCGGGAAGTGTTTCTCAAATAAGAGAGTGTACAAATATTCTTCTTGATATTGCTAAGAATAAAAATATCACTGTTGTTGTTGTCGGGCACGTTACAAAAGAAGGAAATATTGCCGGTCCGAAGGTGCTTGAGCACATGGTGGACACAGTTATCTATTTTGAGGGAGACCGTTATAAATCTTACAGGCTTTTAAGATGTATGAAAAACCGTTTCGGCACAACAAATGAAGTAGGCGTGTTCAATATGTGTGATGACGGTCTGCATGAAATCTCCAATCCAAGCGAGATGTTTTTAAACGAAAGAACAAAAAATAATACACCCGGAAGTGTGATTATTGCAACAAATGAGGGGACAAGACCCTTGTTGATAGAAATTCAGGCGCTTGTCGGGACAACACCTTATCCCTCTCCGAGGAGAGTTTCCAACGGCATAGACTACAACAGATTGTTGCAAATTCTTGCAGTATTGGAAAAAAGAATAGGACTTAACCTCAGCAAACAGGATGTATATGTAAATGTTATAGGTGGACTTGAAATTGACGAACCTGCTGCTGATTTGGGTGTAGCGCTGGCTGTTGCAACCTGCGCAAGAGATGTTGTTGTAAGCGCAGACACGGTTATTGTAGGAGAGATCGGTTTGTCCGGTGAGATTCGAGCTGTTAATAATATAGATAAAAGGATTAAAGAGGCGGAAAAACTGGGATTTAAAAAAATTATTGTTCCTGCTTCAGATAAAATTGATAAAAAGCAGTTTAATGATATTGAAATTGTGCAGGTTGCAAGACTGCTTGATGCAATTACCGCGTGTGTCAGTAAAACTGTTGATTAGCAAAATTCAATCGGTGTCATCCTTTAACTGTTGTTTTGCAAAATCAATAGCATCTGTTTCTTTAAAAAACATTTGTTTTTCTCCTATTTGGCTGACTATTTTGTGATCGTGCAATTGTTTTGCAACACTTTTGTTTTTAATCACAAGTATTATATTTACATCTTGTGACTGCAATCTTAATATAATGTCTTCAAGTGCAAATATAGCAGAAATATCCAGCAGGTCATCAGCGTCGTAGTTTATAATAATATATTTTGTACCAAGCACATCCTCAAATTTTGAAATTAATTGGGTTGCAGAACCGAAAAAGAATTGTCCGCTTATATGCACAACCCTTATTTTGTGTTGATAATCTTGCTCCAATGCTTTTTCCAGTTCCAGTATATCTTCGTCATAAACAACTTTTTGCACAAGTTTTGCTTTATCAGCAACACGTTTGGCGTACAAAAGTGCAGCTAGTGTAATACCTGCCCCTACGGCAAAAATCAAGTTGTAAAAAACCGTTAATGCAAAAACAAGCATTAAAACATAAAAATCGTCCTTAGGTGCATATTTTAATACTTTTAAAAGTTTAAAATCAATTATATCATACCCGATTTTTATCAAAATTGCCGCAAGTACAGCAAGCGGAATCTGTGCAACAAAATTTGAACACTTAAATAAAAGAAGAATCAATAATAACGGATTGATTATTGCACAGATTTTTGTTGTTGCACCAGAGTTTATTGCCGCAACAGTTCTCATTGTCGCCGCCGTTCCACCGAGTGAACCCGTTAATGCACAAAGCATATTGCCGGCACCTTGCGAGGCAAGCAGCAATTTCGGATTATGTCTTGTTTTTGTCAATGAGTCCACAACAAGCCCTGTTAACATAGTTTCAGCAGAAAACACGATTGCAATAGTAAAAGCATACGGCAAATATTCTATTATATGGTTTATGTCAAAATATGGCGCAATAAAACCCGGGAAATTAAAGGATACTTCGTTTATTCGTTCAACACCAAGTCCCATCTTAATCGAAAGCCATGTGCAAAAAACAAGCGCAATAATTTGTGACGGAACTATTTTATTAATTTTTTTGGGAGTAAAAAGAACTATTGCCAAAGTAACAAGACCTATAAACAAAGCATGGCGGTTTAGAGTGAGTATGCCTGTGTGCAAATTCAATATAGTCGAGACGGTGGAAGGCATTGCGCTATGCCCAAGCAGAGGATTAATCTGCAATATTATAATGATTACGCCTACACCGTTCATAAAACCCGATATAACAGGATAAGGAATATATTTTACAAGTGCCGGTAAGTTTGTTAAAGAAGCAAAAAATTGCAATAATGCCGCGCATAAAAGGACAGTTGCAGCTGCCTGCATATTGTTTCCGAGAGCCAGCATCATTGATGTAACAACTATAGCCACAGGCCCGGTTGTTCCGGAAACAATAGGCACACGCGGTCCTATTATACCTGCAACAAAGCAAAGAATAACAGCTCCCCAGATACCCGCACTTGCTCCAAATCCCGTTGCAACACCAAATGCTAAAGCCTGAGGAAGTGTTATGATTGCTGAATTTATTCCGCCACAGATATCACCTAAAAAAATCGGGAATTTGTTTTTTAATGTTTGCTGAAAACTCATAGGTGTTATTTTAACATAAATTTGATAAAATAATTTCTATATTTTTATCAGCGAAGCTTTTATTAAATCGTAAAAATAATCCTCAAGTCTTTTTCTGTCTGCAAGCTTTACTATATATGGAATTTTGCTTTCATTAAATTCAAGCTCTATTTTTTCA
Source organism: Candidatus Gastranaerophilales bacterium (assembly GCA_944322935.1). Taxonomy (GTDB): domain Bacteria; phylum Cyanobacteriota; class Vampirovibrionia; order Gastranaerophilales; family Gastranaerophilaceae; genus Limenecus. The sequence continues at coordinate 31,102 of CALUQO010000007.1, read as the reverse complement.
ATAATTCCGACAGGAATTTCTTCATTGCTTTCAACGAGTATGTCTAAATCCGAGCCTGCTGTATAATCACCTTTTACCCGTGAGCCGTAATAATAAAAATCATACGGATATTTATTTAATATCTCTTTTATGATTTTTTCTTCATTTTCATTAACACCGCTAATCATTAACAAGAACCTCTTCAAGATGTTGTATCAAAAAGTCAACATCGTCAATAAATTGAGGAATTATATCAATAATTGTATATATTTTTTCTTCACTGTATTCATGTGAAGAGAGGTTTCTTTTTTCTCGATAATCCACCCAGTTTTCAAAATTTTTTATAAGCCTGAGTGCAAACATTTCACGAAAAATATTGTTTATAGAAAGTTCTTTTTCTGTTTTATCGTATTCCTTTTTTAAAAATTTGTTCATTATCTTTTTAGCGGTTTCGTATGTGTATTCAAACCGTTTTATGCAAGAATCTTTAATATAATTTTTCAATTTATCGTCCTGCTGTGCTGAAAAATCCGCATAGCATTCTTTTAGAGTATTAAAGCTTTTTTTTAAAATAAAAAGATTTAGTTCTGATTTTTTCATAGCTGCCTTCTTTATCGGATTATAGCATATAAAAATCTTTTGTAGGTATTAAGAAAAGACCTTTTTTAATACGAGCGGATATATTGCGGTAATAAAAAGCGTACAAACAAACGCCAGAAGCGAATGTGCAACATATGCGGGTACAAAAAGCATAAACAGCGTGCATAAATGTTTCATAATCAAATACAAAACAGCAATGCCTGCGATTAGCCATACAACTTTTTTACGGCTGTAGCCGTCAGGAACCCTGTAGTTTACAAAACGTTTTTCTAAAATCCAGCCTGTAAAGATTCCGGCTAAAAACGTAATTTTAGGATAAGCGCTGTGTTTCATCGCAAGAGGATTAACGTTGTCGGTCAACGGATTGTAGCTTTGCATTTGGCAGCCGCATTTTATTTGTAAATAAGCAACAAGCAAAAATGTCAAAATCATTGCCGAAGCATAAAAAATCCAATCAGCATTTTTGCTTTTTTCAATTTGTATGAGCAGTGCGTCCGCACCGAGAATAATAAATATCCCCAAAACCATGGAAACAATAACATCCTGAGGGGTGTGCACACCTATGTAGTTACGGGAAAATGCGACCGCGAATATTATCAATAGTGCACAATAGCGTATTAATTTGTTTTTCCACCAGTTAAAAGCAATACTGCCCCACACTGCCGCTGCCCCTGCGGTATGTCCGCTGGGAAAAGAGTATCCGTCCGCAGCAGGAAGGGCGCTTTCTATAGGTTTAACGGAAGGATTCAAAAGCCAAGGGCGTTTTATGCAGGCAGTCATCTTTAAAAATACGTTTACATAAAGGGTTATGCCGTAAGCAAACAGTATCAGCTGCCCCGCTCTTTTGTTTATACCCCAGTATATTACGGCTGTTATCATAAAAGGAATCATAAGTTCCCCGAGCATTGTAACGCCGAGGAAAAAACCGTCAAACAGCCCGTTTGTTGCCTCTCTGAAATGCTGGAGCATAAGCAGGTATTGTATCTGTAAATCCATTGTGTTTAGCATATTTATATTTAAATTGTAAAGTTTTTTAATATTCGGGGCAATTTTGTTAACAAAAATGTTTTTATATAAACAAGGTAAGTAATAATGTAGTGTGTAAAAAATGGAAAATATGTATAATCAATCCGGTTATTCCCAACAATTTCAACAGACCGGTGAACAAAATAACGAGCAAGATTTGTATGTAACAACCCCGATAATACGTAACAACATATCTTTGCCTCAATATGACAGAATAACAAAGGAATACGCAGATATCGTAAAAACGCTTGCCGTGGTACAAATGAACCTTGAAGGTAAATTCAGTCCGGCTAAGTTTTTGAAATTTGCTGCTTTAGATAAGCATCAATAAATCCGTCAATCTCGCCGTCCATAACGGCGTCGACATTGCCGACCTCGTAGCCTGTTCTGTGGTCTTTCACCATTTTGTACGGGTGAAAGACGTAAGAGCGTATCTGCGAGCCGAAGTTTATGTCAAAATTCTCGCCTTTAAGCTCAGCCAGCTTTTTGTCATGCTCCGCCTGCCTTATTGCAAGCAGTTTTGAAGCAAGCATTTGCATTGCCGTTTCTTTGTTTTGAAGCTGTGAGCGCTGCTGTTGGCATTTTATAACAATACCGGTCGGTTTGTGCAATATTCTTACTGCTGTTTCCACCTTGTTGACGTTTTGTCCGCCCGCACCGCCGGAGCGCATTGTATCCACCTCGATGTCCTCGGGCGCAATGGTGATTACTTTTTCAAAATCTTCTATAACCGGGCTGACCTCTAACGAAGCAAAACTCGTCTGGCGTTTGCCGTTTGCGTTAAAAGGTGAAATTCTTACAAGACGGTGCACGCCTCTTTCCGCTTTTGCAAGCCCGAAGGCATATTTGCCGCTGACTTTGATTGTAGCAGACTTAATACCAGCCTCATCCCCGTCTGACTTGTCCAAAAGTTCTACTTTCCAGCCTTTTGATTCTGCCCAGCGGGTGTACATTCTCAAAAGCATCTGCGCCCAATCCTGTGCGTCCGTGCCGCCGGCTCCGGCATTAACAGTCAAAATTGCATCGTAAGAATCGTACTCGCCCGAGAGCGTCATCTTAATTTCCCAATCGTTAAGCTCTTTTTCAAGTGCTTCTATATCGTTTTGCAATTCTTCCCACAAAGACTCATCTTCAGTTTCCTCGTAAAGTTCAACAAGAAGGTTGCAGTCCTCAATCGTCTTGTCCCAGTTTTTTGCCTGCTCGATTTCGGATTTATACTCAGTCAACTCCTGAGACATTTTAGACGCCTTTTGGGGGTCTGACCAAATATCTTCGCTTTGCAGCATTGTATCTATTTCTTTAACCTTTTGCTCAAGTTTCGGCAGGTCAAAGACACTCCTTCGCTTTGTTTATTTTCAAAGCAAGTTCTTCTAATTTTTGTTTTTGTTCGATGTCTATCATAGTAAAATTATTCTATCATAAATAGCAACATTATTTATTTACGAGTTTTTAGCAAATTACAATGAAAGTTGATAACCGTATACACTATAACAACAAACAAATTAATTTTAAATCAGTAATATACAAAAGTCCTGCGCACGTGACTAAAAACATATTATCGGCTTTCCAGCCGCTTTTTATAGAAACACCGAGATTTCCCCGTGATATTTTTAGTAAAAACTTTGCTGATGTTCCTCCTGCAAAACGCACATCTTTGCATAAATTTGCAAACCTGAATGAGCATTACAATCTTTTGTACAATATATGTAATTTGTTTGAATTAAAATCATTTTCTTTAGAAAAACTAAAATCCCTGTTTATGATTGCTTTTGAAAAAGATATGACAGGCATGGTTAGGTTTTCTCCGGAAGAATTGCTGCATATTTCAACATACTCTGACGATACGCTAAAGTTTATAAAACCCTTTGCCCGTCAGAAAAACAGTGCTGATGTTTTTAACTACAAGCATAAAGACATTTTGCAGCTTACAAAGTTTTCTGAGGAAGAAAGGGTAAGAGCAATAAAGCTTTTCAAGTTTAAACTGCCGGCAAAAGATTTGATTGCAATAGTTAAAGATAAAAATGCGGATGCCTCGGCATTAAAAGACAGGCTCAATACTCTTAACGACCTATACGGGCAGGATATTTACGAATTTGGGGTAAACAAATACGGAAATGATTATGTAGTTTCAATAACTTCGAAAAATGACTTTAAAACTCATAAATATGTATTTGACGATAAATTTCCTCCGGCAACGAAATACAAATCCAATGTGGATTTTTACAACGAATGTTTTAAAGAAAAGAGTATTTTAAAACGTCTAAATCCCTTTAAAAGAGCATATTTTGTCCATAAAACACAAATAAAAAACGACAATTTACGTGTTTCTGCGCAAGAAAATTTATATGCACTTGATGAAGTAAAAGAAAAAGCTGACTATTTAAAACAGCTGTATTTGAGAACATACAAACATAACTTTTATGTGCTGCACACCGGTAACGGACGCTTTTACGAGCCCGACATAAGGTTGCCGAAAAATTTGATTGTTGATTATTGGAAAAAAGGTGCTGTTTCACAAGACGACTTGATTAATATTTTCTGTGAAAATGCAGGAATGATTCATGACAGTGATTACAAGTATTTTGCTTTGAATAAAATCAAAATTACACCATATGATAATGAAAAATATCTAGAAATCAGACGCAACAATGTTTTGAAATCACGTGTTAAAATCGGCTCGGACTATTATAACAAAGTGTTGTCTGAGGTAATGCAAAACGAAAAACAAAAGCTGCAGAATATTAAAGCGGAAAGAAAAATGATAGTTGTGGACGGACTGCCGGGGGCCGGAAAGTCTACAATAATAAACAAAATTTTAAAAAAAGATAAAAATGCATATTATACACCGGATTCCGATGACATAAAGGCCATGTTTAAAGAAGTTTATAAAAATGGAGAAGGCGCACCGCTTGTACACAAGGCATCGAGTCATATTTTAAAGCAAGAGCTGATTCCGCACGTGCTGCAGCAGGGTAAAAATTTTATTTACCAAACAACAGGCGGCTCGCTAAACATCAACAAAATAATTCAACAGGCAAAACAACACGGGTATGATGTGGATTTTATACATATTGCCACGCCAAAACATCTTTCTGTTGAACGTTCAGTTGCCAGATTTGATGCTACGGGCAGATTTATTGACCCTTATGTCACTATGATGATTTTTAATAGTAACAATAACGAAAAGGTTTTTTCCGCAAAAGTATTTTCTCACCATAAAGATATAAGAAATGCCTATATCTACGAAAACGGAAAACTTCAACCGGTTAAAGAAGGGCAAAAGTTCGGCAAAAAAATCAAATTGTAATGCGTTGTTATAAATAGGCTTCTGAAAAAACTTGATTAAATAGGGAAATTACGATAAACTTTTAGAGATTCGGGAACTTAAAAAATTTCAGACAAAAAACTGATAAAAAAGGCGGTAAACCCTCGATAAGTGGCAAAAATGTTGTGTAATCCGCTTTTTACACTTAAAGAAAGGCTGATAATAAGAGCTTTAAAAAAATATATCAAAAATCTTCAGCAAAAATGATGAGTTTATGGAAAATAATGAATTGCAGGAACAAAGAGAAAGTTTAGGAACAGAATATTATAAAATCGGACAAAGTGAACTGGAACAAAAAAACGACAAAGAAGCCATTCGTAATTTCGTTTATGCACTTTGTTTACATTGGGATCTTTGTGATGTGTATTTAAAATTAGCAAAATTATCAGAAGAATATAAATTATATAATCTGGCAGCAAGTTGTTATGATTTATATATAAGACACACAAAAACACGGGATTTGGATATAAAGAAGCATTATGAAGAATTGTTATATCAATTACAAAATAAACTGATAATAAATGCTGAATTTGATGAGCTTTATGAAACACCAAACAGACCGGATATAGATTTGTTAGATTATTCAAATAAAGTAAAGAAAGTTTACCGGGAAGTATTAGAATATGGTATAAATTCCTATTTTGCAAGCATAGTAAATTTTGGACTAACTGAGTGGTATGATCCCAGCATACTTGCCCAATTGTTGGATATTAAACATCACGTCGTAAAATGCGGTAATTCAAAAGGGTTGAAATCTCGTTATTCTTTGAAGGATATGATTAAGTACAATGATATTTATCAATATTTTTCTGAAAACGAATATCAATTAATGAAATATTTATATTTTACAGCGCTGATATATAACGAAATTCCCGAAGAGAGTTGGGAATAATAGGGGACTACCGTACGGAAATAAAGATTATGCGCTTGTATATTATAACAAAGGCAGTACCAAAGACAATTTAGAACATCTTTAGTAACACAAAACCCCTTACGGAATTAATCCAAACTGTTCGTATTGCGCAAAAGTTTGCAAACATTGAAAATATGAGTAACTATAAAACACGCCATGAGTAAAACAAAAAGATTGCAATGATGATGCCGCAAAATGCTGAAGTTATCAAACCGGCACAACATTACAATCTTCTTGAAGAATTTTTTAAAAACAGATTATAAGTGTTTTTCTATATTAGATGTGATTGTTGATTTCGGAACAAGCCCTACAAGACGTTCAACAGCTTTTCCGTCTTTGAAAATCAATAAAGTCGGCAAGCCGCTTACGGAGTATTCTTTTGCTGTTTTAAGATTTTCGTCAGTATTGAGTTTTACGATTTTGAGCTTTCCTTCATAATCCTGTGCAACTTCGTCCAACACCGGGCCGAGTTTTCTGCATGGGCCGCACCATGGTGCCCAAAAATCAACAACTGTTAATTCAGAAGAATTTATAACTTCCGATTCAAAAGTTGAATCATTGATATCTAATGCGTTTGACATACCGTCTCCTCCTTAAACCATATTATAAAGGTATAATGTAATTTTAGCAAAAAGTCAATTAATATACCAGATTAATAAATTTAATAAAAAATTATTGACTCTGAATATTCTTTTGTTATTATAAAGTAACGAGGAGATAATTTGTAGAACAAGGCTCTACAAACTCCATAGACAATTGAATAATATATGCCACGCGCCACGTTAGCTCAGTTGGTAGAGCAAGGGACTGAAAATCCCTGTGTCCTTGGTTCGATTCCGAGACGTGGCACCACTTTTTAAAACACCTTCGGGTGTTTTTTTATTGCTCGGAATCGAACCTTGGTTCTCCCCTCTCAAAAAACAAGACATTTAGTCTTGTTTTTCTCGGCAGAGTGAGACGTGGCACCATTTAGAAAAAAGACTCAGTTTATGAGTCTTTTTTTTACTAAAAATCCCTTTGTGTCCTTGGTTCTCCCCTCTCGGAAAACAAGTTTGTAGGTTGGGGTTTCTACCCCAACAAAAAAAATATTTGTTATAAAATTAAAAAATGAACTACAGACGTGCTTTTATTAAAAACAGTTATGTACATTTAATTGTTGTTTCTTATGAAAGAAAAAGTATATTTGTGGATAATATCGAACTACTAAGACATGCCTTTAAAAATGCAAAACAATTCTTTTGTTTTGAAATTATTGCAATCTGTGTTTTGCCCGACCATATACATGTAATACTAAATCCTGAGAATATTGAAGAATATCCCAAAATTATTACATCAATAAAATATTACTTCTCTAAAAATTATAATGTTGAGGTGGAAACCCCAACCTACGGTTATGTTAATAAAGGGGAAAAAGGTTTATTTCAGAGAAGATTTTTTGAACATACAATTAAAGATCAAGAAGAATTAAACAATCAAATTAATTACATTCATTACAATCCACTGAAGCACGGACTTGTAAATAAAGTAAAGGACTGGCGGTATTCTTCTTTTCACAAATTTGTAAAACAGGGTTTATATGATAATGACTGGGGGAGCTCGGAAGATATTGAAAATATTAAAGATATAGATTTTGAATAGTTATTCTCTCTGTTGCTTATCATTTTAAATTAGGCTATAAGCTTCCAAAATCAAAGAAAATTCCGGATCCGATTAGTGTCCTATTAATTTTGTTGGGCTGAAAGCCCAACCTACAAACTTGTTTTTCTCGGCAGAGTGAGACGCGGCACCACTTTAAAAAACACGCTTTAAAATATTGTAAACCAGACTAATCTACATACAAAAAGTCTTCGTTTTCATCCTGATAATCCTCCCACACCGGTATTTTTGCATCAAGATTTTTGTCTTTTTCTTTGTCCTTTTTGTTCTCTTCGGTCTTGGTCTTTTCTTCTTTATTTTTTTTAATTAAATTTGCAACATTCATCATCGCAAGAGAGTTAAGCGTGGCACTAAGCTGTGCGCTTCTGTCCACAAATTGAGATTCCGAAAAAGAGCCGTCTTCCTGATATTCACCCTGTTGGAAGTATTCCATGCCGGGACTTTGGCGGTCATCAGCCGTTTTTGCGGCAGTGCCGGATATGTCGCCGCTTTTAAAATTAAAGCTGCCACCGATTCCGAAAAAACCTGCTGAACGGTTGTCAACCACTTTGGATTCTCCTGTGTTTACTCTCTTACACAAAAAGACATATAAAATGCCTCATATTATTTTAAAGCCCAACAAAAAAAATTTTGCTAGTTCTCATTTATTATTTTAATGTATATTAACATTTTTTTACATCGACCTTTTGATGTAAATGTATTACAATCCTAGTATTAAAAGCAACCTTACAGTACAAAACTGTACAATCTGTAAGAACAGCAGTGCAATTATGGGCGAAAAATCCAGCCCGCCCAGCGGCGGGATGATTTTTCTAAACGGATTTAAAACAATATCCGCAATAATTGCAACCGTTTTAAACGGCTGGCTGTACCAGTTTATTGACGGAATCCATGTAAGGAAAATCCTGACCAGTACAAACCAGAAATAAAAGTTAAATAAATTATTTACTAAATAAGCTATACTCACTTGATATTTGTCTCCCTAAGCTCTTGAAGATGCAACCGTGTTGGCGCAATTGCAGCGTTCTCTTTCTAACGGAAGTTTTTCTATAAGATTAAACAACAGTGCCTTTAATTTTTCATTGTTGTCATTAAACACCTTGATAACTTCGGCATGTTGCACAGGCGGAACCTCACCGACAAGCCCTGCATCGTAGTCTGTTATCAATGAAATGTTAAGCGGGCACATATCCATTTCTTTAACAAGGTATGCTTCGGGGAATTGAGTCATGTTGATAACTTCCCAACCTTGAGATGTAAAGAATTTGGATTCCGCTTTTGTTGAAAATCTCGGGCCGTTTATTACAACAACGGTGCCGGTTTCATGTACAGTAATACCCAGTTCTTTGGCTGTTTCAACAGCCAGTTGGCGCATTTCTTCGCAATACGGGTTAGCGGCGCTAACGTGTGTAACAATCGGGCCGTCATAAAATGTAGATTTTCTGCCGTCTGTCCAGTCAACAAACTGGTCGCATATTACAAAATGTCCCGGAGCAACGTGTTTTTGCAAACTCCCCGCAGCGCATGGCGAAATTACCCTTGTACAGCCTATTGATTTCATTGCCCAGACATTAGCTCTGTAATTGATTAAATGAGGCGGAAGTGTGTGTGTTCTGCCGTGTCTTGGCATAAAAGCCACTTTGTGTTTTCCTATTTCGCCGATAAATACGCTGTCTGAAGGCAAACCATACGGAGTTTCAACTTTTACTTCTTCTATCTTATCCAAAAATTTGTAAAACCCTGAACCTCCGAATACCCCGATATCTGCCAACTTTTTATTTTGCATTTTATATTCTCCCCAAATTTGCTATTTTTTATATTATATACAACAAACATTGTATAAATAAAAGCTCTAAGTAAAGCAGTGCAATACTTAGAGCTTTTTATCGCGTTAATTTTTGATTTGTGTCTGGTCTTCAATCCATCTTACCGCATCAGCCTGCATGTCGGCATCAACGCCTGTTGCAGAGGACGGAACAGTCATTTTTCCTTCTTTGTAAACGGTTATGCCGTAACCTTGATCATTACAAGTCGGGTCTACACGGCCGGTAATTGAATCCGCACCGTTGCCAAAATTGCCCCATCCATAGAAGCAAACACCGTTTGTTGTTTTAAAGTTGAGCTCGTCACTGCCACCGTTGCAGCTGAAACCGCCGACAAAGTTAATTTGTTCGGCAAGAAAATAGCAAAGAGCATTGCCCTGTTTTATAGATGAGTCATTGCAGGTTATGCTTGCTGTTTCACCAGGCTTAGGTGTCGGCCAGTCTTTGGTGCAGTATACTGTTCCGTTAATTTTTGCGTAGGCAGTGTTTAACGGATCGTTGGAAAAGTCTCCGTTATCTTCCGTGTTCTGGTCGTATTTGGAAGCATCCGTGATAATATTTGCAACAGCTGATTCTATTGAGTGATAAGATTTTATGAACAAAATTTTATCTTTATCAGGGTTAACACGGCTTATGGATCTGAGCATCAACGCCATCAAAACACCGATGATAGTCAATGTCAGAAGCGTTTCTGCCAAGGTAAATGCCGTCTTTTTTATAGTTTCTTTATTCATTATTATCTCCTATTGTATTACTTCCATATCACCTTGTAATTTGTCATCTACAGGACGTGACGGGCGACTATATCCCCCATTACCGCCGTTGCCTTTATCTAAGTCAAGAGTCGGATCTTGAACATCTATGCTACCTGAGTTACCAGAAGAACCCGATGTGCTGCCAGATGATCCTGAGCTGCCTGATGTGCTACCGGAGGTACTGCCGGAAGTGCTTCCTGACGTGCTGCCTGAAGTACTACCTGACGTACTGCCGGATGAACCGGACGTGCTGCCTGAAGTACTACCTGACGTACTGCCGGATGAACCGGACGTGCTGCCTGAAGTACTACCTGACGTACTGCCGGATGAACCGGATGTGCTGCCTGAAGATCCTGACGTGCTGCCTGAAGTGCCGCCCGACGTACTACCAGATGTGCCGCCACCAATGCCCGATGTGCCGCCGGATGAGCCTTCTTCAACAAATTTGTATTCTCTTTTCTTAACGTCAGTTTGTTCGCTCATCCAAACATATGCTTTTTTCTGCTGGTCTTCTTTTTTGAAAATTGATTCATACGTTGCGGAGGCTGAAGGTACAGTCAAATTACCCGACGGGTAAACTGTTACCGCATAACCGTATTCTATACCTTTACAGGACGGATCAAGTACAAAGTCAAACGGAGGAACTCGACCTGCCAAGCCGTAGTAACAGCTTCCGTTGCCGCTGCGGTAGTTCATTACCTGTTCACCGTCAGTACAATTTGCAGGCCCGGCAAGGCTCATTTCTGCTGCCGTAAAGTAGCACACAGCATTTGTTTTGCTAATTTTTTTGCTGCAATTTGTCAGTGTTGAATCAGTTGAACATAAAGCAGGTGTTGCGGCGCCGCTTGTGCTTATTTCTATTTTTGCGCTGGGAAGAGGATTCCCTGCAAAATCACTGTAGTCTTTATCTCTGCCTACGGAATTTATATCAGGGTCGTAGTAGGAAGTGTTATTAACAGCATTGCTTGCTGCAGCTTCCATCGCATGGAATCCGCGAAGGAACAAAACTTTGTCCTTATCCGGATTTATACGGTTAATTGAACGTATCATTAAAGTTGCTATAACACCCAAAATAGTTATTGTCAAAAGGGCCTCTGCCATAGTAAAGGCAAATTTTTTAACTTTATTTTTTTGAATCATATGCAGGTTAACTCCTATAATACTATTACCTTATTATATTAATAATTCCCAAAAATTGCAAAAAATAACAAAAATAACGCAAATGTTACAATTTAGGCAATTTTTTTTTACAATTTGTTTTTATAAATATAGGTAGTAAAGTAAGGTTATATTTATTATGGTTCATTGTATTTATGCATCTCAAATTCCGTATCAAGGTTATCCTACAAACGCCGTCGGCGCAACAAAGGTTACAAAAGATATAGCAAGTTATTGTTACGATACGCAAAGAAACAACATTGCAAAAACATTCGGACATTTGACCTCGGAAGAAAAACCCAATTACACATGGCCGATTGTAGGTGCAGCTGTTTCCGCAATTTCTTTGCTTGCGCTAAAATTCATTAAGCGTTAACGACAGCGTGTTTTTTTTGAATTGAAACTCATCAATGAACTAAGCAAAAAAAAATACGCAATCAAAAAAGATGCTGACGGCATAAAGTCCAACTACATATCAAATACACAAATTTATTTTTGTGTTCTCAGATACTTGTTAACAGTTGAATATGAAACACCGATTTCTTCGGCAATCTGGAATCTGTTTAATCCCTGATGCAGTTTTTCCAGTATTTTATTCATTAAAGATTCTCTTTTACGTTTCTGGCTGCCGAGTTTATATTTTTGGCGGTTAGCCTTTATTGTATTGATACAAATATCCAGCTGCTGTGCTATTTCTTTATTTGTAAGATCGCTTTGCAGCAATGTAAGCATTTCTTGTTTTTGTAATATTTTTGGGGTTGCGGCAAAATGTTCTTTATACCATTTTACTATTGCATATTTGGTTAGCCCTGTTATTCTAATCATTTGTGCAAGTGTCAGATTTTGATTGACAATATTTCTCATAATATTGTCAACGTTATCCACATTTCTGGTCTGTGGTTTTTTTATATTAAAATTTTTCATTAAATTATAAATTGTTCCGTCACTGACATTGAACAAAGCGGCAATTTCTTTAACGTTTTTTCCCTCTTTAAGATAATTTTCCAATTTGGAGATTGAAACCTTTTTATATCCGCCAAATGATGGTGTATTGAAATTATAAGATGCATTAATCATATTTTGGTAAAACAGCTGAAAAAAATTTTTTGCTAGTATTTTATATTTTTGTAATGTATCGGTATATTTCTTTTAGATTTTGGGACAGATAATACCTTCCCAACAAAATGCCAATAATGTAATATAACGAAGAACGTTGTTCAGAATCTGAGCAACGGTGGAATCTGTTTTTGTTTGTTGCGTATAATACGTTTTATTTTTTATGTTTTTATATGTTCATTTCTTTTCTTTTGTGTTGCAAGAACTCTGTTCAAAATGATTAAGTATCATTTTGAATAGAGGTATGCTAAGTCAGATACGAAGTATCTGCGTGCAGTATAAAAATTAAAACGAACCATACCCTAAAGGGCATCCTGATTCGTACGGCTCGTATTAATTGTTATACAGCAAGCAGAAGCTTCGCTTCTGACTTTGCTTCCCTCTACATAAAACATGCCACAGGCATCTTTTATGTAGAGTTCTTGACTCAAGCAAGAAAAGAAAAACCGGCGCTGTACAAAAGAGATTTTAAAACTCAGAAACGAAAATTTCCGTCCACTCACAAAATGATAAAATCGGTACGGTAAATTTTCATTCCTTCGTTAAAAATCTCTAACTGTATTCCATCAGGGCTACGCCCCAGTTCACTATTAAAAGAACAAGCGTATTTGCAATATCATAATGAAGTCGTGAAGCCATTTTGCACGTTTCGCCACAGCTCAACGGCAAAAGAAGGCAACCCCCTACGGCTCACTTTGTGAGCCGTTATAATGAGCGTATTTCTATTCATACGAAAAGCACCTCAAAAGCCGACCTTTGAAAAGAATGGGGTGCAAATAAAGTATAAATCTTTATTTGTTTATCTAACATTTTTTATAAATTAATTAATTGTCCTCTCGTCAATCACGTTTTTTTGGGGGACACATCAGAAAGCACAACTTACAGTTGCTATTGTAAATCATCCGACGCAGCACAACAAAAATACCGGTGTATTAATAAATCTTAATATTTCTGCGGTATTTGTTAAAGTTTATTTAAAATAGTGCCGATATTACAAAACAGCAGTTTATTATCAGTTAAGGTGCAGAAACGTGAATGAAGAAAATAAAATAGAATTTCTCGGGAAAACATATGATCTTAACGCATTAAAAGGTGGTATAACCCGAAAAGATCTAGAGAAAAATCCTAAACTGATAATGATTTTTGAAAAACTGGATACCGAAAAGAACGGTCACAGGGACGGTTTTATTGATGTCGGTGAAGTTAGTCTTTTTAATAAAGTATTAAAAAAATTTGCCGGCAACAGTAATTTGTCAAAAAAAGAAGCCGATTCATTGCTGAATTCCTACGGCATTGAAGGAGATTATAATGACTTAAAATCACTTATGGATATATTAGACGAAAAATCCAAACAGATAAAATCAATATCACAGAATGAGCAAAACAATTCAACGGTTATTGAATACAATGAAGGACACTCGGAAGAATTCCTTGCTGACGGAACAAAAATAAGCAGGTCTAAAGAATCTAAAGACGATTCTTTAAAAGACAGTTTTAAAATGGATATAACATTTCATTATATTAGTGACGCCAAAAAGAAACAACAGGATATTGACTTGATACAGGAACAATCTGTATTAATCAATGCCGAATCAGAAATTATCCAACGTTACGGCAAAGAAAACATTATTGCCGAAGCAGAATACAACGATGATAACAAAATAAAAAGCAAAATTTTTTATAAATCCGGCACAAAAACTCCTGTTTGTATAATTGATTATACTGATAAAGGAGATATTGAAAAAGTAGATGTATTGAGCGATGATAAATGGATTCGCACAAATTTTTATCCAGATTACGGAAGCCACTCTATTGCGGAATTAAATTTTGACAGGACAGCTATTATTAGTGAAACTTGTTATGTCGATGAAAAAGCTTTATACAACAGACGTTTTAACCCGAACGGAGATAAAATTCAAGAAAGCGTTTTTGACTTATCCACAGGCAAAATTTCTTGTATTTACGATTTTAATGACAGAGGTCAAAAGATTAAGATTCAACAGTTTAACGAAAATGAAGAACTTACGAGTTATGAGCTGAGAGAGTACCACGATAATTTACCTGTGTTAAAGCAAATAAAACTTTTTGACGCGGACAACAGACTTCAAAAAACGACTGTATACGAACTCGGCGGCGAAGAAAAAGAATATGACGCAAAGGGAAATCTGATAGAAAAGGAAGAGTCTTACAGCTTTCATGAGTATTTAAGCCGCCTTTTTAATACTGCTCTGGACGGTAACAAACAATCTGTAGAAAGGATTATAAACAATCTTGATTTAAACACTGTTTTAAAGACAATTTCCGATTACAAAGACAATCCCAAAGCCGCTGAATTATTAAAAGAAATTTTAACCGGAAAACTGGAAAGTTTGACTATTGACCCAAATGAAATTTGGAATTTAGACAACAAAAAAATGCTGGAAGAAGCTCACGGTATAATAAGCGGTATATTAAAAAATGCTGCAGAAGCAGACAATTTGGAGGATATGGTAAAAATAGCAGAAAGAGCAAATGAAAAACTACAAAACCTGCCGACTTTTGTACCGAATTTGTACACAAAAAAGGATGTTTCCGACGGAAAAATAGACAGTGTTACTTATCAAGGTCAAACCGGCGACTGCTGGCTTTTAGCTTCAATAAACTCGATAAATGAAACAAATGAAGCCGGTCAAAAATATCTAAAAGATTGTATCTCCGTGAATACAGAAAACAGAGATGTGACAGTGCAACTGCTGGGCGGCAAAAAAGAATATGTATTAACAAGAAAAGAATTGGAAAATGCAGATAATCTATCTAACGGAGATATTGATTTAAGAGCATTGGAACTTGCTTTTGCAAAATATTTTCAAGAATACAAACCTGACGGCACCGACAACATAGACGCCGGTAATTGGGAAAAGGTTGCTTTATCTATACTTAGCGGAAATGATGCGGTTGATGCTCGCAAAGAAGACGGTATTATCGGTGTTAATATAAATAATGAATTTGTAGCGCTTACAAAAGACAACCTGAATAAATTACGTCATATTCCGATATGTGTAAGCTCCTTAACAGAAGATGATTTACGAACTCTTGCCGCATTAAAAACCGATGTTGCAATATGCGTAAACAGCCATAGGCAGGATTCAGCCTTTTCCGGTGTTGCACATGCTTTTTATGTTAAAAATATAAATCAAAACAGTGTTGACGTTAAAGAGCCAAACAATACAGAGAACATAGTAACCTACTCTTACGAAGACTTTTTAAAAACCTATAATTACGGGGATACGGTCTTATTTATACCGTAAAATTATTGAATTTTAATTTTTTAAATTTCAATCCCGAGTTTTTTCGCCTGTATGTATCTGGGTATGTAATAAATCTTTCTTACTTTATCTGCTATTGCTGAAGGAACCGCATATATAAGGGCTGCAGGCCAAGTCACTACTATTAATATTGGAGCAAAACAAGAAAAAGCAGTCAAATTACCGGCAAATTCCATATGTTCTTTATGTTTTTCGTTGTGGTTTCTTACCGCCTGTATTTTTGCAGCTGTCTTAAGCTTTTTTGAATCCTTAACCTCGTTGCTATTCAAAACCTTTATAAGGATATCTCCATCGACAGGCTTATTATTTGCTGCCTTTATTAATTCTTTCGCATTCTCTTTATTTTCTATAAAGATAAAGGTCTCTTTTGTTATTTCGTTATATTGAATACCAAGTTTTGCCAAAAGGTTTATGGCAGAAGCAGTATCCTCACTGGCATTAATAACGTATAACAGTGCATCTTTGTCCAGCGTATTAATGATTAAGTGTTTTCTAACAGCGGAATAAAATTCGTCCGGTATGACACTGATATCTGTACCGCTTATACCTTTTAAGCAAATTTTTGTATCATCAACAGTATAACCGTTTTTTAACATTGTATCTATAACTTCTACGGCGACATTGCTGTTTTGGGGCAAAACAAATATATATTTGCGCTTATCATTATCGTAACTCGGTTCATACTCTGAAATAGTATTCCTTTTATAGCCTTTCTCATACATTTTAAATACAAAATCAAATTTGGGCGCCCATTGAGCCTCTATTGAGTAACCGTCTCTAATTGCATCTACAAGACTTTCATCATATATAAAATCTTTTACATAGTTTTTTTCAATGAATGGTGCCAAATACTTTTCACTATCAACAGATTTTTGAATTACATCAACAACAAATTTAAAAAATTCCGTTATTTCTTTATCGGAATAATTTTCGGCTTTCATCTTTTCAATATAGAAAATATATTTATTTAATAATTCATCATTGTCACAAGCCTTAATAAAAGCTTCATTTTGATATTCTTTTTGATATTTTAAATAATTTTTATCAAATGCATAAACGAATTTTTCAGAAAGAGTTCCTTTTATTATAGCTTCGCCAACATTTTTATTTGTTAAAATGTAGCTTTCACGTATTTTTTCTATGTTATTTGTCTCTATAAAATTTTTTAGTTTTGTTAAGGCATCATTATCAAAAAAATACTTCGCGTCCGGAATGTAATAAAGCCAGTGGTTTTCCACAAATGTTACAAACAGATTGGAACAACCTTCTTCCGGAACATTTTCCCAGTCTATGCCGCCTATTATCTCACCGGGATTGTCTTTATAACCGTTTTTTTGCAGCAATTCCACAAAATTGATAATTTTTCTTAATTCTTTCTCGTCGGTTATATATTTAGGATTTAAAAATACATTATATAAAGCCTCGTTCGATACCAACTCATAGAACTCATCAGGAAAATCAGACTCTACATTTGTCCAATCAATTTCCTCAATATGGGCTTTTATGTAGTGCAAATCATTTTTATCGCAAAATTTGGCAAATTTCTTTTTCTTTTGCTTGACAGACATGTCTTTGGTTAAACCGGCTGTTACAATTTCTTTATTTGACATTGCTATATTATCGCTTTCGGGCTTGTTACTGTTCAAAATGTTTGCATCAACTGCAAATGAAAAATTTACCGATAATAATAATAAAATAATTAATGATAAAAATTTTTTCATTTTTATAATTTCCAATTTATATAATACTTAATTATATAGTATTTGTTTTACAAAGCAAGATTTTTGAATGCCATCCGGCTTGTCGGTCGGCATACCAAACAAACAATACTAAATCACAGGAGTATGAAGCTGTTTGATTATAAAAAATACCCCTGACGGAATCGGACTTTGTTGGACACAAAATCACAAAAAATATTTTTAAATTTTGCTATAAACTTCCAAAATCAGAAAAAATTTCAAGTCCAATTAGTGTTCTATTAATTCCTGTTGAGCTGAAATCACACTCTACTTAGCTGCTTTAAAATAATCTATAAGTTTTATAATTGATTCCATTTCTTCATACATATTATAATATTGTTTTGGATCATTCACCGGTTTTACAAGAGAACCAATAGAAAACAAATCTTTGTTTGTAGGAATGGCTATCAAAAATAAATCATTATAGAATGCACAGGATATATTTTCAGTCTTAAATGCCAATTTTATTTGCTTTAGTCGTTCTATAAATAATGGTGTAATTAAGTCCCTCGCATTTGCTTCATTATCCGTAAATACACTATACTTTTTCTCAAATACAACATCTTCAATAAGCATACGTTTTAAATGCGGTGGTTCAAGACAGAACCATGAAGAATTAGAAAAAATAACGGTATGTGAATTAAATGTTTTATTCAAGGCAAATTTTACTACAATCCCCTTAAATACTCTTTGCCATTTATTGAAGTGAAGAAAAAATGAAAAGTTAGTAAATTCTGCTTCAAGGAGTTCAATGGCAACATCTTTGTATGTACCGCAAAAATTATCATCCCAACATTCAACCTTATTATAAAACGGAATTAAACCTGATTGTTCATAAATTTGTCCGGGGTTGTAAGGTTCTTTCAAGCCGTCCATCCATTTTATTGTTCCAAAACTCTGACAAACAACCGGCATAATTTTTTCTTTTATTGAACATTCAAAATCCTTTTTAACAGCACTATAAAAAACCAAGCCGATAAGATATACAAGCAAATTAAGAAAATACAGTTCAACACCTTTTGGAAACATAGTCGCAAGCCAATATGAGAATAATAATCCAAGCACAAAGAAAAATATTGTACCAATAATCGCAAAACACAGCTTAACTATACGTTGTTTATCGAATTTTGTTACACAAGGTGCAATCTTATTTTGATACAAATCCCAAAATTCTTTATTTTGTGAATATGATTTTGCTTTTATACTCATTCAAATTTTCCATGTTAAATAATATTTACAAATATTCTTTGTATCATGTTTCCATTAGTTTATAATCATCTAAATACATTATAGCCGTACTTGAATAAGTGTGCCTGTAGGTGAGAGGGGTTGCATACTTGAAGTTTGCAAAAAACGTAATTAATGAATAGGACATATTCAATATGTGTAAACAGTCATAGGCTGTATACATCCTTTTCCTACGTTTGCACATACCTTTTATGTTAAAAGTTTCATCATATTTATGTGCTCACAGTATTCGTCAAAGTATATTTCGCCTGATTCTTTATACCCGTTCTTTGTGTAAAAGTCCTTTACCCTAAGCTGTGCGGATACAACAATACAAGTTCCGCCTTCTTGTCTTATTTCATTTTCCGCTGTTTGCAAAATATAATTTCCCAGATGCTTGCCACGATACTCTTTTATTATTGCAACTCTGCCAAGATGGTAAATCCCGTTTTCTTTAAAATACCTGCACACTGCAACGGGCTCAGCTTGGTCATCAAATACAATATGCGTACAGACTTTGTCAGTATCGTCAAATTCATTTTGAAAGCCCTGTTCTTTAACAAAAACAGATTCTCTGATTGATACAATATCATCGTTTATGGCATTAAATTTTTTGTAGTGCATAAATCAATGTTAACACATTATTAATACAAAAATATCTGTCACAACTAACAAAACTTATATACAAATACAATAACAACAGTATTGATTATTTTTAAAAGCATACTATATAATTTTTTATGTAAAATCAGAAAAAATGTGGATAAAATATGAAAAACAATATAGCGGCAGTGGTAATTGGGGTAGTTTTTATCATTCTTATAACGATTGTTGTGGTTTTACAAAATCCTCAATTAAGCAAAAATATCAATATTTTTTCATCATCTAATATTTTATTAACAATTGAAAATAATATAAAAAATAAAAACGAACATCTCGAAAACACCGAAACTGTTGCAAACAAAGAAATTGAAACAAAAAACATTGATAATTTGTCTCAAACTGATTTAACAATACAGGATCAACCTCAACCTGTCAGCAGGGATGAATATATGCAGCAGCTGAAAGAACGTGCACAAAGCAAATATGCGGAATTTTTAAAAAACAAACAAAAAGAGCAAAAAGCAAGAGAATCTTATGAAAGTGAAGTTTCAAAAGAAACAAAAACACAACATACAACAACCTCTGGCTATAAACCCCAGGTAGAAATATATACCCCAAAAACACAAACAACAAAACAAACAGCGCCACAAAAATATACAAAAACAGAAAGCAATGTAAAACCGGCCCCGGCAGAAAAACCTAAAGTACAAACAACAACTCGAACACCACAGCAGCAAAAAACTGTTTCAACACCTAAAAAGCCAACACAGCAATCAAAAATAACCAAAACTCAGACAACAACAAAAACGCAGCAGCCTAAAACTGCTTCTACAACGAAAACACAGACAACAGATGTTTTAAAATCCGATAATGTTGAGTCGGCACTAAAAAATTATTTATCACAAAATGTAAAATTTCCTTCCGGATATGTAATACAGGTTATGTTTATGTTCGATAAAAATCTTGCAATTTCCGGCATACATATCACATCAATCGCAGAGAAAGATTATTACGACGGCAACGATTCATATGCTTATAGATTTTACACTCAGCAAGATGAAAAAATACTGAATAATAAAGTTTATTCAGGTAATACTAAAAATGATGAATATAACGCTGTAGCAGCCTCACAGACCCAAGACGGAAAATTTATACTGGAATTGTATAAAGCTATTAAAAAATTGGGAAAAAGCTTTGTTGACGATATACCGTCAGAGAGACAACCGGAATTTTACTCTGCGGCTATAAACTATTTTTCAAATAATTTGTATATTACGGTTACAAAAAATTAAATTAAAACATTTTCGGCGAATCATAACCTAAGAGCAACTGAAGGAACACACTAAATTCCGAATTAATTTACTGGTCAAAAACATTTATGTGTATAAGGCATATTTTAATATTCAATATAGGTATTTGCTATTTTTTAAATAATAGTAAATAATAACCTTATGGATATGAATGAATTTTTAAAAGCAATGAAAGAACAACAACCCGTTGTCGCCGGATCTAAGCTTATGGAAATATTCCATAAGCTTAGTCAGGAGGCATTAAAAATCACTGCAAAAATAAATAACCAATACAACACGCCGGAAGAAATAATCAAACTATTTTCAGAACTTACCGGAAAAGAAATAGATGCATCGTTTAGGATGTTTCCGCCTTTTTATACTGACTGCGGGAAGAATATAACAGTAGGTAAAAATGTTTTTATAAACGCCTGCTGCCGTTTTCAGGATCAAGGCGGTATTACTATTGGTGACAATACATTAATCGGGCATAACACAACAATTGTAACCCTCAATCACGATTTTAATCCGGATTGTCGTGCTAACATTACCCCTAAACCTGTTGTTATAGGAGAAAAAGTGTGGATAGGCTCCGATTGTACAATCTTGCCGGGTGTCACAATAGGAGACGGTGCCATAATAGGCGCAGGCAGTGTTGTAACAAAGAGTGTTCCCCAAAATACTATAGTTGCCGGCAATCCGGCAGTAATTATAAAAGAAATAGAAACGATAAATCAGCACAAATAGATTAAAAAACATAATTTTCAACAAGGAGTTAAAAAATGGTTAAAAATTTACTTTTATCATTCGTAACACTGTTATTAATAATAGGAGGATGCAATATGTCTATGGCAAAAAACAACAAATGGGATAAAACATTTTCCAAAAGTGACAAAGTAAATGTCCAAAAAGTTGAATTTACAAACAGATACGGTATAACTCTCGTAGGAGATTTATACACGCCGAAAAACTTAAAAAAGGATGAAAAACTTCCTGCAATTGCTATGTCAGGGCCATTCGGCGCAGTTAAAGAACAGGCATCGGGTTTGTATGCACAAACCCTTGCGCAAAGAGGCTTTATAACATTAGCCTTTGATCCTTCTTATACAGGAGAAAGCAAAGGCACACCAAGAAACGTTGCATCTCCCGATATAAACACCGAGGACTTTTCTGCAGCAGTAGATTACCTAAGCAACAACGCAAATGTTGATTCAGAAAAAATAGGTATTTTAGGCATTTGCGGCTTTGGTGGTTTTGCTATCAATGCAGCGGCAATGGATACAAGAATCAAAGCAACAGTTGCATCAACAATGTATGATATGACAAGAGTAAGCGCCAAAGGCTACAACGATACAATAGACGAGCAGGGAAGATACGAATTAAAACAGAGTTTGAACAAGCAGAGAACTGAAGATTACAAAAACGGAACCTATGCTAAAGCCGCAGGTCTGCCCGAAAAACTTACAGGTGAAGAACCACAGTTTGTGAAAGACTACTGGAACTATTACAAAACAAACCGAGGTTTCCATGAACGTTCCATTAACTCAAACGGCAACTGGAACATGACTTCAACACTTTCTTTGATAAACATGCCGATTCTTGCTTACGGTGATGAAATTAAAAGTGCAGTGCTCGTTATCCACGGCGAAAAAGCACACAGCAGATACTTTGGAGAAGATGCGTTCAAAAAGCTCAAAGGCGATAACAAAGAACTGCTTATAGTTGAAGGAGCAAGCCATGTTGACCTGTATGACAATCTTGAAAAAATTCCGTTCGACAAGATAGAAACTTTTTTCAAAGAAAATTTAAAATAAATTCTCTAAAATCACAACAAATTGCAACAAGAGGAACATTTTTCGTTCCTCTTGTCGTTTTATGATATAATTGCATCGATGGTAGAATTTTTGGGATTATAATAATGAAAAAATATATTGTTTTATTGTTTACATTTCTTTTTGCAGGCACAGGTTTATCTTTTGCAGATACAACAAATACAAATTTCAGGTTTAATGAAAGTGTCTTGCCTTATAACAACGGTCTCTTGATATCAAATTACGGCACACAAGAACACACACCCAAAGAAAATGAAATCACCGGCAATATTGTTTATTACAAAAACAAAAAGATAAAAACCTTTATTAAGCCAAACGGAATATTAAATCAGCCTACAGCAATGGCTGTTTACAAAAACAGATTGTATGTTTGTAACCGAAAAAATATCGTTATTTATAATTTAACTAACAAAAAAATAGCCGGTATTATCGGCTTTGACACAGATGTTAAAACGCTTAATGATATTGTACTCTCAGGCGATGAGCTGTATGTAACTGCAACTGACATGGATTGTGTCTACAGAATCAATTTAAAAGATAAAACGCCCACACCTCAAAAATGGTTTACCGTTCCTTCCCCAAACGGTATAGCAGCGTACGGCGATACAATTTATATTGCATCAATACCTGCTGATTACCAAAACATCACCTCAAAAAACGTTGTATATGTAATCAAAGATAAAAAAAATCCGGTTGCACAAAAATTGAATATGACCCCGGGGTTGTATGACGGTGTTGCTGTGTCACCTGACGGAAAATTTGTCTATGTTTCCGACTGGCATACATCTTCAATAATTTCCATAGATACTGAAACCTGTGAAGAAAAACCCGTCTTTATGCAAAGCGGAATGACTCCTGCTGATATTACTTTAAACGGGCAAAAGCTGTATATTCCGGATATGTTCAGCCACAGGGTTATTGTATTTGATATAAAATCAGGAAAAACAAATATTATTCAATAAATGATTTGGTGATATTATAATAGAGTAAATAAAAATATGCGGATGTAATTCAGTGGTAGAATGCGACCTTCCCAAGGTCGACGCCGCGGGTTCGAGTCCCGTCGTCCGCTCCAAAAAGGACAGAGGTTTTTCCTACTGTCCTTTTTGGCAAGGATGCCAAGGACGAGAAGCCCTTTTTGGGTTCGAGCGACCTGTGAGCAGAGTGCGAAGCGTTTTTGCCGTATATTAACAATATAAAGGCAAAAAGCGAAGCACGTTTATCGCGAACAGGTCAAGACAGTCCCGTCGTCCGCTGTTTTTTTTTGCAAGTTTTTTGCCTCTCTCGCATATGTACGCAAAACAAGTTTGCTACATCTGCGGTTTACTGTTCGGTTTGCTCTGCAAACCGCCAGCACTCCGGCACTCTATGGCTCATTCTTCGCCAAGACTGCCGTTGCGAGCGACCTGTGAGCAGAGTGCGAAGCGTTTTTGCCGTATATTAACAATATAAAGGCAAAAAGCGAAGCACGTTTATCGCAAACAGGTCAAGACAGTCCCGTCGTCCGCTCCAAAAATGGCAGAGTTTTTTTCTTCTGCATTTTTTGTAGAATGCCAAGAACTGAAAACACTTTTGGCAACGATAACCCGTAAGCTGTTAGCGGATGATTGATAATTCCCTCAAAAGTCTGCGGTTTCATAATAACAGTGTGATTTTTGCCGGTGCATGACGATGTGCAAAAATTAAAAAAAACTCCGGTTACTTTTCCAGCAGCATTTTTATGCTGACAGTGGAAAAATTTTTTTTGTTATATTTGTTTTCCAAAAAAGTTTGTAAATCATCAGGCGGAAATTTTGATGTGTGCCAGTCTCTGAATTCAAGAACTTCAAATTTTGAAGAAAATATAGTTTGTCTGTAATCATCGTAGAATAATCTGTTTAAAAAATCCGTGTTAAAAATCCAGCTGCTTATATCCTGTGCAATTTCTGGACTGTAGCTTTTTAAAAGGATTTCTTTTATTTCCTCTTGAGAATAAATAAGATGAGCCCATGGCGGCAATTTTATGTTATTAAAGTTAATTATTTCATTATCTTTTGTTTTATATCCTGTATGGCTACCTTTATAACAAGACCAGATAGGCCCCAGAAGCGCAGATAGCTTGCCTCCCTTTTTCAAAATTCTATACATGTTTTGAACGCCTTTATCAAAGCCGTTTATGTGTTCAAAAGAATTTGTGGCGAAAATAAAGTCAAACTCGTCATCGTCGCCAAAGTCAAGAACTGAACGTTTAAGAAGTCTGTAATTATCAAAAGGCTCCCAATCTTGTTTAAAAGCAGGATCTATCCCTGTCCAGCTTTCTACTTCGAGAGTTTTTGTAACTTCATACGGAGTTCGCCCGCCTACTTCAAGAACTTTCTTTCCTTTAAAAAGCTCTTTTTCAATACAAACTTCTAAGTGATTTTTTTGCCATACCGGAAGCTGCATAAAAATAGTATTATCCATTAGCACCTCTTATGTTTTATCAAATTTTATATCAAAAAATAAAATAAAAAACGAACTTTTTTTCATGATTATCGTTTATAATTGTGTAGGTATTATTTTTGAGAAGGAGAAAAAATGAAAAAGTATTTTACAGCTGCACTTATTGCTGCACTGACAGTTGGATTTATTTCTACAGGGACTTTGAAAGCTGCTGCCAATGCGGTAGAAAGAGGTTTTGTATCTGTTTCGACATCAGCCAATACAGAACTCCCGCCTGATATCGTGGAAATTAATATAGCTGTACAAACAGAAGATGCAAAATCTTTGCAAAAAGCTACAGACGAAAATAAAGCAATATCCGATAAAGTTTATAGCGAGCTGTCTGCTATGATAAATACTAAGAACGGCGATTATGTTAAAACAGCAAACTTTAACGCAGCGCCCGTTTACAGTTATAAAAATGATAAAAAGAACTTAATCAAATATGAAGTTTCTAACAACGTAATTGTACACACAAAAAATATCAAAGATGCCGGCAAAATGATTGACAAAGCTATATCCTCAGGAGCAACAAATATTAATGATATAACTTTTTCTATCTCATCTTATGACAAACAATGCGATGAACTGCTTTCTATCGCAGGCAAAAAAGCTTATTCCAGAGCTGCGATACTTGCCTCAAGCGCTGGTAATACCCTTGCCGGTATAAAAAGTGTAAACGGAAGCTGTTCAACAAATGATGTTGTAAGACCGCAATATAGAATGCTTGCTAAAAATGCATCATTTGCAGGTGCTTCTGCTGATGCAGCCGTTGAAAGCGCAAGCCCGATTCATGGCGGTGTTATAAAACTTTTTGCAAATCTTAACGCATCTTATTTTGTTAAGTAAAACCTACATATATTAATACTTAGTCCCGTCTTTATAAAAAATAAAGGGCGGGACTTTTTATTCTATTAAAGAAAAGTTTTCATGCATAATTAAAGGATTATAAATAGCAACACTTGATTTTGATATCAAAATATGATATCATACATATATGAGTAAACGAGATAAATTAATTCAAAAATTAATAATCTTGAACCTATAACTTTTGAAGAAGCCCAAAAAGTTTTGATTTCTTTTGGTTTTATCGAAAGACCCCCCAGAGGTGGTAGCTCACATGTAACCTTTACTAAATCAAATAAATCAGCGATTACTCTTGTTAAAACTCAAAAACCGTTGAAATTATATGCAATTAAGCTTGTCAAGGAGGCTATAAATGGATAAAGACTTAAATTATTATTTGAAATTACCCTGGTCATACCGTTTTGAATGGTCGGATGAAGACAAATGTTATGTTGCCTCGGTTGTTGAGTTAAAAGGCTGTATGTCTGAAGGCGAAACAATCGAAGAAGCAGTCAAAATGATTGAAGATGCCCTTTATTCTCACTTAAGCGCATGTCTTGACGCCGGTGTAAAAATACAGGAGCCATTAAAGCCTGTTGATTATAAAGGACAAATACCTTATCGCACAACGCCTGAAAAACATTACAAATTGGCAAAAAAATCAGCGGCAACTTCTAAGTCAATAAATAAATTAATTGATGAAGCAGTTGATGCATACCTTGAATCAGCATAAAATCAACTCAAAACTTTTTATATTATAAAAAATTGCGGTCAGATTTCCCAGCTTTTTGTCTTGTATTTTCGGGGCTTGCGTTTTATTTTAAAAACTACAAGACCTTTTTATTCTATTAAAGAAAAATTTTCGGGAAGCTGGCTCATAAGCTTTTCAATAAGAACAGTAAGCGGTAAATCCAGGCCCTCTGACATTCTTACAATGGTAGAAAACTGCGGATCTTTTATTCCTTTTTCCATATCAGCCCACATAGATTTTGTCATACCTATTTCAGCAGAAATCAAAGATATAGACTTGTCCTTGGCGAGCCTGCTGTCTTTTATTATTTGGGCAAGTTCTTTTTGAAGGATTTTTCTGTTTTGTAAATATTTATCGACCATTTTTTTTATATTAGTTCTAAAATTAGAACTATTGTGCTGATACTAGAACAAACAGGCAACTTTTCTAATTTATAATTCAAAGAAGTTTAAGATATTAATTAAAAATGGGATTTTATTAATGAAAAAGCTTCTTAAAAATGTATTTTCTATTAAAAATGAAGGAGTACATAAAGTAGTAAAAATTTGCGGCCTGAAATTAAAACTAAAAAGTAAATATAACAGAATTATTCAAAGTATAAATGAATTAAAAACAGAGAACGAAAAACAGACAGATACATTGTATAAAAAAATAAAATCCCAGCAAGAATTTATAAACAAAGTTAATTTCCTTTTAACAAAAGGTATAAATAAAGAGCGTATTATTTATGATATAGAAAATTTTAAAGATTCAGGTATAAACGAACAGCCAAGAACCCCAAAACTTATTGTGTCGTTGACATCTTTTCCAGAGAGGATGTATGACCTGCATTTTTGTTTGTATTCTCTGTTAACCCAGACTCTAAAACCTGATGAGGTGATATTGTGGCTTGCAGCCGAAGAATTTCCGAATAAAGAAGCTGACCTTCCTCAAAAGGTATTGCAACTAAAAGATAACGGATTAACTATAAAGTGGTGTGAAAACATTGGTTCATATAAAAAACTTATACCACCAATAAGAGAATATCCAAATGACATTATTGTGTCGGCTGATGACGATATTTTTTATCCATCTGAGTGGCTGGAAAGGCTTTATAACTCGTATTTAAAAAATCCTGACTATATCCATTGTCACAGAGCTCATAAGATTACCTTTGACGCTTTCGGTTGTATAGAGCCTTATGAAAAATGGAAAAAATGTATTGAGGATAAGACTTGTTCTTTTTTGAATTTTGCTACAACTGGAGGTGGTATTTTATACCCTCCAAATTGTTTTTATAAAGATATTTTAAATGAAGATATATTTACGCAGCTTGCTCCACGTGCTGATGACATATGGTTCTGGGCAATGTGTGTTTTAAATAATAAAAAAATTAAAGTTATTGAAAATTCTATAAATCAAATTACATACACAAATCCGGCTAGAGAGCTTCAAATTTTTAATGAAAAGACACTCTACTCTACAAACGGTGCGGCCGGAGGTAATGATGAACAACTGAAAAATATTTTTAATAAGTACACTTGTCTGAAAGACAAATTAAATAACAATCATTATGTTTTTGAATTATATAATGATGATATTTATAGTTATATTTTATTTTTAGACCATAAATTTGCATATGACTATGTGAAGCAATACATAAATAAAAATTCCAGAGTTCTTGAAATTGGCTGTGGCGACGGTTACGGTACGGATTATATTGCTGATTATTGTGAAAGAATAGATGCTGTTGATATTTCAGAAAGTGCAATAAAAAAGGCACAAACTATATACAAAAAAGACCATTGTAATTTTTATGTTTACGACGGGAAGAATCTTGAATTTGGCGATAAAACTTTTGATGTTGTGCTTTCTTTTCACGTAATAGAGCATGTTGACGATGTAAAATTATATCTAAATAACATAAAACGCGTATTAAAAGACTCGGGTAAATTTATATTGACAACTCCCTCCAGAACGCACAGACTGACGGAAAACCAGAAACCTTGGAATAAGGAACACTTACGAGAATATAATTCTACAATGCTTAATGCTGAAATTTTACAAGTGTTTGAAAATTATCAAATATATAGTGTTACGGCAAATCAGGAAATTTTAGATATTGAATTTGACAGAGTTGCGCCTAACCGTGCTGATTTTAATGGAGTGAGAAAGAATATAAATAAAGATGTTGATTACAAAAACATTTATTCTATAAATGATTTTAAGATATCATCTCAAAATCTTGATTCAGGTTTAGATTTAATGGTTATTGGTTCAAAGTTTAATTCTGCAAATTACTGGTGTGCAAGATATTTGAATAATGGCAACTCAGGTGCCGGAAGCTATGGGCGTCTTGCTCAATTTAAGGCAGATGTAATTAACAGTTTTGTTAAAGAAAATAACGTTAAAAGTGTTATTGAATATGGCTTTGGTGACGGAAATCAATTGTCATTATTTAACTTCGAACAATATTTGGGATTTGATGTTTCTGATAAGGTTGTTGATATATGCAGACAAAAGTTTAAAAATTATCCGGATTATGTATTTAAGAATCTAAAAGAGTATAAAGGTGATAAGGCAGAGCTTGTTCTTTCGCTTGATGTTGTTTATCACCTTATTGAAGATGAGATCTTTAATTCTTATATGAAAAGATTGTTTGCTTCTGCTGACAAATTTGTAATTATATATTCTTCTAACAAAAATGAGAAACATTGCACCCACGTAAAACATAGAAAATTTACGGATTGGATTGATGCAAATGTTTCTCACTGGAAGCTTCTTAAATTTATTCCAAACAAGTATACTTATGATGCGAATAATCAAAAAGAAACTTCGTTTGCTGATTTTTACATTTATTCGAGAAGTAAATAACCTAGAATGTAATTTTTAGGTCATTTCCGTTGTTATCTTCAAAAATGAATGTTAAATCCTGAATCTTGTCTAGATACAGACCCATCGCGAGAATCCTGAGATTTTCACCCTTCTTTATTGTATAGTCTTTCGGAAAATCATACAGATATGGATTTTGTTCCAGTGTGCTTTTAAGTCCGTAATAGTCATCAATGAATGGAACGTATGTCTGCCAGTATTTTAGGTTCCTTACATTTACTCTTGTCCAGTGACTTTTTCGCGTTATGTTTTTGTTTGCATAATAGTCAGAATCAATACCTTTTAGCACAAGGTCTTTGTCTGTATTATTTGTTACTACATATTCATAAGGAACGCCTTCTTTGTATGAATATTCGAACTTAAAGATGTTTTTTTCTATTTTAATGCCGTTTTGGTCATAAATATCATTGTGAATTTTTTGCAAAGTAATTGCTTTATCATATTGTTTGTACGGATTGGTGTTGAACCAGGTATCTATAGACGCAAACGCCGGTGCTGAAATAAACATAACAGCAATAAGTATAAATATCTTTTTCATCTTTACCTCCTTTTTTTATATATTTTTACATAACTTGGAAAAAATTTAACCCTAATAAGAATAATTCTTAATAAAACTTATCTTTTTTTTTAATACTATTTAGGTTTGATTTTGCATGTTATTGAATTAGCGTATTAAAAAAGACTCCCGAAGGAGTCTAAAAATGGGGCGCATTGTGGGACATTGTACGAACTTTTTGAAAAAGTTATATTTTGTTCGAGAAAAATTCGTGATAAGGAGCCAAGCGACGTGAACGAATTTTTTGACAAAGCGAACAGTAGAGCGTAAGCGATACTTGTGAGTCTGTCACCGGAACTTAACGAAGTTAAGTGTAGGCGAGTGACACATTGTTCACATAGTGAAGCCCCCATTTTTACAATTTTCACAAAATCAAAGCCCCTCATAAAAATAAAGCCTGACATTTAGTCAGCTTTTATTCGGCAGAGTGGAAAAAGAAGGCAAAAAAGGCAAAAGGGAACAAAAGGGAGCAGGTGCTGGCTGCGGTCAGCCGGCAGCAACTGCGACACTAGATTAGATCATACCTTTGATTCTAA
Organism: Candidatus Gastranaerophilales bacterium; assembly: GCA_944322935.1. Lineage (GTDB taxonomy): Bacteria > Cyanobacteriota > Vampirovibrionia > Gastranaerophilales > Gastranaerophilaceae > Limenecus. The sequence continues at coordinate 736 of CALUQO010000007.1, read as the reverse complement.
AGAATCACTTTTGCTTGATTCCGTGATAAAAGAATATCGAGTTAATATATTGTAATTTGTAATTATGGAATTGAAAAATTTAAAGATATAATTTATAATAAAAACACAGGGTGATAGTTTGCCAGACTATCGGGAACTCTGTACGAAGTCTAAACGGTTCTTATCTTTTATGATGAGAGCCGTTTTTTAATATGCACAAAATCAAAAAAATTAGTAGTAAACTAATATTGAAATCGTTCATACGACCCCCTTTCTAGTCGGGTACCAACCCGAAGTCTATAATAATATTGTTAGTTAGCTACCTGTAGAAAAGAGTTCCTTTTACCCTGCGTTTAAAATTTTCAAAGTTCGTTTTGATTTATTTATAAATACAATTATAGAGCAAATATGAATTTTGATATTTTGTTCGAACTACTAAAACGCAGATATAGCAAGTAAAAATGGGGCGGGTAATGGTACTATTTCCGAACCCGAAATAAATATATTGCAAATACTTGAGACAGAAGAAACAATACAATTAACAAAAAAAATTGTAAAAGTTATAACATTATAATTTACCACTTGACCCACTGTATCTTTTTCGATACAATATTAATATGAAAGAAATAATTTATTACAAAACAATCAATGGGAAGTGTCCTTATCTTGAATGGTATAACTCCTTAGATAAAAGTGTTAGGTTGATTATTGATAGAAGGCTTGACCGTATAAAACTTGGAAATTTAGGTAAATATCG